>JBBQSQ010000135.1:0-12419 GCA_038213745.1 Cytophagales bacterium
GAGGTAGGGCTGGGCCAGCTGCTGCCGGTAGCCATCCAGCTCGCGCTTGAAGGCCTCGGTGGTGTCGAGGCCCTTCTGTTCCGCTTCCAGCACTTTGAGGCGGAAATTGGTGTAGAGGTCCAGGTAATCGTTGACGCTTTGACGGGTGCCGTAGTCGGCGGCCGAGCTGTTGTTTTTGCGGTACACGTAGGCAAACTCGTTGGCTGGTACCGGGTAGTCCCCCAGCATTTCGACCATGGGCCCCGTAGTAGAAGCGGCCGTGGCGGCCGATGCGGCTGGTTTAGAAGCCTGGCAGCCAGCCAGCAGTGTAACAGCGGCAGCGCCGGCGTACAAAATGCGTTTGTGCATAAGAAAAGCAAGGAAACGGATTGGCCGGGCGGGATGAAACCAACGGCCCGGGCATGAAATTACCGGTGCGAAATTAACTAATTTCCGGGGGGAAATGGTGCCCGCGGCCGAACAGAGGAATTGCGGGCCGCCAAACTGGAAATAAAAGCGTCCTGCCGCGCCGGCCGATGCACCTGAACTGCGGTAGTAACTGACTACCATCACAGTCGAGATGCATCGGCCAGCCCGGCAGGACGCTCACTTGTGGGCTTCTTCCCTAGGCTAAGTGCTTGCTCAGGTGGCAAACCGTGTGCTTGCCCCGGGTGAAGAACTCGACCCGGTCCATTAGGCGGTTGACCAGCGTCATGCCCATGCCGCCCTTGCGGCCCTGGCGGATGTAATCGCTCAGGTCGGGGCTTTGGTGGGGCCCGGGCAGGAACAGGTTTTCGCTATTGTCGGCGATTTCCACGTTCAGGTCGTGATTGTCGAAGGCCAGCTCTAGGTCCAGAAACTGGGTTTCGTCCTCGCCATTGGCGTGGATAATGAAGTTGGCCACCACCTCATCTACCGCCAGTACCACTTGGTTTATCGTCACTTCGGGCAACTGCCGGCTGCTGAGGTAAGCCCGCACAAAATCACGCACCTGCTGAAGGTGAGCGCGTGAGCAAGCAATGCGGAGGGCAGACTTCATTGGAAGAATTATAAATTATAAATTATGAATTATGAATGGATTGCGCTTTGGCATCCTATTCACAATTCATAATTTATAATTCAAAATTTATAATTATTTTCAGGCTGCTTCGGCTTCGGCAACGCTGGGTACGATGGTCATCAAAGCGTCCAGACCCAGGATTTCGAATACGTTGAAAACCTTTTCCTGCATGTTGAAAAACACCAGCTTTACGTTGGCATCTTGGAAACGCTGGAGGTGGGAAATGAACACGCCCAAGCCCGCTGAGGAGATGTAGCTCAGTTTGGCGCAGTCGATGAGCACTTTGGTGTAGTTGAGGATGTCGGGTTTAGCAAGCTCGGTGTCAAGCACAATGGCGGAGCTAGCGTCCAGCTCGCCGTCGAGCAGGAGGGTGAGGGTGTCAGCGGAGGGTTGCGCAGTAACTTTCATAATGAGGTCGATACGTCAGGCCTATAGTAGAGGTTGGGCCGACTTGAATTTAACGACGAGCAGGGTTTGGTCGTCGTGGATGGGATGCCCGTGCGTAAAGGCGTTGAGGTCGTCGAGGATGTATGTTTTAATGTCGTCGGCTTCCTGAAAATAACTTTCTTCCAGCCGTAGCTTGAGGCGGTCCTCGCCGTACTCGTCGGTACCGTTGCCGCCGCGAGCCTCTACAATGCCATCGGTGTAAATCACCATCACATCGCCGGGGCTGTAGTCGTAAAACTGGTTTTTGATGTGCTTCTCGTATGAGTCGTTCCGGATAATGCCCAGCCCCAGGCCCGTCGATTCGAAGTAAAAGACCTCTTCGCGCAGGGCGTGGTAATACAGCGTGTGGCAGTGGCCGGCGCGGGCAAACACGAAGCCACCCTGCTCGTAGTCAATGATGTAGAGCGACGAGGTAATGAACGACGACTTCTCCAGGCAATGCACGAGGGCGGCATTGGCCTGCGCCATAAACTTGCTGGGTACCGGGAACTTGTCGCGCTCGTTTTTGGCCAGCGGGTTTTCCTGCATCAGCGAGTGAAAGATGCCTTTCATCTGGGCCATGTGGAAGGCCGCCGTGACGCCCTTGCCGCTCACGTCGCCGATGATGACGGCCAGGCGCCGGCCCGGCAGGTGCAGGAAGTCGTAGAAATCGCCGCCTACTTCCTTGGCCGCCAGCGAGTGTGAGCTGATATCGAACCAGTTATCGGTGGGCAGGTTCTTGGGAATGAGGCTGTCCTGGACCTGGGAGGCAATCTTGAGCTCTTCCTGGGTGCGCTGGTTGGCCAGGGAGGTCTGCATCAGCTCCAGGTTTTCGATGCTCAGCACGGCTTGGCTGGCGAAGGTTTGCAGGATGCTGAGGTCTTCGCGGTTGAAGGTATTCGGCTCTGCTTTGAGGAGGTAGAGCATTCCGTAGTTGAAATGCAGGCCCCGCAGAGGCAGTTGCAGCAGCGAGCGAAACGGCTGCGCGGTGCCTTCAAAACCCGCCCGCCGGTTCAGGTCGTTGGTGATGAACTCGCCTTCGGGCAGGTCGTGCCGTTGCAGGCGGTTGCGGATGCCGTCGGCCTGCGCCGGGGTGAGGGCAAAATAGTAGGTGGTTTCGGCCGGTTCCGCGCCGGCGTGGCTGGGTTCGAGGTCGAGCCAGGCGGCATCAGCCCCTACGGTATCCACGGCCGACTCCAGCAGGACGCGGTAGACCTCGGCCGAAGTCTGGCCGCGCTGAATAATTTGGGTGAGGCGCCGCAGACTCTCAAGTTCGGCCCGGCGTGGCACGGCCGCTACCGGCTTGCGCCGAAACAACGTGGCCAATAAGCCCAGTAAGCCCAAAGCGGCGGCCAGCAGCAGGCCCGTTAGCCACGGGTGGCCCGCTGCTTCGCCTGCGCCCAACAGGCCGGCTACCGCTACGCCTCCGCTAAGCAGGGCAAACAAAAAACCGAAGTAGAGTAGCGGATGACGCACTGACAAAAACTAGGAATAACACAAGCAAACCAGCCCATTGCGTCTTGGCATACGCCCAACCGGCGTGCAAGATACAATCGGCGGCTTAAATCTAATTCCCATATTCGGAATTGAATAAAACGAGTAGCGCCAGC
Organism: Cytophagales bacterium; assembly: GCA_038213745.1. Classification (GTDB taxonomy): domain Bacteria; phylum Bacteroidota; class Bacteroidia; order Cytophagales; family Hymenobacteraceae; genus Hymenobacter. The sequence continues at coordinate 3,076 of JBBQSQ010000135.1, forward strand.
AATAACTGGCGCTACTCGTTGATAAACAACGGCTAAGAATTGCCCTTACCGGCTCGAATAATTCGGGGCCTCCCGCGTGATTTGCACATCGTGGGGGTGCGACTCGCGTAGGCCCGCTCCGGTAATGCGCACGAACTGCGCCGTTTGCAGGGCCGCAATGTTGGCCGCCCCCACGTAGCCCATGCCGGCCCGCAGGCCGCCCGCCAGCTGGTAAATCACCTCCGAAACATTGCCCTTGAAGGGCACGCGGCCCACAATGCCTTCGGGCACCAGCTTCTTCACGTCGTCCTCGGCGTCCTGGAAGTAGCGGTCTTTGCTGCCGTCTTGCATGGCCTCCAGCGAACCCATGCCACGGTAGGACTTGTACTTGCGGCCTTCGTAAATGATGAGGTCGCCGGGGGCTTCTTCGGTGCCGGCTAGCAGCGAGCCCACCATTACGGCGGCTGCCCCGCCGGCCAGGGCTTTCACGATGTCGCCCGAAAACTTGCTGCCGCCGTCGGACACCAGCGTCACGCCGGTACCGGACAAACCGCGGGCAGCTTCGAGCACGGCCGTGAACTGCGGCATGCCAATGCCGGCAATGATGCGCGTGGTGCATATGGAGCCCGAACCTATACCCACCTTCACGCAGTCGGCCCCGGCGTCGGCCAAGGCTTTGGCACCGGCGGCGGTGGCCACGTTGCCGGCCATCACGTCCAGGTTGGGGTGCGCAGTTTTGATGGCGCGCACGGCTTCGAGCACGCCTTTCGAGTGTCCGTGGGCCGTGTCGAGGCTCACGAGGTCCACGCCGGCCTCCACGAGGGCGGCCACGCGCTGGAGCAAGTCGGGCGTGACGCCCACAGCGGCCCCCACGCGCAGGCGGCCCTGGCTGTCCTTGCTGGCATTGGGGGAGCGGCGGCGCTTGCGGATATCCTTGTACGTCATCAAACCGGCGAGGCGGCCTTCGCTATCCACCAGCGGCAGCTTGTCGACTTTGCTGTCGGTAAGCAGGGTTTCGGCCGCCGCCTGGGTGATGCCGGCGGGTGCCGTCACGAGGCGGGCCAGGGGCACCATTACCGTCGTCACGGACTGGTTCATGTCTTTCTCGAAGCGCAGGTCGCGGCTGGTGAGGATGCCTTCGAGCACGTGGTTGCCGTTCACCACCGGGATGCCGCCGATGTTGTGCTTGCGCATCAACTGGCGGGCGTCGGCCAGGGTGGCGGTGGGCGGCAGGGTGAAGGGGTCCTGAATCAGGGCCGACTCGCTGCGCTTGACACGGCGCACCTGCTCGGCCTGCGCCTTGATGGACATATTCTTGTGAATGATGCCCAGGCCGCCTTCCTGCGCCATAGCAATGGCCATATCGGCCTCGGTCACGGTGTCCATAGCCGCCGAAATCAGCGGGGTCTGCAGCCGGATGTTGGGGGTGAGGCGGGTGCCGGTGTCGCAGTCGCGGGGCAAAACCTCGGAGTACGCTGGCAGCAGCAGCACGTCGTCGTAGGTGAGAGCCTCGAAGGCAATTTTAGGGGTTGCGGAATCCGCCATGGCAAAAGGGGTTGGGGGTTAGTGCCTTTTGCCAGTCAAAGGTACGGCGGGAAGTTGGGTTGCGGGACAGTGAAAAGCAGGTTGCTACATTAATTCTTTGCGCCCGCGAATTCTTTGCGCCCGCGCCGCCCGCCCAAACAATTCGCGGCCCCAACCCGTCTTAGCACCTACCATTTTATATAAACGACGCTTATGTCTGATTCCACTGCCAAAACCTGGTTCATCACCGGGGCCTCGTCCGGCTTCGGCGAAGCCCTGGCCGACTACGTTCTCGAAAAAGGCGACCGCGTGGCCGCCACCTTCCGCAAGCCCGAGCAGGCGGAGGAGTTTACCAAAAAAATCGACGGCCGCACCCTCGGCGTGGTGGCCGACGTGACCAACGAAGCTCAGGTGAAAACCGCCGTGGCCGACGCCATTGCCCACTTCGGCCAGCTCGATGTGATTGTCAACAATGCCGGCTACGGCTCCATGGGCAGCATCGAAGAAGTGCCGGCTGAGGAAGTGCACCGCCAGTTCGACGTGAACGTGTTCGGCGTGCTGCACGTGCTGCGGGCCGTGCTGCCCCAGCTGCGCAAGCAGCGCTCAGGCCACGTGCTCAACATCACGAGCATCGGCGGGCTGAAAACCTTCCCCGGCGTGGGCATCTACAACGCCTCGAAGTTTGCGCTCGAAGCCATTGGCGAGAGCCTGAGCCAGCAGGTGGGGCCACTGGGCATCAAGGTTACCAACATTGAGCCCAGCGGTTTCCGCACCAAGTGGGCGGGCGAGTCGGCTACCATCGCCGATACCAAAATTGAGGACTACCAAGCTACCGTGGGCGAAAATCTGCGCGGCATTCAGGGCTACAGCGGCCGCCAGCCCGGCGACCCCGTGCGCGCCGCCCACGCCATGTACGAGGTAGTGCAAATGGAGAACCCGCCGCTGCACCTGCCCCTCGGCAAAGCCGCCGTGAAGGGTGCCCGCGACAAGTTTGCCGGCCTCACCAAAGAGTTGGAGCAATACGCCGAGATGGGCGACGCCGCGGACTTTCCGGCTGGCGAGTAGAACGACAACTCCCTTCCTTTTTTCAAGGAGGGGAGTTTTTGCAAAGCAAAAACGGGGGTGGTGAAATCGTTGAACGATAGGCGAACAACTCGTCCGGGTATCGTTCAACGATTTCACCACCCCAATTTTGCTTTCAGCAAAATGTCCCCTCATTCAAAAAAGGAGGGGAGTTTGCCGTTCTTGCGTCCTCAACCTGAAACCCATGTTTGTTTCCGCCAACGACTACGAAGCCACTTCCTGGGAGGACCTGCAACGGCTGCTTTTCCAAAATACCTGGGATGCGCGCATTGGGCGGTTTCGGTCGCCGTTTGTGTACCGGGGCGGCCGTTCGCGCCACTTCCAGCTCGATACCAGCTTGCAGCGCCTCGGCGGTGCGTACCACCAATTGGAACACCACTTGCTGCGCAATTTCCGCAAGTACGCCCGCGATACCACCGATACCACCATGCCCACGCAGGCGGCCAGCACCTGGGACTGGCTGGCCCTGGCCCAGCACCACGGCCTGCCCACGCGTCTGCTCGACTGGACGTATTCGCCCTACGTGGCCCTCCACTTCGCTACCGACGACCTCGGTGCCTACCACGAAGACGGCATTATCTGGGCCCTGAACTACGTGAAAGCCGCCGAGCACCTGCCCCAGCGCCTGCGCCAGGCGTTGCAGCAGGAAGGCTCCAACGTTTTTACCTCGGAGCTGCTCCAGCCCGTGAGCAGCAGCCTGCGCGAGCTGGAAGAACTGCAGGCCGAGCCCTACGTGCTGTTTCTGGAGCCGCCCAGCCTCGATGCCCGCATTGTGCACCAATACGCGCTGTTTTCGCTGATGAGCACGGCCCAAAGCGTGCTGCACGACTGGCTGGCCAACCGGCCCGACCTGTACTTCCGCATCATTCTGCCGGCCCGCCTCAAGTGGGAAGTGCGCGACAAGCTCGACCAGGCCAACATCACCGAGCGGGTGCTGCTGCCGGGCCTCGGGGGCCTCAGCCGCTGGCTGCACCGGCACTACTCGCCCCGCACCGATGGCAAGAACTTTCTGGACGAGAACGAGATGCGCTAGCAGTTTCGAACGCTGGGCGATGCTTTGCAGCCGAAGCTGTGTCGCAGCAATCCAATGGTTAAAGCCTGCTATAACGGCTGCTTAGTACAGCGGTAGCGGCCATGAGCGGCCCTAGCGGCTAACCAGTGCTACGCGAGTGGGTGTTGCTACGGCCACACTCAGCTGCACCGCGTTGCGGGTAAGGCCCGGCCCCGCAACATCAGCGGCCTGCGTCTGGTGCAGGTAGGCCATTTCCACCGTGGTGCGGCGGCTGGCACGGAAGCCCAAGCCGGCGCTGGCGCGGTTTTCTTCCAGGAAATTCCGGCCGTTGCTTGGCCCCAGGCCGGCAAAAATCTCATCGGCGGCCACGATAAAAAGGCCACCCACGGGCAGCTTGCCGCCCGAATGCAACGGCACCAGCAGCCGCAGCTGGTAGCGCAGGCGCGGGGCAAACTGAAACGCGGCTTCCGGGGTGGGGCGCAGCCAGCGCTCCTCGGCGCGCAGGCGGTGGCTGGCGCGCACAGGGCCAGCAACATCGGCAAGGGCCATTTCCTGGTAGAAACGGTGCTCGGGGGCCGTGGCACCGTTTTGGCGGCCGCTGTCGTTGGCCGCGAGCACGTAGCCGGTGGTCAGGCTAAGGCTGGGCGCTACACGCAGTCGAAAGCCCACGCGGCCCAGGTGCTGAGCGGCTAGCAGGGCGTTGCCCTGGCGCGACTCAACTTCCGAATAGAGGCTCCAACGCCCGCGCAAGGGCGAATCCAGGCTCAGTTTTACCCAACCTACGGGTGCGCCGCCACCTTGGCCGTAAGCAGCAGGCCGCGTTGCACATAGCAAGGCTAAGAGGAAAAATAGGGAGAGGTGTTTCACCCTCCTAAGTTACGTAATTGTTACCCAGTATTATGTAATTGTTACGTAAAATTGGCAAAACTTAACATTGGCCGGGTTTACTGGCCCGCCCGTTAGCTATTGCCCCAGCCGTTTCTTGGTGAGCCGGGTAGGAATGTGCTCCATTGGCTTGTCGGGCCAGGGGTGGCGGGGGTAGCGGCCCTTTAAATCCTTGCGGACCTCGAAGTAGCCCTTCTCCCAAAAGCTGCGCAAATCGCGGGTGACCTGGGCTGGCCGCCCGCCCGGTGAAAGGAGGTGCAGCAGCAGCGGCACCCGCCCGCCGGCCACGGTGGGCGTCTCGGTCAGGCCGAACAGTTCCTGGAGCTTCACGGCCAAAACGGGGGCCGCCGCGTCGCTGTAATCGAGCGTGATGTGCGAGCCGCTGGGTACTTCCAGCGAGGCCGGAGCGAGGCGGTCCAGCGTCTGGCGCTGGTTCCAGCCGCCCGGCAGACGCGCCAGCAGCGGCTCGAAGAGGTCGAGGCGTTGCACATCGGCCAGCGTTTTGAGGCCCGGGAGGTGCGGGCCCAGCCAGTCGGCCAGCTCTTGGGTCAGGGTTTCGTCGTCGAAGGGGGGCCAGCTTTCCTCAACTGCCTCAGAAGCGGGGAAATGCTGCCGCAGAAACTCCAGCCGCTGCTGAAGCTGCCGGGCACTGGCGGTCCAGTTCAGCTTGCTCACGCCGGCTTCCTGCAAATAGGCCAGCAGCGCCTGCGCCACCAACACCGCGTCGGGCTGGCCGATGATTTTTTCGTCCAGCAACAGCGCACCCAGGCGGCGCACGCGCCGGCCGGTCACGCGCAGGGTGGCGGGGTCGTAGCGAACTTCGTCGGTGGTCGTAATCTGGTCGGCGAAGGCTAATTCCATCTCCTCCTGCTCCAACGGAGCGGCCAGCGTAGCCCGCGGGGCCGAGGCCGTGCCCGCCAGATGCGCCACCGCGAAAAACGTGGCCTGCGGGTCTACCTCCAGGGTGTTCAGGCTCACGCGCTGGCCGGTCACGAGGCGCAGGCGGTCGGGAGTTTCGCGCTGGGCCAGCCGGTCGGGGTAGGCCAGGGCGGTGAGCAGGCCCACCGGTGAGTTGGTGAAATGGTGAATGGGTGAGTCTGCGGACTTGCCCAGGCGGCCCATCAGGTTGCGGGCCACGTCGCGCACGCGCTGCAAGGTGGCGTGGTGCAGCGCCAGGCCCGGCAAGGGCGGCCGGCCACTGGCCAGGGCTTCGAGGCGCAGGCGCAGGTCGGGCGGGGCGGGGCGGGTATCGGTGGGGGAGGCCCAGCGCAGCAGGTCGCGCTCGGCTAGCAAAGCGGCCAATGCTGCCGCCGCCGTACCGTGGCCCAGCTCCTGCCCGCGCACCACGAGGTGCCCCAGGCGCGGCGGCAGGCCCAGGGCGGCCAGCTTGCGGCCGTGGGACGTTGGTTTTAGGGTAGGAGGGTAGGAAGGTAGGAGGGTAGGAGTTGACTCGAACGAACCATTGCCAATCCCCTCATACCCTCCCACCCTCTTACCCTCATGCCCTACCAACGCGCCCAGCCTGACTAGCAGCTCCCGCGCCTGGCCAAACGCGGCGGCCGGCGGCACATCCAGCCAGCGCAAACTCGTGGGTTCGGCCGCGCCCCAGAGGGCCAGTTCCAGCACCAGGCTGCTGAGGTCGGCGGTGTGGATTTCGGGCGGGCGGTGGGCGGGCAGGTTGCGGTGCTCGGCTTCGGTCCAGAGGCGGTAGCAGGTGCCGGGGCCGAGGCGGCCGGCGCGGCCCCGGCGCTGGTCGGCGGCGGCGCGGGCCACTGGCACGGTTTCGAGGGTGGTGAAGCCGGTGCGTGGCACGAAGCGCGGCACCCGCGCAAAGCCGCCGTCAACCACCACCCGCACGCCCTCGATGGTGAGGCTGGTTTCGGCAATGCTGGTGGCGAGGATGACCTTGCGCCGGCCGGCTTTGGCGGGGCGCAACGCGGCATCCTGGGTTTCGAGCGGTAGTTCGCCGTGCAGCAGGTGCAGGTCGATGTGGTCAGGTAAAGATTCGAGCTTGCGGGCGCTGCGCTGCAAGTCACCCACGCCGGGCAGAAACACGAGGATGTCGCCTTCCGGGTGCGTATTCAGGGCCGCCCGCACCTGGGCCGGCACCAGCTCGGCCAGCCTCTCGTTGGGCTTGGTGGGTAGGGCCGAGGCGCGGCGCGGGTCGAGGTAATGCGTGTCAATCGGGAACAAAAAACCGGCCGAGGACACCACCGGCGCGGGCAGCCACTGGCCCAGCCGCTGCGCCTCTAGCGTGGCGCTCATTATCAGAATCCGCAGCTCGGGCCGCAGCACGTCTTGCGCATCCAGCGCCAGCGCCAGGCCCAGGTCGGCGTTGAGGCTTCGTTCATGAAATTCATCAAACACCACGGCGGCCACGCCTTCCAGCGCCGGGTCGTCCTGAATCATGCGCGTGAGAATGCCTTCGGTGATGACCTCGACGCGGGTTTCCTTGCTCACTTTGCTGTCCAGCCGCACGCGGTAGCCGATGGTGCGGCCCACCGGCTCGCCCAGCAGTTGGGCCAGGCGAGCGGCCGCCCCGCGCACAGCCAGCTGGCGCGGCTCCAGCACCAGAATTTTATCGGCCGGGTTGCGCCACGCGGCGGCCAGCAGCTCCAGCGGCACCACGGTGGTTTTGCCCGCGCCGGGCGGCGCTTCCAGCACCACGCGGGGGTGGGCGGCCAGGGCGGCCCGCAACGCGGGCAGCGCCGCGAGGATGGGCAAGTCGGGCAGGGGCGGCAGAACGAACGGGTTATTCACCCGGCGAAATTACGTCCGGCCCGATTCGCTGGTGATTGTCCGGTAGCCGGCCGAGTACGCAAATATCACCGAACCATAACGTTAGGGTAAGTTTGAGCATGCTGTTCACCGCGAGCTTTGTAATGAATAGACAACCCCAACGGCTGAAGCCAATTCGGACAGCCGCCTTTTCTCTTGCTCATGCAGTGGTACCTGGAAGAAATTGAGCGACTGGAACAGCAGCCCGTGACGCCGGCTGGCCCCCGGCCCCGGGTCGTGTTCTACGGCAGTTCCACGTTCACGCGCTGGCCCGACATGGCCCGGAGCTTCCCGCAGGTGGAGGCCATCAACCGGGCGTTTGGGGGCTCGACGCTGGCGGCCTGCGCGTGGTTTTTCGGGCGGGTAGTGCCACCGCACCGGCCCGATGCCCTGCTGCTCTACGCCGGCGATAACGACCTTGGCGATGGCCGCACGGCCGAAGAAGTTGTGCTCTTCTACGACCACCTCATGGCCTCGGTAGCCGCCGCCTGCGGGCCCATTCCGGTGTGCTTCGTCGGCATCAAGCCGAGCCCGGCCCGGCTGTACCTGCGCGACAGCATTGCCTACGCCAACGACTGCATCTGCCAGCGCATTGCCGCCGCCGGCCCGCCGCATTCCTTCCTCGACCTCAGTGCCCTGATGCTGGACGAGCGCGGCCGGCCGCGCCCGGTGCTGTTCGAGGCCGACGGCCTGCACCTCTCGCCGCGGGGCTACGAAATCTGGCAGCGGGAAATTGGGATTCAGCTGGCCCGCATGCTGCCCGTCACCGTCTGAAACGCCTTCCTGCCCATGCACCGCGAATACCACCAATGGCTGAGCCCGGCCCTGGGCCGCCGAATGGAGCTGCTTGTTTTTGGCGCGGCGGGGGCGCGGGTGCTCTTCTTTCCGACGCGTCGGGCGCGGTTTTTTGACTACGAGAATTGGGGCGTCATCGAAGCCCTGCGGCCCAAGGTGGAGGCCGGCCAGCTCCAGCTATTCTGCGTCGACAGCATCGACGGCGAAAGCCTGTACTGCCGCGAAAAGCACCCGGCCGAGCGCATCCGGCGGCACCTAGACTACGAGCGCTACATTCTGGAGGAGGTGCTGCCCCTCACCCGCCGCCTCAATCCCAACATGTGCCTGATGGCCGCCGGATGCAGCATGGGGGCCTACCACGCCGTCAACATTGCCTTCCGGCACCCGGAACTGTTTGGCAAAGTGGTGGGCCTGAGTGGGCGCTACGACCTGACGCAGGCCATGGCCAGCTTCCGCGACCTGTTTCAGGGCTACGTGGATGAGGCCGTGTACCTAAACACGCCCAACCGCTTCCTGGCCCACCTCGACCACGACTTTTACCTGGCCCACCTGCGCCGGCTCGACATTACCCTCGTGGTGGGCGGCGGCGATGCTTTCCTGGAAAACAACCTGGTGCTCAGCCAGCAGCTCCAGGAAAAGCACATCGACCACCAGCTGCACGTCTGGGCCGGCGAGGCGCATTCGCCCCTGGCCTGGCAGCACATGGTGGACTTGTACCTGTAGCTTCGCGTACTACACCCGCCGCATGGGCCACAGCATCACGCTCACGGGGCCGCCGGCGTGCACCACCGGCTCACCGGCCGGCGTGGGCAGGCCGTGGCCTTCCACCAGGTTCGACTCGTAGTGCAGCAGCTGGGCTGCGCGCAGGGGCCATTGGGCGTGCGCCACCCGGCCCCGGTAGAGCTTGGTCTGGGCCTGGTTGCTGGTGTAGAGGCAGTAGCGCTCGGTGAGAAAAAACGCCAGGGAGCCGGGCTCGGCGGGCGGCAGGGGCAGGCCCAGTTTCCAGGTGGCCCGGAAGTGCGCGGGCGGTGCGCCGGCGTGGGTGCGCTCGGAGGTGAACTGCCGCAAATCCGGCCCCGGACTTTCGAGGCGCATGCGGGCCCGCAGGTAGGGCAGGTTGAAGAAGGTGCGCGCCACCCACACGGCCAGCGCGTTGGTGGCATCGAGCGAGAAAAACCACACGCCCGGCACCCCGTCGAGGTGCACGTAGGTGCGCACGTTCAGCTCCAGCAGCACATCGGCCCCCGGCACGGGCGGCGTGAAGCGGGTGCGCACCTTCGACATCTTA
>JBBQSQ010000136.1:0-12301 GCA_038213745.1 Cytophagales bacterium
AATGAAAGCCCGAAAGTAAGAGCGGTGGCAATAAGGCGCTTGCGCAGGTAGCTGCGGTGCTTGAACCACGGATACTTTTTTTCGAAGGCATCGAGCAAGGCCATAATGCCGTTCGAGCTGAGCACCAGGGCCGTAAGAAAACCGAAAGAAAGCAAGTCGCCATGCTTAATATTCACAATGTCCTCAATGGTGGAGGCGGTCGCCGCGTACAACTCCCGCGGCATAAAATCGGCCAGGAACTGCAGAATGTCAACGTTCAGATTCGGTATTTTGATGTACGGAATGAGCGTAAACAGGAAGATTATGGTCGGAAACAGGGCCACTGTGAGGTTGAAGGCCATGTAGGCGGCACGCTTTTCCAACGAGTCCAGCCGCAATTCATGCAGAACACGGTCGAGCAAATCATAAAGCGAGGCTTGGCCGCCAGACAGCCGCAGCCGCTTCAGGCCCACAATCAGCCGTCGGTACGGCCGTTGCTGGCGCACGTCGGGGAAGCGGGCACGGCGAATGGCGACGGGAGCTTTCAAAGGAGTTTTGAATGTTGGGGGTTGAAGGTGGAATGACTTGGCTGATTAAAAAATTCAACCCTTAACACTCAAACCTCAACACTTTTACTTTCTGAACGCTGCCGGTGCCGGCGCATCGGGCGGAATAGCACCGGGCGCAGGCAGCACGGGGCTGTCAATTTCATCTTCGCTAAAATACGGCAGCAGCCGCTCCTGGATAGTGGTGGGCATCGCCACGGGCCGGCCGGTGCTGGTTTTCACAAACACCATCAGGGTGTGGCCTTCGGTGAGCAGCTGGCCGGCCTCGTTGTAGATTTCATACTCAAACAGCACCCGCGCGCCTTCGGGGGGCTGGCGCAGCAGCAAGCGTACCGTCAGCAAGTCATCGTAGCGCGCCGGACGGCGAAAACGGGTGCGCAGCTCCCCTACCGGCATGCCCACTCCATCGGCCTCCATCTCCTTATAACTGATGCCCAGCTTTCGAAAGGCCTCGGTGCGGGCCACCTCAAAATACGCCGCGTAGTTGCCGTGATACACGAAGCCCATCTGGTCGGTTTCGGCGTAGCGCACGCGGATTTGAATGTCGGAAGTATACAAAAGGAGGGGGGTTTAGGGTGGTCGAAACGGGCAGCAGGTTTAGAAAGCGTAGCCCAATTTCCCGCCGATAACCGGCACTGGCAACCACTGCCCGTTGCCGCGGTACGGGTATTCGAAGCTATCGGGGCTGGGCTCGCCCAAATCTTGGCTAATGCGGACGTACCGGGCTCCCACGCCCACAAACAAGTCGAGGGCGAAATGGCTGGCAATGTGCTGATAACCGAACTTAACGCTCAGCCCTGCTTCGCGCTGCCGCAAGTGGTAGTTGGTTTCGGGCCCGTGCCGGTTGGCAATCCAGTAGTGTCCCAGGTCGTAAATAAGGCCCGAATACTCGTGCCAGTCGTAGCCTGGGGCCTTGTTGCTGTTGAAATTCACCTGCTTATACGTAAGCTGGCCCGCGCCATAAAAACCGTTCAGCCCCTTGTCGCGGCCCAGGTAGCGCCGCAGCTCGGTTTTCAGGTTGAAGTTAACGCGGTTTCGGTCGGTGCTTTGGAAGGCGAGGTCCGGGAATTTACTGCGGAGGTTGAAAATGGCATCGTCGCGGAAGACGTAGCCTAGGTCGAGTTGGCCGCCCAGCTTCGGAGCCAGCCGCGCCTCGCCGCCCAACCACAGCGTAGTCTTATGCGGAATCACCAAATCGAGGGGTGAGGTTTTGAGCACGAAAGTGCGCGTTTCGCCGGGGCGCACTGGCTGAGTGGGCGCGGGGCTGGTTTGGGCCAGCAGCGGGGCAACAGGCAGGTTGCACAACAAGCAACCCAGCAAACGGGCGGTGAAAGGCATGAATAGGCTTTAAGGAAGGAGAAAGGTAGGTGCCGTTTGCTACCGGATACCGGCCCGGTTCAGCGCCGCCTGGTAGCGCCGGGCGTTCATAATGTGGTCCTTTTCATTGGTGGCAAAGGCGTGGTAGCCGCTAAAATCCTCCTTGGCGCAGAAGTACAGGTAGTTGTTGCTTTCCGGCTTCAGCACCGCATCGATGCTGGCGATGCTGGGCAAGTTGATAGGGCCGGGCGGCAGGCCGGCGTACTTATAAGTATTGTAGGGCGAGTCTTTTTGCAGGTGCACGTTGAGCACGCGCTTGATGGCGAAGTCGCGGTTGGCGTAGACCACGGTGGGGTCGGCTTGCAGCTTCATGCCGCGCTTGAGGCGGTTGAGGTACACGCCCGCAATGCGGGGCCGCTCGTCGGCGTGCTGCTGCTGCTCGGCTTCCACAATGCTGGCCAGGGTGCTCACTTCGGCGCGGGTAAGCTTGCGCTTTTCGCGCTCGGCGTCGCGGGCGGGCGTCCAGAACTTCTCGTATTCTTTCTTCATCCGCTTCATCAGGTTGTCGGCGGATGTGTTCCAATACAGCTCGTAGGTGTTCGGGATGAACATGCTAAGCACCGTTGTGGTGTCGAAACCGAGGCTTTTGGTGTAGCTCGGACTGCTCAGCAGCGAGTCGATTTGGCTGGGGCGGGCATCAATCTGATTCGAGAGCTTCTCGGCCAGCTCGCGGCGCAGGCGCACGTTGGTGAACGTGAGCTTGAGCGGCGACTGCAGGCCGGCCTTCAGCACGTTGATGAGCTCGCGGTTGGTGTAGCCGTCTTTCAGCTCGTAGCGGCCGGGCTTCACGTGCGCTGGGTACTTCATGAGCTTGGCCACGAAATGCAGCGAGAGCTTGTCGACGACGGTGCCGGTCGCGTCGATGGTGCGTAGGGCTGCCTGCCAGTCGTCGCCGCGGTGCACCACCACGTAGGTGGGCTTGCCCTTGGTTTCAATATTGGCCGTGAAGAAAACCTGGTAGAAATAATAAGAGAAACACACCAGCGCCAGCGTGAAAACCACGCTGACAGTAGCCCAGCGCCGACGGCGCTTCAAGGCTTGGTCACGGTACTCAATGGCCGACTTTTTGGCAGGCTGCGACATAAGTAATAGGGGAGGAAATCGGTGGGGCGGTACCAAAAGTACGAAGGCGGCTCCCCCGTCGCCTAAGGTGCGCCGTAGTTGTTTCGTTGCGGCCAGCCGTAGTACCTTGCCCGCGCCTTTGGCCCGGCTGGCAACTTTTTGCCGACGGCGGCCGTCCCTGGCCGGCCATTGCCGGCTCGCCCTTTACTCAATTCCCCGTTAATTCCATGCCCGCCACCCTGCTCCGCATCCACCCCGAAAACCCGCCGCAAAGCCGTATCCAGCAAGCCGTTGAGGTATTGCGCCGGGGTGGGGTCATCATTTATCCCACCGATACCGTTTATGGTATTGGCTGCGACGTAACCAATGCCAAGGCCGTAGAAAAGGTCTGCCGCATCAAGAAGCTATTTCCCGAAAAAGCCAACCTGAGCTTTATCTGCTCCGATTTGTCGCACATTTCGGATTATGCCCACGGCATTACCACGGCCACCTACAAAGTCATCAAAAAAGCACTGCCTGGCCCGTTCACCTTTATTTTTGAAGCCAGCTCCAACGCTCCCCGCTTTGGCGGCACCAAGCGCAAGACCGTCGGCATCCGGGTGCCCGACAACCAGATTATCCTGCAGCTGGTGAAGGAGCTGGGCAACCCCATCGTGAGCACGTCGGTGCGCGAAGACGAAAACACCATCGACGAATACGTAACCGACCCCGACCTGATTTTCGAGAAATACCGCCTCCTGGTGGACCTCGTTATCGACGGCGGCTTCGGCGGCAACGTCCCCAGCACCATCATCGACTGCACCAACGACGACTTCGAACTCATCCGCCAGGGCGCAGGCGACATCGAGCAGTACCTGTAATTTAAGGGTTAATGATAAATGGTTAGCGGTTAATGTCGTTCATGCTTCGGGACGATATTAACCGCTAACCATTTATCATTAACCGTTTCTTTTGTGTTTCCAGCGCCGGTGCGTCCACAAATACTGCTCGGGCGAGGCGCGCATGTCTTTTTCCAGCTGCCGGGCAAATGCTTCCGTCACCGGAAAAGTCCCGGCGGGTGCCCCGGCGGCCACGCGGCCATCGGGCAGCTCCGTGAAGGTGACCTCATAATACCCCCGCCGCGCCCGGCGGATGCCCACGTAGAGCACTGCGCAGTCGAGTTGTGCGGCCAGCCGGTCGGCACTGGTGTAGAAGCTGGTGTCCTGGTTCAGGAACGTGGTCCAGTACGGCCGGTCCTCGGGGCCGGCGGCCTGGTCGGTGAGTAGGCTGAGGGTATGGCCCTGGTTCCGGTGCGCCACCAAGTAGCGCAGCGTAGCCAGCATGGGCACGGCATCGGCCCCGAGCCGGGTCCGTAGCCGCCGCATAAAGCTCTCAAAAAACGGGTTGTTCAGCGGCTTGTACACGCCCGCCGCCCGCCCGGGGAATTCCAGCGCCGCGCCGCTCAAAATCCACTCCCAGTTGCCCATGTGCGAGCCCAGCGAGAGCACCAGCCGCCGCTCGGCAAACGGCCGGGTCATCAGCTCCGGGTTAGTGAAGCGCATCCGCTGCGCCAGTTCAGCGGGGCTAATGGCGGCCAGTTTCAGAATCTCCACCACTACCTGGGCAAAATGCCGGTAGAACGCTTTGCCGATGCGGTCAATTTCAGCCGCCGGCTTCTCCGGAAAGGAATTGCGCAGGTTTTCCGTCACCACCCGCCAGCGGTAGCGCACCACGTAGGCCAGCAGAAAATAAATGCCCTCCGCCAGCACATAGAGCACCGCAAGCGGCAAGCGCGCCAGGCCCAGCAGCAGCCACCGCACGGGCTCAAAATACCAAGCGTAGGGCCGCAGCGCCCCGCCTTTCATGCCCTTGCTCACCGGGGCACGGCGGCACCGGCGGGCGCATAATCAGCTATGCTGCGCTGGCCAATGGCGCGGTGCCCAGCCAGCAGCTTTTTGTTGCCTGGCCCGCCATACACCTCCACAAATAGCGTGAACGGCCCCTCGGGCAGCGGTCCCAACGGCAGCTGACCCGCTATCGTAGTGGGCCGCCCGCTCTGCGGCGTGAGCGCAGCATCGGCATCGGCGGCTGAGCCATCGGGCGTGGTCAGGTGGTAGTGCACGCGCAGCTCCTGGCCTACGGGCGCATTGTGCAGCTCCGTGTAGAAGAAAATGTTATCGCTGCCCCGGCCGTAGCTGCCGCTGGGCGCGCGGGTGAGGCGATAGCCGCCCCGGGCAAAATTATCGTCGCCCGCACCGCGGGCGGCGGGACGCGACAGCAACACCACATCGGTCAGGAACGGGCCGGCGGGCGCTTCCAGCACCAGGGATTTTTCCACCACGGTTTCGCTGCCGGTGCTGCGGTACTGGTCCTTGACGGTGCCGCGCAGGGTATATTTGCCGTCGGGCAGCAAAATTCGTTTCAGAAAGCTCTGCGGGTTTTTGATGGCAATGGTGGTATCACTCAACACCGGGGGCTTGAGAGTAATGACTTCGCGGTAAGCCGACTGCCCGTCAGCCTTCAGAATTTCCAGCGTGACCGTGGCGGCCGACTGGAACGCCTTGGGTGCCCGCTGCCGGTAGATGAGCGACTGCGTGGGCACCGTGACGTAGATTTCCACCTCAGCGCCCTTCTCCACCTTGTTCAGGTTGCGGAAGCGGGCCACGTCGAGCAAAAGCTGGGGCGGCCCGGCCTGAGCCCCCAGCGAAAACAGAAAGGAAATAACCAGAAGAAAATAACGCATATCGCAAAAGTAAGGAGGATGGCCCGGCAACAGCCCAGCTCCGCAGCCCTGACTGCCGTACGTTCTTTACGCAAAAATCCGTGCCAGCCGCCCCAATCCGCCCGAATTCGTGATTATTCTCACCGAAATCCACTACTTCCCACCCGCGGCCTTCTTCGCCGAACTGCTCCGCGCCGATGGCCTCCTTATTGAAGCGCACGAGCACTACCGCAAGCAGACCTACCGCAACCGCTGCCTCATCCGCACGGCGCAGGGCGTGCAGCCGCTCACCATCCCGGTCATCGACGGCAACCGGGCCGAAAAGGTCAGCATTTCCGCCATCGAAATCGATTACCGGCAGAATTGGATACATCGCCATTGGCGCACCCTGCAAACTGCTTACGGCAATAGTCCGTACTTTGAGTACTACGCCGACTACCTGCACGATATTTATGTACGCAAACCGGCGCTTCTTTTCGATTTAAATCTGGATTTTCTGCGTTTATTGCTGAAGTGTTTTCGCCTTACCCTGCCTATAAAGCTGACCACCGAATACCACGCCCCCCGTTCCGCGCAACCTTCTGCCCCGAATCTTGGTCTTGCTGCTACTCAATCGGTCATCACCGACCGGCGCGACTGGCTGACACCCAAAACCACTTCTAAATCGTCAGAACCTGACAGTCCGGCAGCCCATTCCCTGGTGCGGCCCTACCCACAGGTGTTTGGCCCAGGTTTTGAGCCGGGGCTAAGCGTGCTAGACCTGCTGTTTGCGCAGGGCCCGGCGGCCGGCTCTTTTTTGCAGTAGGCTGTAACTAATACAGCAACCTGTTAATTCCGCCGCCGTTAAGATTAACTCCTTGCGGGCCGTTCCCGGTCCGAACCTTCGCCCGAATCTGCTTGTTTTCAAGCTACATCGGCCTAACCCGTTATTCGTGTATTTGCCCGACGCGGGGCTTTATTAGATTTTTCACTACGTTTATTAGCATGGAAGCTAAATTCTCAAACCGCGTCAAAGAGGTTATTTCCCTAAGTCGGGAAGAGGCCATCCGTCTCGGTCACGACTATATCGGGACCGAGCACCTATTGCTCGGCATGATTCGTGAGGCCGAAGGCACCGCCCTCGGCCTGCTCCGCAAGCTGGGCGTGTCCATTGATGAGCTGAAGTTCTCGCTCGAACAGGCCACGCGCAACACGGCCACGCAAGGCACCAGCATTACTGGCTCGATTCCGCTCACCAAGCAGACCGAGAAGGTGTTGAAAATAACCTACTTGGAGGCTAAAATCTTCAAGTCCGAAATCATCGGCACCGAACACCTCCTGTTGTCCATCCTGCGGGACGAAGACAACATTTCTTCCCAAATTCTCAGCAAATTCAACGTGAACTACGAAACTGTGCGCGACTCGCTGGATTACCACGGCACGGCCGGCAGCGCCCCGCAAAACCGGACGCCTGATACCGACGACGACGACAACGACAAACTTTTCGGCGGTGGCACGCCCGGCCGTGGTGCCGGTGCCGGCGGTGCCACTAAAAAGCCCGGCGAAAAATCGCGCACGCCCGTGCTCGATAACTTCGGCCGCGACCTCACCAAGCTGGCCGAGGACGACAAGCTTGACCCCATTGTGGGCCGCGAAAAGGAAATTGAGCGCGTGGCCCAAATCCTGAGCCGCCGCAAGAAGAACAACCCCATCCTCATCGGTGAGCCCGGCGTGGGTAAAACGGCCATCGCCGAAGGCCTCGCCCTGCGCATCATCCAGAAAAAGGTAAGCCGCGTGCTCTTCAACAAGCGCGTGGTGACCCTCGATTTGGCTTCGCTGGTGGCTGGCACCAAGTACCGCGGCCAGTTTGAGGAGCGCATGAAGGCGGTGATGAACGAGTTGGAGAAGTCGCCCGACGTGATTCTCTTCATTGACGAGCTGCACACCATCGTGGGGGCCGGCGGCGCTTCGGGCTCGCTCGATGCTTCGAACATGTTCAAGCCGGCTTTGGCCCGGGGTGAGATTCAATGCATCGGTGCCACTACGCTGGACGAGTACCGCCAGTACATTGAGAAGGATGGTGCCTTGGCCCGTCGTTTCCAGATGGTAATGGTGGACCCCACTACGCCCGAGGAGACCATCGAAATCCTGCACAACATCAAGGACAAGTACCAGGACCACCACCACGTGGTGTACACCGATAAGGCCATTGAGCAGTGCGTGATGCTGTCGGACCGGTACATGTCCGACCGTTTTCTGCCGGATAAGGCCATCGATATTCTCGACGAGGCCGGTGCCCGCGTGCACATCAACAACATTGTGGTGCCCGAAGACATTCTCACGCTCGAAGAGCAGATTGAGAACATCAAAGGTGAGAAAAACCGCGTGGTGAAATCGCAGAAATACGAGGAAGCCGCCAAGCTCCGCGATAATGAAAAGAAGCTTCTGGACCAGCTCGAAGCAGCTAAAAAGCTGTGGGAGGAGGAAACCAAGAAGAAGCGCTACACGGTGAAAGAGGAAAACGTGGCCGAGGTTATCGCCATGATGACCGGTATCCCCGTTTCGCGCGTGGCCCAGAACGAGAGCCAGAAACTCCTCAACATGAACGAGGAGCTGCAAGGCAAGGTAATTGGCCAAGAGAAAGCCATCAAACAGCTCGTGAAGGCTATTCAGCGCACGCGGGTTGGTTTGAAGGACCCCAAAAAGCCCATTGGTTCGTTCGTTTTCCTCGGCCCGACGGGCGTGGGTAAAACGGAGCTGGCCAAGGTGCTCGCCACGTATTTGTTCGACAAAGAAGACGCGCTGGTACGCGTGGATATGTCGGAATACATGGAGAAATTCAGCGTGTCGCGCCTGGTGGGCGCGCCTCCCGGCTACGTAGGCTACGAAGAGGGCGGCCAGCTAACGGAGAAAATCCGCCGCAAGCCCTACTCGGTTATCCTGCTCGATGAGATTGAGAAGGCGCACCCCGATGTATACAACCTGCTCCTGCAGGTGCTGGACGACGGTATCCTGACTGATGGCCTCGGCCGTAAGGTGGACTTCCGGAACACCATCATCATCATGACTTCGAACATTGGGGCGCGGGACTTGCAGGATTTCGGCGCGGGCATCGGCTTCGGCACGAAGGCCCGCCAAGACAACTTGGATGAGTTGACAAAGGGCACCATCACCAACGCCCTGAAGAAAACGTTCTCGCCCGAATTCCTCAACCGCTTGGATGACGTCATCGTCTTCAACTCACTGGACAAAAAGGACATTCACAAAATCATCGACATCAGCTTGGCCAAGCTCCTCTCGCGGGTGCAGGCCCTGGGCTACCGCGTCGAGTTGACCGAAGCTGCTAAGGATTTCGTGTCGGACAAGGGCTACGACCCGAAGTACGGTGCCCGTCCATTGAACCGCGCCATCCAGAAGTACATCGAAGACCCGATTGCTGAGGAAATCCTCAAAGCTCAGGTTGTGCACGGCGATGTTATCACCGCCGATTATACGGAAGGTGCCGAGGAACTGACGTTTGCCGTGACTAAGAGCGGCGAAGCGCAAAACCTTGCCAGCGACGAGCGCCCTGCCGACAAGCCGGAAGCGCCCGATTCGGATGCCAAAAAGTAAGGCCTAACCCACACGTTGGCTTATGCCTGATGCAGAAGCAGCCGGTTCCTTTGCAGGAGCCGGCTGCTTTTTTTATATCTTGGTGAAATAAATAAACTTCTTGCGCTTCCTGAACTATGCCTAATGCCATCAACAAAAAGCTAAAAATGAGCCTATTGCTTTTGCTGCCCGCCACGGCGGCAACGGCGCAACACCAAAAACCTGAGTTGCCTTACAACAATAGTTTGGTACGGCAACAGCCGGAGGCAGGGGGCGGCAATCCAACGTTTCGGCCATCGGCGGAAGTGCGGGGAATGCGGGCGCTGTCCGATGGAAAGGTCTACTTGGTATCGACCGATAATCAGTCGTTATCGGCCTACCTGGGCAGCCGGCTGGTTTGGAAAACCAACGTGGTGAGCGCATGCCCAACGATTGTCGGCCCGCGACAAATCAGAGCCGTGACTTTGCGGCCCAGAACGATTTTCGTGGCCGTTGGCAGCCGCACTTTTGCCGAAGTAGATACCGGAACTGGCAAAGTGACAGTAGCCGAAGTGCAAAAAAATTAGGCTGGCTCGGAGCCCCAGACCAACGCATCAGCAAGCCGTTCCACCTGATGGAGCGGCTTTTTGCGGTTTACCCACTACCTTGAATCTTAATTCTTGATTTTGACCACTATCCCATAATTTGCGGTACTCTTTACTCTTCTCAATATGAATTTTCTGCAAAGAGCCGCCCTGGCCGGGGCGGGCGCGGCCCTCACCAGCGGAGCCATGGCGCAGTCGGCCCCGGTAGCGCCCATTAAGCCCAAAGTCTTCACAGATTTTGGCGTCACGCGCACCGATAATTATTATTGGTTGAACCAACCTACCGACCCGGCGGTGTTGGGCTACCTTAACGCTGAAAACGGGTATTACGACAAGCAGATGGCTGCAACCCAAGCCATCCAGAAAAAGCTGGCCGCCGAAATAAAGGGCCGTATCAAGCAGGACGATGCCTCGGAGCCCTACCGCGACAACGGCTATTACTACTACACCCGCTACGAGTTTGCGTCGGAATACCCGGTTTATTGTCGAAAGAAGGGCAGCACTATTGGCCCGGAAGAGGTGCTGCTGAACAGCGACGAGATGGGTGCGGGCAAGCCCTATTTCCAGATTGGGGACTGGGCCGTGAGCGACAACAATCAGCTATTGGCGTTTTCGGTTGATACCGTGAGCCGGCGGCTTTATACCCTGCGCTTCAAGGATATGGCAACCGGCAAGCTTTTCCCGGAGCGCATTGCCAACACGGGCGGCGAAGTGGTGTGGGCCGCCGACAACAAAACGTTGTTCTACACCCGCAAGGACGTGACCACGCTGCTACCCTACCAGGTGTACCGCCACACCCTGGGCACCGACCCCAAGACCGATGCCTTGGTGTATGAGGAGCGCGACAACACGTTCAATGTTCACCTCAATCGCTCAAAATCCAGAAAATATATTGGCCTTGAGCTGGTTAGCTCCCTCTCGTCGGAATACCGCTACCTCGATGCCAGCACGCCCACCGAGCAGCCGAAGGTATTTGCGCGCCGCGAGAAGGACCACCTCTACCAAGTAGAACATTTAGGCGACAAGTTCTACATCCGGACCAATTGGATGGCCCCGAACTACCGGTTGATGACCACGCCCCTGGCCACCACCGGCAAAACGACTTGGACCGATGCCCTCACCCGCCACCCGGAAATTTTCCTCGACAACTTTGAGCTTTTCACCAATTACCTCGTGCTGAACGAGCGCAAAGGCGGCCTGCGCCAGTTGCGCGTGGTGAGTATAAAAGACAAGCAGGAACACTACCTGCCCTTTGAGGAGGCGGCCTACACGGCCACCATCGGCATCAACCGCGAACTGGACACGCCCGTGCTGCGCTATAATTACACCTCGCTCACCACACCGCCGTCCATTTTCGAGTACGACATGAGCACCCGCACGGGCACTCTGCTGAAGGAGCAGCCCGTGCTGGGCAACTACAACAAGTACGATTACGTGACGCAGCGCATATTCGTGAAATCGCGCGATAACAAGTTCATTCCCATGTCAATCGTGTACAAGAAGGGCACGAAGCTGGATGGGACCGCGCCCCTGCTGCAATACGCTTATGGCTCGTATGGCTTCTCGCAGGACCCCACCTTCAGCGCCGCCCGGCTGAGCTTGCTGAACCGGGGCTTTGTGTATGCGCTGTGCAACATTCGGGGCGGCCAGGAAATGGGCCGGCAGTGGTTTGAAGACGGCCGCATGCTGCACAAGACCAACAGCTTCAACGATTTCATCGACTGCTCCCTCTACCTCACCAAACCCCAGGATGCCACGGTGGGCGCGGCAAAAGTCAAGCAGCAATTCACCGCGCCCGATAAGCTTTTCGCCATGGGCGGCAGCGCCGGCGGCCTGCTCATGGGCGCGGTGCTGAACATGCGGCCCGACCTGTACAAGGGCGTCATCGCCGCCGTACCGTTTGTGGACGTGGTCACGACGATGTCGGACCCTAGCATTCCACTCACCACCAGCGAGTACGACCAATGGGGCAACCCTGCCGACGAGGAATACTTCAAATACATGCTCTCGTATTCGCCCTACGACAATGTAAAGCGTCAGGCTTACCCCAACATTTTGGTAACTACCGGCTTGCACGACTCCCAGGTGCAATACTACGAGCCGGCTAAATGGGTGGCCAAGCTGCGCACCATGAAAACCGATAAGAACCTGCTGCTGCTCCACACCGATATGGCGGCGGGCCACGGCGGGGCATCGGGCCGCTTCAAGTCGATTGACGACACGGCACGGCAGTATGCGTTTATGCTGCTGCTGCTGGGGAAGGCGTTATAGTTAACTGTCAGGCAACACGTTAAAGAGCGTTATGCCGAGCGTAGCCGAGGCAGCTCGCGTGCAGTGGTAAACCCAATCGATTGGATTACTACTGCACGCGAGCTGCCTCGGCTACGCTCGGCATGACGTTCTTTTTTATTTTTGCCACCGCCTCGTAATCTACCCGTAACCTACCTTTGGGCTCTTAACCT
>JBBQSQ010000137.1:0-12294 GCA_038213745.1 Cytophagales bacterium
CCAGGCCCTGGGGGCTTTGCGCGAGCTCACGCAGCCCCGCGCCCAGGTGCGCCGCAACGGCGCGCTGGCCACCGTGCCCGTCGAAGACTTAGTGGTGGGCGATGCCGTGCTGGTGGCCGAGGGCAACCGCCTGCCCGCCGACGGCACGGTGAGCGAGCTAAACGACTTTTCCGTGGACGAGGCCATCCTCACCGGCGAGGCCGTGCCGGTGGCCAAGGCTGTGGGCGAGGCCGTGTTCGGCGGCACCAACACGGCCTCGGGCAGCGCCTGGCTCACGCTCACGGCCGTGGGCGGGCAAACCAAGCTGGGTCTGATTGGGCAGAGCATGGAAAGCATCGATACCGAAAAAACGCCCTTGCAGGTGCAGGTGCGGCAGTTTGTGCTGCGCATGGCCTGGGTGGGAGCGGGCGCTTTTGCGCTGGTCTGGGGCGTGAACTTCGCCCGCTCCGGCGACTGGGTAACGGCCCTGCTCTTCGGGCTCACGCTGGCCATGTCCATTCTGCCCGAGGAAATTCCGGTGGCCTTCAGCAGCTTCATGGCCCTGGGCGCGGCGCGGCTCAGCCGGCTGGGCGTGCTCACCAAGCAGCCCCAAACGGTGGAAAGCCTGGGCTCGGCCACCGTCATCTGCGCCGACAAAACCGGCACCCTCACCCAGGAAGGCATGCGCGTGGCGCAACTCTATGATGGTGCCACGGCGAGTCTTGTGGCACTACCCGGCCCGCTTTCCGCCAGCGCCGCGTCGGTGCTAGCCTACGCCCGCTACGCCAGCGAAACCGAGCCCTTCGATGCCATGGAAAAGGCCATCGTGGCTGCCTTTACGGAGGCTGACCCGGCCGCCGCCACCGCGCCCGCCGCTATGCTGCACGAGTACCCGCTGGCCGGCACCCCGCCCATGATGACGCACGTCCGCCAGGTAAGCGGCACCCCGCTGATTGCCGCCAAAGGGGCCGTGGAGCACGTCCTGGCCGTGTGCCGTCCCACGCCCGCTGTGGCCGCCGAAATCCGCCGCGTCACGCAGGAACTATCCACGCGGGGCTACCGGGTGCTGGGCGTGGCGCGGGGCACCCAGGCCACCCCGGACTTCCCGGCGGCGCAGGACGATTTTCAGTGGGAATTCCTCGGCCTGGTAGCACTCGAAAACCCGCCCAAGGCCAACGCCGCCGCCGTTATCCGGGCTTTCGCCGAAGCCGGCATCAGGGTGAAGATGATAACCGGCGACTTCCCCGAAACCGCCCAGGCCATTGCCCGCCAGGTAGGGCTGCCGGGGGCCGACAGCCTGCTCACCGGCCAGCAGGTAATGGACTTATCCGCAGCCGAACTCCAGCAGCAGGCCGCCACCACGGCGGTGTTCGCCCGCATGTTTCCGGAGGCCAAGCTGAAAGTGGTGGAGGCCCTGAAAGCCAACGGCGAAGTAGTAGCCATGACCGGCGACGGCGTGAATGACGGCCCCGCCCTCAAGGCCGCCCACATCGGCGTGGCCATGGGCCGGCGCGGCACTGAAGTGGCCCGCCAGGCCGCCTCGCTGGTGCTCGTCGATGATGACTTGGGCAGCATGGTGGTGGCCATCGCACAGGGCCGCCGCATCTATCAGAACTTCAAAAAAGCGGTTTTCTACGTCGTTTCCATTCACATTCCCATTATCCTCACGGTGGCCGTGCCACTGCTGGCGGGCTGGTCGTGGGCCAACCTGTTTTCGCCCGTCCACATCATCTTCCTGGAGCTGGTGATGTGCCCGACCTGCTCCATCGCCTTCGAAAACGAGCCCGCCGAGGGCGGGCAGATGCAGCAGCCCCCGCGCCCGCTCACCAGCACCTTTTTGGCCGGGGCCGAGCTGGGCCGGGCCGTGGCGCAGGGCCTGGGCATTGCGGCGGCGGTGCTGGGCGTGTACTACGTGGCCATGCACGCGGGCCTGCCGCTGCCGGTGGGCCGCACGCTGGTATTCGCCACGCTGGTGCTCAGCAACATCGTCCTCACGCTCGTCAACCGCTCGTTCACCTTGTCGGTGTGGCAAACGCTGCGGGTGCCCAACCGCGTGCTCTGGCTGATGCTGGGCCTCACGCTGGTCCTGCTGCTGACCACGCTGCTGGTGCCGGCGGCGCGGCAGTTGTTCGGCTTCGCGCCGGTGCCGCTGGCGTGGCTGGGCGGGTGTGGGCTGGCCGCGCTGGTGGGCGCGGGCTGGGTGGAAGGGTATAAGGCCCTGCGCCGCTAGGGCCGGTACGGAAAGAAGTAATTCATACAGGACGTTCCTGACAACCTTTCTCGCAAAGGTTCGCGGAGGTAAAACGCGGAGGTTCGCAGATTTTGCTGCCTGAACTCCGCGAACCTCTGCGGGAAAGCTGCTGTGCATACGTCTTATCATAACGCAGCGAGGCGACTTGATTTATATCACGTTATCGCCTGCTTTGCGTCATGCAGGCCGGTAAGGGGGGCGGGTACTTTTGTTGCTGGTCGCTGGTGACGCATCCACCAGGTCGTTTCCCGTTCCTTCATTCTGCTTCGTGTCCATTAGCTCCATCCTCGTCGAAACCGGCACCATCACCCGGTTTACCGGGCGGGTTTTCCGCGAGGGAGCCCGGCCGCGCTACGAGGTGCGGGAGCTGCTCTATCAATGCTACGTCATTGGCTACCAATCCTTGCCGCTGGTGGGCCTCACCGGGTTCATCATGGGCATGGTGCTCACCCTGCGGCTGCGGCCGACGATGGTGCAGTTTGGGGCCGATTCGTGGATTCCGGTAATGGTGGGCCTGACCATTATCCAGGAGATGGGCCCCATTATTACGGGGCTGATGGTGGCCGGCAAGGTGGGCTCCACCATCGGGGCCGAGCTGAGCTCGATGCGCGTGAGTGAGCAGATTGACGCCATGAGCGTGTCGGGCACCAACCCCTTTAAGTACCTGGCGGTGACGCGGGTGCTGGCGGCCACCCTTATGGTACCCGTGCTCACGGTGCTCTCCGACGCCATCGGGCTGTTCGCGGCCTACCTGGGCATTAATATGAGCGGCGTGACCACCGTGGCCCTGTTCACCAACCAGATTGTGGCGCGCCTGACGTTCGGCGACGTGCTGCCAGCGGTGATAAAAACGTTCTTCTTCGGCTTTGCCATCGGGATTATCGGTTGCTACAAAGGCTATTATGCCGACAAAGGCACCGAAGGCGTGGGCCGGGCCGCCAATTCGGCGGTAGTGGCCGGCTCGCTGGCCGTTTTCCTGCTCGACCTGCTGACCGTGCTCATCAGCACCCTAATGGGGCTGTATTGAGCACCAGTTGTTAGTTGTCAGTCAAATGAATAACAGTTTCGAGCAACGAGCAACCGACAACCGATGACCGACAACTGACAACTAACAACTGACAACTGACAACTTAACCGGCCGCCATGCTCCCCGCTCCCGCCCCTGCGCCCGCTGCCGCCCCCGCCGCCAATCCGGCCGAAGCGGTGCTGACGATTGCCGATGTCAGCCTGGCTTTTGGCGAGAACCATGTGCTGCAAAACTTCTCGCTCACGCTGCACCGGGGCGAAAACGTAGTGGTGCTGGGCAAGTCGGGCGCGGGCAAATCGGTGCTCATCAAGTGCGTCATTGGCCTGCTGCGGGCCGATTCGGGCACCATCACCGTGCTGGGCCAGGACGTGGCCACCCTCGACCACGACGGCCTCGACCGGCTGCGCACCAAGCTGGGCTTCCTCTTCCAAAGCAATGCGCTGTACGACTCCATGACGGTGCGCGAAAACCTACTGTTCCCGTTGCGTCGGCAGTGGCTGACCCACACCCCGGCCCAGGAAGCGGAAATGGTGAAGCAGGCCCTCGAAGACGTGGGGCTGGCCGATACCGCCGCCAAGATGCCGGCCGAGCTCTCGGGCGGCATGCGCAAGCGCATTGCGCTGGCCCGCACGCTCATCCTGCGGCCCGAGATTATTCTCTACGACGAGCCCACCACGGGCCTGGACCCCATCACGGGCCGTGAAATCGACCACCTCATCCGCGACGTGCAGAAAAAATACAATACCTCCGCCCTCATCATCTCCCACGACCTGGCCTGCGTGCGCCTCACCGCCGACCGCGTGGTCCTGCTCGCCGAGGGCCGCTGCTACGCGGAGGATACCTACGCGGGCATGCAGGCGAACACAGACCCGCAGGTACACGACTTTTTTGTGTAAAGCATTCCCGCGTCACCTCACCCCTTGCGCGTCACCTCACCCCCTAGCCCCCTATCCTGCGGAGAGGAGGAACTAGCTCTAAAACTATATTTTAGACTAGAAAATAGTCCCCCCTCTCCGCCGGAGAGGGGGCTAGGGGGTGAGGTTTCGGCGAACAACACTCACCATTAATCCCTCCCCCATGCCCCAGCGTCCCGTCGGAAATTCTATTCGCCTTGGCCTGTTCGTGCTGGCGGGGCTGGGGTGCCTGCTGGCCGTGCTGTTTCTGCTGGGCCGCAAGCAGAACCTGTTCAGCCGCAGCTTGGTCATTGAGGCTGATTTCCGGAACGTCTCGGGCCTGCTCACGGGCAACAACGTACGCCTGGGCGGCATCACGGTGGGTACGGTGAAGAAAATTACTATTCTAAATGACAGCACTATCCGCGTGGCTATGAGCCTGAACACCGACGCGCAGCCCTTCGTGCGCCGCAACGCGGTGGCCACCATCGGCACCGACGGGCTGGTGGGCAACACCATCATCAACCTGACGGCGCAGCCCGCCCCCGCCCCACCCGTGGCGGCCGGCGACCGGCTCCGCACCACCACCCCGGCCAGCCTCGACGCCATGCTCGGCACCCTCGACATCTCCAACAAAAACCTGGTCGTCATCACCCAAAGCCTCCGCCAGATGGCCACCAAGCTCGATACCAGCGCCGTCTGGCAATTGCTGAACGACCAGCAGCTGCCCGCCAACGTGCGCCAAAGCCTGGGCAACGTGGTAGCCACCACCACGCAGCTGCGCCAGGCCGCCCAGAACGCGGCCCAGCTCACCAACGGCGTGCGGCGGGGCCGGGGCCCGCTCGGCTACCTGCTGACGGACCAGCAGTTTGCCGGCCAGCTGGGGCACGCCGCCCGACAGCTGGCCGGCACGTCCGACACCCTGGCGGCCACCCTCACGGGCCTGAAGCGGCAGGTGGAAACCGGCGCGGGCCCGGTGCACACGCTGCTGGCTGATACCACCGCCGCCCGCCAGGTGCGCCAGACGATGGGCAACGTGGCGCAAAGCACTGCCAAGCTCAACCAGAGCATGACGGCCCTGCAACACAACTTCCTGCTGCGCGGCTACTTCCGCAAGCAGGCCAAAAAGAAAGCCCGCGCCACGGCCGACTCGCTCAAGCGGGTGAGCCAACTGCATTAGCCCAATCGGTACCAGCTGCCGGGGGATTTAGCACGAAATGAAAGACGAAAGCCGGCGGGTATAGCGCCGCCGAGGGTCGCGGTCCCACAGCGGACGCCCGAGTTATGCCACGCGCTGGTGAGGCAGCGGCGGCGATGCTTTGGCAGCGCGCACCACTGAAAATCGTGACGAGCCCATGACTTCCCAACCCCATTTTCTTGCTCCTACTGCTCATGCGCCCGTCAATTCCCTTGCTCTCCATCGCCATGCTGACGCTACCGGCGGCCAGTCCGGGCGTTGGGCCTTTCTTAAATCGGAATCCGCTACAGGCCGGGCCTACCGGGTCGGCGGCCCATATCCGTGCCTTATTGCCCGATACGCTGACTCGTCGCGGGCTCCTGCCACTCGTGCAAGGCCCAGGCAGTCAGGCCTTCTACCGCCGCCGGGCCTATGCCCCAGCCTGGTGCGACACCAACCAGCTGGCCCCGCGCGGCCGCGCGGCGCTGGCCCTGCTCGGCCGGGCCGAAGACTTTGGCTTACAGCCCGCGCGCTACCACATGGGGGCGCTGCACGCGTTGGCTGATTCGCTGGCCCAGCCCCAGCTGCCCACGCGGCACCACGCGCAGCTGGCCCGTTTCGACGTGCTGCTCACGGATGGATTGCTGGCATTTTCCGTACACCTGCGCCGCGGGCAGCTCCATCCGTTCACGCCCTCGCCGCTGGAAAAAGCCGGGGTTCCCTTTGCACCCGCCCCCTGGCTGGCGCGGGCACTGGCGGCCCCGGATTTTACCGTCGCCCTGTTGCAGTGCCAGCCCCAGCAACGGGAGTACCAGCAGCTGCAACAGGCGTTGGCCCGGTGGCGGCGGCAGCCGGCCGGCCCCGCTGCCGGGCTGCGACTGCGGCGGGCCCAGCAAATGGCCGTCACGCTGGAACGCTGGCGCTGGGCAGCCATTCCCAACGCCGACTACGTGTTGGTAAACCTGCCCGCTTACCAGCTGGAAGTGGTGCGCCACGGCCGGGTGCTCCAGACGCACCGGGTGGTGGTTGGCCGGCCCGCCAACCCCACGCCCACGCTCAGCAGCCGGCTCACCTCCTTCACCATCGCCCCGGAGTGGCGAGTGCCCCGCCGCATTGCCACCGAACAGTTGCTGCCGTATCTACAGGCCAACGCCGAGGCGCATTCGGAACACGATTTCCTGGCCGACAACAACTACCGCCTTTTCGACGCCCAAGGCCGGGAGCTGCGCGGCGCGGACGTGAACTGGGCGGCCGTGACGGCGCAGAATTTTTCCTACACCATCCGCCAAAGCCCCGGCTGCGGCAACCTGCTGGGCAACGTTATTTTCCCCTTCGCCAACCCCTACGGCGTGTACCTCAACGACGGGCCCGACCCGCAACGGTTCGCAAGGCCCTACCGCGCCCTGGGCCACAGCTGCCTGCAAGTGCAAAATCCCATGCACTTGGCGGCCTACTTACTAGGCCCCGACGCTGCCCATGCCGCGTTGCCCACGGAAGCCCAGTGCGAGGCCGCCCCCAAGCCGCGCAACTTCTTTCTGAAGCGGCCAATGCCGTTCCACGTCTGCTACGCCACCTGCGCGGTCGTAGCCGGCCAGCTTCGCTTTTATGCCGATGTGTATGGGCGAGATGAGCGGGTGCGCCAACAATTATTTGGGCGCGGGCCAGCGCGGGCGCACCGCTAGGCCAGCAACAGCACGTCGTGCTGACCTTGTCGAAACATCTCTGCCACATCAATAATCCAATCGTTCAACTAGTTACGCGAGCTACTTCGTGGCGGCTTTTGTGGTTGTTGGGCGCTTTGCTGCCGCTAGCCTTGGCAGATGGGCTGCGGCACCGCACGCGCTATAAGCGCACGCCCAGGCCAACGGCCTACGCATCTTAGCCCAGCGGGCTGATTGCATTTTATGCAGTTCGCCAACCTTGGAACATGCAAAAGCTCATCTCTTAGGGATGAGCTTTTGCATGTTCCAAGGTTGGCGAAGCCGGTACTTTTGGGAAGGCTGATGCGCCCTCATCGCGGCTTCGGTCACTTCCTGAATTGTATGAAAACCCTCTTCCTGCTAATCGCGACCCTGGTGCTGGGGCCGGCCGGGCACGCGCAGGCCATCCCAGATGCCCAGGTGCCACCGCTGGCCTTCGTGGCCCTGCAAGAGCTGTATCCGCAGGCCCGAAATGTGAAGTGGAAACGAGCCCAAGGCTGGTACCAGGCCAGCTACACGCAAAGCCGAAGCTACCGGCTTGTGCGGTTCAACCTCAACGGCGACGTGCAAGCCACCGGCACCAGCATAGCACTTAGCGCGCTGCCGCTCCCAGTGTGCCGCACCCTCACCAATCACTACCCAAGCCGCAAAATCTGCCAGGCCACCGAAATCATCAACGCCCGAACCAGAGAAGTTACCTATGAGCTAGCCACTTGCGAGAGTTTCATAAGCAACACCATCATTCTAACCGCCAACGGTATGAAAGTTGCCCGCATTCACTAACAATGGCTGAAATGGTGCTGATTGACTGTACCAAGCGTTAACCGCTGGTCGAATCAACTGCCTACTGCCGATTATCAGCGGCCCAAATCAACCGCTGGAAACCACCTCTACCGCGCCAAGGCCTTCTCCATCTGATGGCGGATACTCAACCGGCACTCACACCGCATGCTGAGCGGGGATTAGAGCAAAGCCCTCTCAATCGCATGCTCCTCGCAGAAAACTCAGTATCAGCATGTGAACAAAAACGACAAGAAGAAGCCCCACGTAAACACATGATTTACGTGGGGCTTCTTCTTGTATAGCGCTCCCTCCTGGGTGCGTAACAATTGCTTATATCAGCCATAGCGGCACTTTTACTCCGTTTCGTCCCGGTTTATGTCCCGGTCTCAGCCGCTCTCCAACTATTCCACCCGACCCCGAATAATATCCACCACTTTCCACAATCCGCGAATATCTTCCCCCGCCACAGTCAGCATACCGGCCTTGGGGTTATCAGAATGCAGCACGAGCTGCCGCTTGGTCAACAGGTCATTATCCTTAATCCGTTTTATCGTGAGCTGGTTGCCGAAGGCCGCCACATATACCCCGCTTACGATATACTTGATATCCGCCATTGGTACCGGCGTCACCGCGACCAGCATACCGGAGCGTAGCTGCGGCTCCATCGAGTCGCCGTCAATCTCAAACACCAGCGTGCCCGGCTTGCGCAGTTCGGGGCTGGGGTTATAAATCCGCATGGTTTCGTACTGGCCGTAGTCGCCCTCCGTCGCCACCAGTTCCACGAAGCCGGCCCGCACCGGCACCGTGATGAACGGGCAGTCGATGTGCTCTTCATCCGCAAACTTGCCGAACACGATGACCTCGCCGCCGCCGGTGCTGGTATCGTCCATCGGCCCGCCGCCGAACCACAGCCAGTTGCGGCTAACCTCCAAATCCGAAACGATGGTTTCCAGCACCTCTGTGCTGGGCTGATGCCGCCCGCCTTCCAGCTGCGCTACGGTGGGCCGTGAAATTCCAAGCAGGTCAGCCATTTGCTGCTGCGTCAGCCCGCGGGCCTGCCGCACCACTTTCAGCCGCTCCGCCATGCTCAGTTCCGGCAACGGACTAACTGAGCTTATTTTTTTGCGTTCCAGTGTAGTCATTTTGTAACATTTGGTAACTTTTACCTACATTTGAGCGACATCAACCAATCAAAGGTAACATATCAAAACGAAAATGCAACCAATTGAAACCATAGCTACGCCGGCCGACCTGCGATTGTTGCTGCCCCATGGCGCGATTTCCAGCATCGCCCGCTCCCTCAACATGTCGCACGCGGCCGTGTCCAAGGCCTTGCAGAAGGCAAAGCCCGCCCACCCGGCCGTGGCCGAGGCCATCCGCCTCATCAAGGAAGCCGGCAGCCAGCAGGTCCGGGAAGAGCTCAATCATCTGGCACAGCCAGCCACCCCTGCCCGATGAGCGCCGCCCTTCACTTGCTCGAAGAGCCGCGGGAAGCTACCGCCGCCCTCGAAGCCGCCCTGACCAGTTGCGCCCGGCCTACTCACTTCGGGGATTACCCATTCTCCACCTACCCGCAGCGCTACCAGCTCGACAAGCTGCTGGAAACGCACTACCTCACCCACTTCGAGTGGAAATGGACGCGGTGGGTAAGCGTGAGCTTCGACGTGGCCACCGCCACCGAGGTCATCACCCAACTGAAGCGCATCATCGCTTACCGCCGCGCCACCGGCCTTGAGCCCGTGTACAAAGAGCGCAGCTATTTCTGGCCCGACACGCCTCCAGCCCCGCCGGCACCTGCCAAGCCCGCCGCCAAACCCCGTCAAACCCGCAAACCCCGCTCCGGCCATGACTGAGCTAACCACTACCACCCCCGACGGCCTGCACATCACCGTGCGGATGCCCGATAACCACGTTTGGGTGCGCGAGTCGCTGGAGAAGGCCTGCGCCGCCGAGGCCCGCCGCCAGCTGGCCGACACGCCTACCCCCGACCCGGCCTACGCCGTGCCCCGCGCCGCCGACCTACTCGACCTGCACCCCGAAACCCTGCGCGACTACATGCGCCTGCCCGACCACCACCCGCGCCGCCTGCACTACATGCCCGGCGAGTCCAGCCGCGGCGACCGGGTGCTGCTGTCTCAGATTAATGACTGGCAGCGTCGCAACCGCACCGACGCGGCCCTGATTGCCCCGGCCGGCCCCCGCACCCGGGGCCGCCGCCCGCCGGCCCAATAGCGCCCGCCATCGGCTGCCGCTTCCCATTGCATCTGTCTTAATCCGCTAGCTGAAATGGTGGCCTCACCCGCTGCCGGTACAGGCGGCTCAATTCCCCGTTCCCCAATGTCCCAGCTACTCCCAATTGTCGGCCCGGATAGCCCGGAGGCCATTACGTCCATCATCACCATTCAGAAAGTCAAAGTCAAAGACCAGCACCTGACCTGCGAATTTACCGAGCAGCGCACCCAGGAGGCCCCACCCCGCGCCTTCGCCCTGACCTGCGCCGAGCAGGTTCACTCCGACCTAATCCACACCCTCAGCCGCCTGGTGCCGCACCTCTGCCTGCTGGCCGAGCAGTTGACCGAAACGCCCGACTTCTGGCCCGACGAATCCGAGGAGTTGCCCGCGCTGTTCGAGCCCTTCACCGTCACCGGCTTCTCCATGGGCCGCAGCCAGGGCGGCGTCACGCTCATCGGCCAGCGCGAGCTAACCGGCGGCCGGGTCCTGAACCTAACCACGCCCTACCAGTCATTCGACGACGAGCAGGCCAGCTACCCCTATACCGGCCTGCTGGAAACCACGCTGGCAACGGCCCTAACCGAAGTTGAAGCGGCCCTACGCGGCAAATGCACCGACTTCCGCCAGCTTGATTTATTCGAGCAGCCAGCCACCACCAACGTCCTTCTGGTGCCCACGCCAACGCGCGCATGAAACTTCCGGCTATCCAATTCTACCCCGGCGACTGGCACAAGGACCAGGGCGTCCAGGCCCTCGACCTCGCGCAGCGCGGGGCTTGGTTCGAGTTGCTGTTGATGATGCACGACAGCGACGAGCGCGGCGTGCTCCTTGTCAACGGCCAGCCCATGCCCGATGCCGTCATTGCCCGCCGCCTCGGTTTGGATAACCAAACGGCCAACCAAATTCTAACCACCCTCCTAACCTACGGCGTCGCCAGCCGCCGCGAGTCCGATGGCGCGCTGTTCTGCCGCCGCATGGTCAAAGATGAGAACCTACGCCGGGTACGCACAGAAGCGGGTAAAAAGGGCGGCAACCCCCATTTGCTTAACCAAAAGCCCAAGCAAAAACCAACCACCCGGGTTAAGCAAATTCCAACCCCTTCATTTTCATCTTCAATTACAACTTCGGTAATAGAGAGAGAGGCGGCTGAAGCCGCCCCGCCCGCGCCCGCCGCTGAGATGAAAGTTAAAAAACCGGCCGGCAAGCGCCCAAAGGATGGCGTGCCGCCCACGCTGGCCGAGGTCCAAGACTACGCCGCCGCGCAGTTCCCCGACAGCGCCGACGCCCAAACCGAGGCCGCCACCTTCCACGACCATTACGAAAGCAACGGCTGGCGCGTCAGCGGCAAAACCCTGATGGTCGACTGGCGCGCCTCTTTCCGCAACTGGATGCGCCGCCGCCCGCAGTTCCAGGCCACGGCCGCCGCCCGCACCGGTACCGGTCCGCCAGCCCCGGCCCGCGCCCGCACCGCCCCCAAATCCACCGACCCCGCCCGCTGGAGCTAACCCCAACCCGTCATGTCCGAAGACCGTCCCAAACCCTACTCCGCCCGCCGCCCCGGCATTTCCGCACCCACCACCGGCCAGCTGCCCCCGCAGGCCCTGGACCTCGAAGCCGCTGTACTCGGCGCGGCCCTCCTCGAAGCCGATGCCCAGCGCACCCTGCTCGTCACGCTGCCCACCGAGGAAGTGTTCTACTCCGCCGCCCACCAGCAGGTCTACCTGGCTATCCGCGACCTGGTGCAGCGCGGCGACCACGCCGACCAGCTTACCGTCGTGCAGCAGCTGCGCCAGCGGGGCACCCTGCAGCGCATCGGCGGCCCCGTTTTCGTGGCCCAGCTGACCATGCGCATCAACTCGGCCGCTCACTTCGATACCCACTGCCGCATCCTCCAGGAGCAGCACGCCCGCCGCGTCGTCATCCGCGCCGGCACCGAGCTGGCCGCCCACGGCTACGACGATTCCCGCGACCCGCTGGAATTGCTGGCCACCGCCCAAACCCACCTCACCAGCCTGCACCGCACCCTCGAAACCAAGCCCGGTCAGACCGCCGCCGCTGCCTTCGACCCCACGTTTGACCGCCTCGCGCAGTCCGTCGGCCAGCACGGCCTGACTGGTATTCCCACCGGCCTCACCCAGCTCGACGGCCTAACCGGCGGCTGGCAACCCGGCGACCTCATCATCCTGGCCGCCCGCCCTGCAATGGGCAAAACCGCCGCCCTGCTGCACTTCGCCCGCACCGCCGCCCTCGAC
>JBBQSQ010000138.1:0-12289 GCA_038213745.1 Cytophagales bacterium
GGTGGGCCGGCCGCGGAGTTGCTCCAGGGCCTGGCGGGTGAGCACCAGCTCCGTAACGTCATGGGCGTAAGCCGTGATGCCGGCGGGCTGGCCGTTTTCCTCGAAGCGCTGGTAGTAGAAGTTGAAGTAACAGTCGCGTAGCTGGCCCTCGGGACCGGCCAGGTGCACCAACACCTCCTGGCCCACCACGGGCTCACCAGTACGAAAGACGCCATCGAGCAGCGCCACGATGCCCTGGCTCACGATTTCAGGAAATGCCTCGGCCACGGTTTTGCCCACCAGGTCTTGCTGGCCCACCAGTTCCCGGAAGCGGGTGTTGGCAAACTCGTAGCGGTGCTCGGGGCCGCGCACCACGCTAATCATGGCCGGGGCGTCGGCAAAGAGGTCCAGCAGAATTTGGCGCTGCTGCTGGGCCCGTTGGTACTGCGCGTAGGCCTGGTCCGAGAGCAGGGCCTGCTGCTCATTGGCTTCCAACAGCTCCTGGACCATGAGCTTTTGCTCGTGAATGTCGGCATTGCAGCCCACCCACATCTGAATCTGGCCGTCGGGGCCGAGGCGCGGGACGCCCGTGGCCAGGTGCCAGCGGTAGCTGCCGTCGTGCCGCCGCAGGCGGTACTCGGCCTGGAAAGAAGTGCCCTGCTGGCGGGCGGCGTCCCAGCGGGCGGTGGTGGGGGCCACGTCGTCGGGGTGCAGGTCGGCCACCCAGCCTTCGCCCAGGGTATCGGCCAGGGGCCGGCCGGTAAAGTCGGTCCAACGGGTGTTGAAGGAGTCGGCCCAGCCGTTGGGGCGGGTTGTCCACACCATCAGGGGCAGGCTCTGGAGGATAAAACGGTTGCGCTCGGTGGCGTCGTCGAGGGCCCGCTGCACAGCGGCGGCGTGCCGGGCGGCCAGCGTGGCTTCGGTCACGTCCTCCGACGTTTGCAGGATGTACTGTAGTTCGCCGCGGGCGTCGAGCTGGGGGTGGTGGGTAATCTGCCAGTACCGCTCCTCGGTGCCGCCGCCCAGCGCGGCGGGCCGCGCAATGTCGTAGCGCAGCAGCGGCATTACGTGGGCCCGCAAAGTGCGCCGCACCGCCTCGTGCGAAGCCAGCAGGTCGGCCTGGCTTTGGGGGTCGCCGGGGTAGGCATCGAAAATGTAGCGGCCCACGGCCTGCTCGCGCGGCAGCAGCGACACGGCCACGTGCTGGTCGGAATTGTCGAGGATGGTGCTGTCGGGGGCCAGCAGCAGGTAGGCACCGGGCAGGGCGTGAAACAGGGCTTGGTAATCGATGGAAGCAGGAAAATCAGCCATGAGGAGAAGGACGAACGGTACCGAAAGCTAGGCGGGTGAAAGTGGCGTACGTGCGCGGGAGCAGCAGCAGTGAACGCGCCGCGAAAACCGCACCGCAAAGTAAGGCGTTGTAATCGGCCCGCGCCCGCCGGGCCGGGGACTGCCCCGCAAAAAGGCCTCACCCGGCGCAAAGCGCGCAGCGAGTGCCGGGTGAGGGATAAAAAGGAAGCCGGGGCCGGCTAATACCTGAAATCGAACCGGCCATCCGTTACGGCCAGGGAGTCGTGCCTGCTGGCTCCGCCGTAAAGCATTCCCGTGAACGTGCCGCTGACGATGCGCTGCCGCCGGTCGAGCTTGCGGATGAGCAGGCGCACGGGGTTGCGGTTGCGGCTGGAGTAGTCGTCGTAGTTCAGGAAATTGGTGGCGGTCATCTGCTCCACAAACCGCCCGGTGTAGGTCCGGGCGGTGTCGGCCCCCAGCAGGCGCAGGCCGCCAAGGGTGTCGGTGGGCCGGAACACCAAGCTGATGCCCATGTCGTAAAACGGCTTGCTATCGCGCACGCCGCTCATGCGGCCGCTAGCGGTCACGTAGGTCAGCACCGTGTTGCCGTCAATCATCAGTCGGTTGGGGTCCCAGGAGTTGCCGAGGCCGCCCTTGCTCTCGCAAGCGCCCAACACCGTCCACGCCTGCGAGCCGAGCTGGCAGCTCAGGGTATTGGCCCCGGTTTCGGTGTAGGTGGGCCGTTGGGCCTGCGCAAACGCTTCGTTGTTGTCATATTCCTGTACGCATGAGCGGGTGCAGGCGCTCAGCGGCAGCAGGCTGAGGTGGGCAAGGAAGGTACGGAAGCGCATGGTGGGCGGGAACGGGGTGGGAGCGTTGTGCTAAAGATACCGATGGTTCGGGAACGGGCATGGGCTGTTCATCGGCCGGCCCGACGGTTCATCCGTCCCATTCGCCGCTTCGGCAACAGCGAGTTGAACCGGGGTGGGCCCGGCCAACACCTTTGAGCCATCAACTAACCGCCGGCTCTCATGAAAACTTCGCTACTCCCGCTGCTCCTGCTGCTGCTGAGCGCTACGCCTCCCGCCTTCGCCCAAACCGCGCCGGTCGCCAAAAATCACCAACTCACCAATTCACCAACTTACCTCACTGGCACCGTTCGCGATGCCGCCGGCCAGCCCCTGCCGGGCGTGAACGTGTTCCTGAAAACGACTTTCGACGGGGCCAGCACCGACTCGCTCGGCCGCTTCCAGTTCCGCACCGACCACGCCGCCGGTTCAGGGGTGCTGGTGGTGCGTTTCATCGGCTACGTGCCGCAGGAGCTGCCCGTGCGCCTGGGCGAAGGCCCCGTCGCGCTGCCCGCCATCAAGCTGAAAGCCAACCCCGCCGCTCTCGGCGACGTGGTGGTGACCGCCGGGGCCTTCGAGGCCAGCGACGACAAGCGCAGCAGCGTGCTCAAACCCCTCGACATCGTGACCACGGCCGGCGCGCTGGGCGACATCACCGGCGCCCTCAACGCCCTGCCCGGCACCACGCGGGTGGGCGAAACCGGCCAGCTCTTTGTGCGCGGTGGGGCCGCCTCCGAAACCAAGCAGTACCTCGACGGCCTGCCCGTGCAAACGCCCTACGGCGGCGCGGTGCCCAATGTGGCTTCCCGGGGGCGGTTTTCGCCGTTCCTGTTCAAGGGCATGGTGTTCAGCACGGGCGGCTACTCGGCCGAGTACGGGCAGGCCCTGAGCGCCGTGGTGGCCCTGAACTCGACGGACCTCGCCCCCGAAACCCAGACCGGCATTTCGCTGATGAGCGTGGGCGGCAGCCTCGCGCGCACTAAGCGCTGGGACCGCACCAGCGTGGCCGTGAGCGCCGACTACACCAACCTGGCTCCCTACTACAACCTGGTGCCCCAAAGCCTGGGCTGGGAACGCGCCCCGCTGGCCCTGGGCGGCTCGCTCAAGCTGGCCCACCAAGTAGGGGAGGCCGGCATGCTGAAAATCTACGGCACCTACAGCCGGCAGCGCCTGGCCCTGCGCCAGCCCGACGCCAACCCCGAATTTGAAGCCGCCGGCCACCCCGTGGCCCTGGCCAACGACAACGCCTACCTCCACGCCACCTACCGCGCCCCGCTACGCGGCGGCTGGAGCCTGAACACCGGCCTGGCCCTGACCCAGGACGACAACACCCTGCGCCCCGACGTGCAAACCGTGCACGACCTCGACCGCTCCGCCGTGGCCCGCCTCGTGCTCACCAACGACTCGGCCAGTACCTGGTTCAACCTCAAAATGGGCCTTGAAGGCTACGCCCAGCGCTACCGCCAGCAGTACCAGGCCGCGCCCGAAACACCCGTGCTAGCCCTGGGCGTGGACGAGCAGCGCGCCGCCGGCTTCGTGGAAAGCGAAATGGTACTGAGCCACCGCCTGGCCGGCCGGGCCGGCCTGCGCACCGAGTATTCGGCCCTGATGGGCCGCTACAACGCCGCCCCGCGCCTGGGCCTGGCCTACAAAACCGGGGCCAACAGCCAGCTTTCGGCCGCCTGGGGCTACTTCTACCAAACGCCCACCACGGATTTGCTCCGCATCAGCCACGCCTTGCGGTTTGAGCGCGCCGGGCACTACCTGCTGACGTACCAGCACCAGGTGCAGGACCGCACGCTGCGGGCCGAAATCTACCAGAAGAACTACGCCCAACTCACGACCTATGATGGCCGCAACAGCTTCAATCCCAACAGCTACCAGAACGCCGGCGGCGGCTATGCCCGGGGCCTCGACGTGCTGTTCCGGGACCGCACCACCCTCAAAATGGCCGACTACTGGGTGAGCTACGGCTTTCTCGACACCCGCCGCCAGTTCCGGGCCGACCCCGTAGCGGCCATCCCCACCTTCGCCGCCCGGCACAGCCTGAGCGTGGTGGGCAAGTACTACGTGGCCAAAATGCACACGCAGTTCGGCTTCACCTACAGCTACGGCAGCGGCCGCCGCTACACCAACCCCAACCAGCCCGGCTACCAGCAGGCCACCCTGCCCGCCTACCAGGATTTGAGCCTAAACGCGAGCTACCTCACCCACTGGTTCGGGCAGTTCACCATCGTCTACGTGTCGGCCAGCAACGTGCTGGGCCGCCAGAATATCTACGGCTACACCTTCGCCGGCCAGCCCGACGCCAGTGGCCAGCGCCCCAGTGCCGCCGTGCTGCCGCCCGCCCCGCGCATGCTGTTCGTGGGCGTGTTCATCTCGGTAAACAAGACCACGAAAGTGGACTTGGACAAGCGGCCGGATTGAGGACGCGCGCCAGCAGGGAAGGTCAGAATCATGGAGCATATCTCCCCGGACGTCGTCATCCAGCACGAAAACGACGAAGGCTTCGCGCAGGGTGACTGGGCGATGCCTCATCGCTCGCCGGCGGGGCTGGCGGCCGTGGTGGCGGCACAGGATAGCAGGGTAGCGGCTTCGACTTGCTGCCGGGCCGCCCTTGCTGCTACGAAAAGGCCGAATAGCGCATCAAGCGCCGGCTTCGGGCGCGTCCAGCGCCAGCGGGGGCTGGTTGGGGGCCATCCGGACCTCAATGGGCAGGGCCGGCTGGAAGCCCGGCAGGCGGATTTCGATGATGTCGGGCGGCAGGGAGAAGCCGTTTTCGGCCAGCACGGTTTTGGTGCGGTCCATCACGGCGCTGCGCAGCTCCAGCACGCCCCGGCGGTAGTCCTCGGTGCTGGTCCAGAAAAAGATTTTCAGATTGACGGTGCTCGTGGCCAGCTCATCAACCACCACGAAGGGCGCGTGTGGGTCGGCGCTGAGGA
Organism: Cytophagales bacterium; assembly: GCA_038213745.1. Classification (GTDB taxonomy): domain Bacteria; phylum Bacteroidota; class Bacteroidia; order Cytophagales; family Hymenobacteraceae; genus Hymenobacter. The sequence continues at coordinate 5,060 of JBBQSQ010000138.1, forward strand.
TTTCCGGCACCTGACGGATTTGCTCCAGAATGAGCCGGGTGGCGGCGGCCACGTTGTCTTCGAAGTCGATGCCGACGATGAACTCCTGCCGCAAGAAGCCGTCGCGGGTGTAGTTGGTGACCTTTTCCTTGAGCAGGGTGGCGTTGGGAATGTACACATCCTTGCCGTCGAAGGTCTTGATGCGGGTGGTGCGCATGTCCAGCGACTCCACCCTGCCCATCACGTCCTGAATGGAAATCGTATCGCGCAGGGCAAATGGCCGGTTAAAGGCCAGAATCACGCCGGCCAGGAAATTCTCGGCAATGTCTTTGAAAGCGAAGCCCACCACCACCGCCGACACGCCCGCCCCGGCCATGATGCCACTCACCACGCTCGAAAAGCCGATGATTTGCAGCGTTATCAGGATGCCGATGAGCAGCACAATCCAGCGGGCCACTTTGGTGAGGAAGCGGGCCAGCAGCGGGTCGTCGGAATTGGCCTGCAGGCGGCCATCGAGGTAAGTGCGTACCCGCGAGGCCACCCACCAGATAACGGCCAGCATGACCAGGGCCAGCACCAGCCGGGGCAGGGCGGCCACAAACTGGTGCCAGTAGCCGAGCAATACGGTTTGTAATTCGTCGAACATGAGCAGCGGGAGTTAAAAAGTGATGCGTAAGGATGTCATCGTGAATAAAGTGAGCTTCATACGTAGCTGGGCACCCGAATGGCTCAGCTCACGCCATGTCCGCGATTAATGTCAGCGTCCGGGGGCAAATCCCTCGCCTGCAGGCGAAGGCCTTGGCTCAGTCTGATAAAAGAACATTGTTCGAGTTGGCCCACGTCCCGGCGCTGGGGGCGTAGGCCACCACGCCGCTGATGAGGCGCGGGTAGGTGGCGGCCAACAGCAGGGCCAGCCCGGCATTGCGCGAAGCACCCATCACCACGATGTGGCGCGGGTTCACGGCCGGCTGCCGGGCCAGCCATTCGAGGGCCTTTTCAACGTATTCCAGCGGAGGGGCAGGGGTGAGGCGAACCAGGACAAGCGTAGCCTATTTTCGCAAAACCAAAAAATAAGCCACGCCCGCCCCACCCAAGTCCGCCCGCCCGCTACCTTCGCCCCGTGCCCATCCTCCCCTTATTCCCTACCGACGCGGCCCTGCCCGCCCCCCTCACCGCCTACGACCCCGCCATGGCCCTGCCCGATTTCGCGGCCCGCGTGGAGAAGCTGCGCCGCTGGCAGGCCAGCATTGCCTCCGGCTACGTGACCACCCAGAAGGAGGAAGCCCTCCAGGCCGAGTTCCTGAACCTGGTGTTTGGGCAGGCCCTGGGCTACGAGCACGAGCGGCCCGACTACCGCCAGCTGCTGCTCGAAAAGAAAACCAACGTGGACGGCACCAAGCCCGACGGGGCCCTCGGCCAGTTTGCCGCCGACCCCAAGGGGGCCCTCGCCGGCCCCGTGCGCGCCGTAGTGGAGCTCAAGGACGCCCGCACCCAACTCGACGCCAAGCAGAAGCTTGGGGCCAAGGGCCGCGCCGAAACCCCCGTGGAGCAAGCCTTCAGCTACCCCTCCAAGATGGGGGCCAGCTGCCGCTGGGTGCTGGTGAGCAACTTCGTGGAGCTGCGCCTCTACGCTGCCAACGACCAGACCCGCGCCGAAGTCTTCGACTTTCGCACCATGCCCGACCAGCCCGCCGCCCTGCGCCGCTTCTTTGCCTTGCTGGCCGCCGGGCAGCTGCTGCCCCTGCCCGCCCAGGCCGATGCCCCCCTCGACCTGGCCCTGCGCCAGCGCCAGGAGCAGGAGGCCCGCATCAGCAAGGATTTTTACCGCGACTACCGCGCCGCCCGCCGCGCCCTGCTCGACCACCTCATCGAGCAAAACCCCGCCGTGGAGCCGCTGGCCCTGCTGGGCCACACCCAGAAGCTGCTCGACCGCGTCATCTTCGTCTGCTTCTGCGAGGACAAGAACATCATCCCGCGCCTCACCTTCCGGCGCTTGCTCGATGCCGTGCGGGCCAACGTGTTCGACCCCGCCGACGACAAGATTTACCGCACCGTGCGCGGCCTGTTCCAGAGCATCGACCGGGGCAACCCCGCCGCCAACATCAACCGCTTCAACGGCGGCCTCTTCGCCCCCGATGCCGCCCTCGATGCCCTCGTCATCAAGGACCGCACCCTGGAGCCGGCCATCAGCCTGGAGAAGTACGACTTCGCCTCCGAGCTGAACGTGAACATCCTGGGGCACATTTTCGAGCAAAGCCTCGCCGACCTGGAAGCCGAGCGCGCCCGCCTCGCCGGCGCGGCTGCGCCCACCGCCAAACAGGGCAAGCGCAAGCAGGACGGCATTTTCTACACCCCCGACTACATCACCCGCTACATTGTGGGCCAGGCCGTGGGCGGCTGGCTGCGCGAGCGCCGCGACGAGGCCGGCCTCGACGCCCTGCCTGAGCTAACGGATGCTGACCGGGCAACAATTCGGATGGTTAAAACGGCGGCCAGCGCTCGATTGGGTGCCGTTTCGCCCCGCGTGCAGAAGCACATCGACGCCTGGGAAACCTACGGCCAGCGCCTGCGCCGCATTCGGGTGCTGGACCCCGCCTGCGGCTCGGGCGCGTTTCTCAACGAGGCCTTTGGCTACCTGCTGCGCGAGGGCGAGGTGGTGAACGCGGCGCTGGCCGAGCTGCGCGCCGGCCAGCGCGAGGTGTTCGCGCTCGACCGCCACATTCTGCAACACAACCTCTACGGCGTCGACCTCAACCCCGAATCCGTCCAGATTACCCGCCTCAGCCTCTGGCTCCAGACCGCCAACCCCGGCCGGCCCCTCACTTCCCTCGACCACAGCATCCGCACCGGCAACTCCCTCATCGCCGACCCCGCCGTGGCCGGCGACCGCGCCTTCGACTGGCACCAGGAATTCCCCGAAGCCTTCGCCGATGGCGGCTTCGATGTGGTGGTGGGAAACCCGCCGTATGTGCGGAGCCGGGGCTTATTCTCGGATGATGAGAAGTCGTATTTGACCAACAGATATAAAACCTCGTCCTACCAACTCGATTTATACAAGCTTTTCATTGAGCTTGCAATTGATATTGCCAAGTCCAATGGATTTGTAGCTTTTATTACTCCTTCTGTCTTTTTAAATAATGAGTATGACAAAAAGCTTCGGGAATATTTGCTCACCGAAAACCATATCACTGACCTTACTTTCCCAGCGGAGAGTGTTTTTGATGATGCGGAAGTAAAAACAGTTGTCTTTAATATTAAAAAAAGCAAGCCTGTCGATGCAGTAATTGCATATCATATAATCAATAAGAGAGAGCATAAAGCCACCCAGGTTATCAACCAAAATTCCTTTCAAGGTCCAAAATTTATTATAAATGAAACGGCAAGCGGGGATTCGCAAGCAGTGACACAGAAGTTGGAAATACACCCCAAATTATCTTATGCTTTTATCGTAAAAAATGGAATGAAAGTTCGTAAAGAGCTTCTTTTTGACTCACAGGCAACGGCAGAATTTAAGGCATTTGTTTTGGGCAAAGATGTTAGCCGATACTCCATTCAAAATACGAGTGGTTTCGTGCATTACACATCGCAGAACGAGAAGCTGTACACAAACCAAGCTTTCAGAACCGCAGATGCTTTTGAGCAGCCAAAACTAATTGTAAGGCAAATACCGGGTAAAAAATACCTATTTGCGTCGCTGGATGTAGATGATATCTATGCTGACCAAACCACTTACCTGATTTCAAATACGAGCAAAGATACCGGGCCTTTAAAATACTTGCTCACACTTCTCTCCTCTAAACTCCTGAAGTTCTATTTCGACAATGTTCATTCTGATAGCAAAGAGACATTTCCTAAAGTCAAACGCTCACAGTTGCTAGAGTTTCCCATCCCCAACATCACCCCCGCCGAGCAACAGCCTTTCATCGACCTTGCCGAGCAGCTTCTTTCCGGGCACCGCGCCCTGCACGCGGCCGAAGCCACGTTTGCCACCCTGCTCCGCGCCGAGCTGGGCCTGACGGCCCCGCTCACCGGCAAGCTGGCCCTCACGCAGGAGTGGAAAGCCTGGAGTACCGCCCTGGCCAAAGCCCTGGGCCGCCCCCTCAGCCTGCCCGAGAAAAGCGAGTGGCTGCCCTACTACGCGCAGCACCAGCAGCAGCAGGCCGCCGCCCGCCAGCACCTGGCCCGCCTCGATGCCGACCTCGACGGGCTGGTGTACCAGCTCTACGGCCTCAGCGAGGCGGAAATTGCGCTGGTAGCGGGAGGAGGAGCGGCGTAGCTTATTTTTTGGTTTTGTAAAAATTAAGCTATGCCCTGGCCTCCCGTATGCCTTCGTGTGGGTGGGGAGATACAGGGGCGGCTGACAAAAATGGGACAAGGAAATCAGCGATAATGAACCGCCGCCAAACACTAGCCTATGCCAGAAAACAACTGCCGGTTGAATTAGCCCGCATGAACAGGGGCGGCTATGCCAGCGCCTGCCCCGAGCTGACAGCCGCCGAAAAAGCCCTGATTCACAAATATTCTTTCAACGGGTCGACGGCGCTCAATCAAGAGCTGCATGCCAGTGGCGGGCTCAATGATTCGGCCTTCGGTCAGGGCTTGGCCAGTGCGCTGGCCCGGCTGCCGTGCTACGATGGGCCCATCGTGCGGAGTGGCGGCTACTTAAGCCCAACGGAGCTGTTGGCCTATGCCATCTATGCCGCTACCGAGGCCAGCATCACCTGGCCTGCTTTCTTGTCTACCAGCACTTCGGCTGCTGTGGCGAAGTATTATTTGGAGCACGGGAATAATGTCTTATTTTTGATTACGCCACCCAAAACTGGCCGGTTCATCGAAGAGCTGTCCTACTATGGTCCTCACGGCCCCGACCCCGGCTATCCCGAAGCCGAAGTATTATTGCTGCCCAACACGCGTTTCAATGTGTTGGCGGTGCGGCCGGCAACTAGCTACACCGAAATTGTGTTAGAAGAAGCATAATCCACTAACCTTGTTTGTGTCATGTCCAGCAAAACCCTAGCCCTGCCAACAACTGCCACTTGGCCGTCGATGCCCGCCTGCGGCACCGACCGAGAGTGGCACGCGGCCACGGCCGTGTTGGAGTTCGTAGCGCAGGCCGAAGGCCCGGCGCGGGACCGGTATTTGGAAGTATTGAATCTGCTGCTCCGGTCGGACAACGTCTTGCCCAAAAACTTGAAACTGGAAGTCATTCACCTTATCCACTTCCTGGACGAGCGCCGCGAGGCCGAACAACTGGCTGCCCACCCCGCCAGCCGCCGGGGTATTGAGCGAGCTGCCGCTCACTTCGCACCTAAGGCTCAAGCCAGCCTTTCGCCGCTGCCCATGCCAGACGAGGGCGATGACACCCGGTAGATAAATAATCACCTGCCAAAACGCCGGCTGTACCCGCAGCCAGCGTTTTTTATGGCTTACCGGCCCGCGTAGCTTATTTTTGGAAAATCAAAAAATAAGCTACGCCCGCGCATGTCCCGCAAATCCATTCCCTCAACCACCCTGGTGCAGGCCGTGCGCCGCTACTTTGGCCTGGAGCAGCAGGCGCTGGCCGCCTACTTCGGCGTGACCCGCGCCCAGGTGGCCCACATCGAGAGTGGCCGCCGGGCCCTGAGCAGCGCCCTGCTGCTGCGCCTCAACCCCCTGGCCCGGCACCTGCCACCCGCTGCCGAAGCCGCGCCGGACGCATTGCCGCCCTCGGCCCCGGCCCCCGAAGCGCAGGCCCTGGAGTGGCGGCGCGCCCAGTGCGCGCACCGGGCCCGGCGACTGCGCCGTGCGCTGGCCGGCCTGCTCCAAAGCGCCACTCACGCCCACCGCTGGGCCACTGCCCTACCCGAGGCCGCCGCCCACGCCGCCGCCCTCACGCCCGCCGCCGTGGCCCGCTACCACCTGTTGCGCCTGCAAGCCGAAGCCCTCGAAACCGAAGCCGCCGCCCTCACGGCCCTGCTGCCCGCCGAATAAGCAGCCACGCATACATAACCGTATGCGGTTCAGGCCTGCCGGTCCGACCGCCCCAGGCGGTCCGACCGGTTGTCGTGAGGACGAAATCGGTGGTGCTTCGACCGGTCGGACCGCCTAGGGCGGTCGGACCGGACCGTTCGATTGCGTGCCCTGATATTTTGTTAGTAACGCAACCATGGTTGCTAAAATAATTTACTGAAAAAGCTAAAATAATTAGAAAAGCTGGCTACATTTGGGCTCACCTTTTTTCAACCCCCAAACCCCTTTCAGTATGGCCCTTGACCTTAGCCTGCTCACGACCAAAGCCGCGTGCGACACCGTTCTCGCCGACCTTGCCGCCGAGCTCGATACCTACCAGCAGCGCGATTCTACCCTCGGCTACCAGGACCGGCAAACCGCCCGCACCCAGGAGGACGTAACGGCCCGCCTGGCCGGCGTGAGCGCCGAAATCGCGGCGTATGCCGCCATCCTGGCCACGCCCAGCCTGCCCGAGGCCATGCGCAAGCAAAACGAAAGCAAGCTGCGCAAAGCCAACGACCGCAAGGACAACCTCACCGAGCGCGGCACGGCCCGCGCCGGGGCCGCCGCCTTCCTCGCCGACGTGGATGCCGCCCAGGTAGATGCCCAGGTCACGGTGCTCACCGGTGCCCAAACCGAGGTGACGGCCCGCAAGGCGGCCCTGCCCAGCTAGGGCCGGCCCCGCGTAGCAAACCAAAAAACGGCCGCCCCCAACACTGGGGGCGGCCGTTTTGGTAACCAGGCCAGCAACCGTGCTACACGCCAAACCAATAGCGCAGGCCCAACGCCGCGCTGCCCGAAAAGCCATCGTTGAAGGTGGTGGGGCGGGTCAGGTTGTAGTTGGTGGCGAGGTCGAAGTTGAGCCCGAAGCGGGGGCTGAGGCGGTAGCGCAGGCCCAGGCCCGCCATCAGCAGCAGGTTGTTGAAGGAGTCGCGAACGGCATAGGGCGTGGTTTGGAAACTGCCGGCAGCACCGTAGCTCTGGGAGCCGCGGGAGTAGAAACTTTCGTGCAGCAGCGTGCCGCCGCCCAGCACAGCTAGTTGGAGGCGGTGGTCAGGCTGGCGCGTGAGCGCGTAGCGGGCCAGGGCCGAAACGGCTGAGGTGCGCGCCGTGGTGGTGTTGCGGTACCGGTACTCGGTGGCAATGGTGCCGTATTCGTCAATCAAATACCCATCATAGGCGTTGGTGGCCGTGCGGCCGCTGTAGGCCACGCCCAGCTCCAGGGCCAGGCGCGGGCGCAGCTGGTAGCCGGCCGTGAGCTGC
>JBBQSQ010000139.1:0-12246 GCA_038213745.1 Cytophagales bacterium
TCCTTCCCCCATGAAAAAGATACTTGCCTTCGCCTCCGTCATACTATTGAGTTCGGTCAGCGTCTACGCCCAGCAACGCGCCCCGCTGGTTACTGTTCAGGATAAAACCCAGCCCTCCCCCCGCCTGAACCCCGTGCAACAGCACGCCCGCGAACTGTCGTACCAGATGACGCACGACCTGCGCCTGAACGGCTACCAGAATGCCCGCTTACAGGCCATCAATAACGATAAGCAGGCTAAAATAGTAGCCATTCTGCAGAAGAACCTCGGCAATGACAAGCTCGTGAAGGACCAGTGCGACGCCGTTTGCAAGGAGCGTGACAAAGAGCTCCAATCGGTCCTCAGCACCGACCAATATAGCAACTACTACAGCTCGCGCCGCGAGTACAACGCGTTCAGCATGAGCTACAACGCTCAAACCACCAACGACGCCTTCGTGAAGTCGGTGAAGGACCCTTCGCCGGTTAGCAGCAAGGGTGCCACCATCGGCCCGGCCCGCACCACCACGGCAACCAAGTAGTTCGGTTACCGCCGCCCGCAAACGCAGAAAGTCCCGCCAGCAGCGTGCTGGCGGGACTTTCTGTTGTTATAGCTAACGGTTGGCACCGGGGCTACACCTATTGCTTCTGGTTGCGCTGCTCCTCCTCGATGTGGTCCATGAGCTCCCGGCACAGGGTGCGCATTTTGGTGGCCATCACCGAATCGTTGGTGGCGGTGAGCACGCTTTCGGCCATGGCCCCGATGGTGTCCACGTAGAAGTGTTTCATCTCATCAACGGGCATATCCTTGGTCCAGAGGTCGATTTTCATCGTCCCCCGCTCGTCCCGGTCCCAGAGCGCAATATTGATGGCCTTGGCAAAGTGAATGTCAGGCCCCGCATCGGTAGCCGTCCAACTGATGGCTTCGGGTACTTTCTGGTCGTCGAGGGCAATACTGAAGCGTATTTCTGATTTCTTCATCACAGATTAGCGCGGATTTTAACAAATTTCACGGATTAGATTACGGATTGAAGCTGATTGAAGCGGATTTCACGGATTTTGTAGACGGTCCATTATACCGATTTAATCGTCTACAAAATCCGTGAAATCCGCTAAAATCCGTGCTAATCTGTGATCAAACGTAGTTGTTGAGCATCACCGGCATCACCAGCATCAGGATGCTCTCGTGGTCGTCGGGGGTGGTGGGCATGAGAAGGCCGGCGCGGTTGGGCGTGCTCAGTTCCAGGGTAATTTCTTCGGAGTCGATGTTGGAGAGCATTTCGAGCAGGAAGCGGGCGTTGAAGCCGATTTCCATGTCCTCGCCGTCGTACTGGCAGCTCAGCGTTTCCTTGGCTTCGTTGCTGAAGTCGAGGTCTTCGGCCGAAACCACCAGCTCGGAGCCGGCCAGGCGCAGGCGCACCTGGTGGGTGGTTTTGTTGGAGTAGATGCTGATGCGGCGCACCGAATTCAGCAGCTCGGCGCGGTTGATGATGAGCTTGTTGGGGTTGCTCACCGGAATCACATTTTCGTAGTCCGGGTAGCGCTCGTCAATCAGGCGGCACACGAGGCGCATCTGGTTGAAGGAGAAGAAGGCGTTGCTTTGGTTGAACTCCATCTTTACCGGCGTAGCCTCCGAGGGCAGCGTGCCTTTCAGCAGGTTGAAGGCCTTGCGCGGGATGATGAGGTTGGCGGTTTGGCCGGCGCCCACGTCCTGGCGGCGGTAGCGCAGCAGACGGTGCCCGTCGGTAGCCACGAAAGTTACCTGCGAGTCGGCCAGTTGCACGAGGATGCCGGTCATGGCCGGGCGCAGCTCGTCGGTGCTCACCGCGAAAATGGTTTTGTTGATGGCCCGCGCGAGCGACGACGACGGCATCTCAATCGGGGCCGAGCCCTTCACCACCGGCACGCGGGGGAAGTCGGCAGCATTCTCGCCGGCCAGCTTGTAGCGCCCGTTGGCCGAGCTGATTTCGATGGTGTAAGTCTCCTCGTCCAGCGTGAAGGTCACGGGCTGGTCGGGCAGGTTCTTGAGGGTGTCGAGCAGGATGCGGGCCGGCGCTGCGATGCGGCCGGTGTCGCGGGCCTCCACGGGCAACTCGGTAATCATGCTCGTCTCCAGGTCGGAGGCGGTGATGGTGAGCTTACCGGCCTCAATCTCAAAGAGAAAATTCTCCAGAATGGGCACCACGGGGTTGTTCGTAACCACGCCGTTGATGCTTTGCAGCTGCTTAAGCAGCGCGGAGGACGAAACAATGAATTTCATGGCGTAGGGCTATTATTTGGATGAGGGAGGGCAAAGATACGCGGCGGGGTTGGGCTTTGGAAGTGGCGCGGTAGCAACTTTAGATGCAGAAGATTTGTAGACTTTGCAGAGCTTTGCTTAACTTGTAGAGTATATCTTGTAGATGTCACGCGCAGGCTTTGTTAGTCCTCAGGTTCCACGCAATGACCAAGAATATTGTGCTCACTGCCGTTAGCCAACTGCCCAACCATTTTGAGTTGGATGAATTGATTGACTATTTGCTGTTAATCGAGCAGATTGAAGAAGGCCGGGAGCTAAGCCGCAATAACCAGGTAATACCCTTTGAAGAAGTGAAACGCCAAGTCGCTTTGTGGCGTGAGCAACCTCTTTCGCAACCCACTAAACAGCCAAAACCATGACCAAGGAAAAAGTGACCGAAGCTATGAACACCTTGCCCGAGCAATTCGACTTGGATGCTTTAGTGGAACGCCTTATATTTATTGAGAAAGTAGAAGAAGGTTTTGCTGCTGCTGAACGCGGCGAATACAAAACCCACGAAGAAGTAAAGGAATTAGTAAAATCATGGCGCAAGTAATCTGGTCAAATCCGGCAATCGAAGATTTGCATCAGTTGCGCGAGTTTTACACGCAATTCACTGAAGGCTACGCAACCCAATTAATTGACCGGCTGATTGCCAGAGCGGATATTTTAGTCAATTTTCCACAGAGTGGGCGTATGGCGCCGCAATTCAAGGACGGTCATACGCGGGAACTGGTTTGCGGAAACTACAGTCTTATATACCGTATTCAAAGCATGGATACCGTTGTTATTTCGCGCATTCAGAATAATGCTAAGCCGCTCACGAGGCTGAATTAAGGCATCATTTTGCTTTCTTTATTAGAACCTTAAATGTATTAGCTGTGCGAGTCATTGTCCAGTTCACTTGTGCAAGTGGGTCGTGCCAACGTCCTTTTCCTAAATAATGTATATTTCTATGAATATCCAATTCGACAGCATCTGAATTAGCAATTGAACCTGTGAGTGTAACAGAGTACGTACATTCATTATGCAATAATAATTCGGCACCACTTTCAAGCACATTAAGAAAATTTAATGACATCTCACGTTTGGTAAATTCCCCCGGACTATTACGCGGACTTATTGGGCTAAGACTCATTTTAAATACTCCTTTTTTTGCGTATTTAGAATGAAAATCCATTATCTCAGAATAGGTCATTCCAATGAATATACCAAACGAATAGGGTCGAGGTTGAGGTGTCAGCGGGGTGATATCGTTTAATTTAAAGCTGGGCTTCGTAAGAATATTCATTTCTATTCTTTTAGCGTAAATGTTTAGTTTGAATAAACTCTTTTAGAATCTGGTTTCCTGTGCGACTCCATTTCTGGTATGTGGCGCAAGACCAAGCAGTAAGTATACACCCTCTCTTTATGTCTACACTCACTATCGAACCCGTAGGAAGAATTGATACTATCGGTGTTTGAGTGTCGTCTCTTTTGGCTGGTAACAATCAGTTGCCGAACACCGGATTTGGTTTGAGAAATTTCAACTGGACCCAACCCGTCGTTTCCACTTCGTGCGCATGGTCATAATATGTGACCTCTACCCAACTGGGGTCTACTAGTCCTTTTCTGGTGAGGTTTCGAGTGAATAGGGTCCCGGCCGGGATGCGTACTGGCCGGTTGGCGGGCAGTAAATCACTCGTCCCTGATTTTGTGGAAGGTCCTTTGCGAACCCGTACCGACGTGGTGGTAACCATGAATCCCAAGTCACGCAACGGTTCGGTGTACCCATGTGAGAATCGGTCATAATAGGGAACGGTAGGAGTTGCGGGAGTGGAATAGAGCGGGGCCCGATTTTCGAGGTATTTGTCCAAGATTTCAATGTCACTGGGTCTAGTCGAATAAACTGGCACCACAATGGTATTGACAATTACTCCCTGATTATTATTCTGAACCTTCTGGCCCTGAACCAGACCACTGAACCCAATGAAATTGACGGCGAAAATGTAGGCGCGAATATTCATTGGCTAAGCAGAAGCAACGTGAGCCGCAGAAAGTAACGCGGTCCGGGAAAGATAACGACTATCTTCTCTGTATCAGTCGATAAGTAGAAACATTAACTCGCAAACCCCGCATAGCGCCGCTTGCGCCGCCACGCCCGCACGGCTCCGAACACGCCCAGCAGTAGCAGCGGTGCGCCGAGGTTCAGCAACTGCCAGCGGCGGCGCTGTTCGGCAAGCTTCACTTTGTCGAGGGGGCGGAGGGTGATTTGCTTGCCGCGCACGGCGATAAGGCCGGTTTCGTCGAGCAGGTAGTCGGTGGCGTTGAGGACCAGCTCGCGGTTGGCAAATTCGGTGTTGGCGAGGCGGTCGAAGCCCAGGCGGTAGGGGTTGCCGGTTTTGGGGTCTATTTCGGAGCGGATGAAGTCGCCATCGGCCATGACGAGGATTTTGCTGGGCTTGGCGTTGGCCGGCTTTTCGGGCTGGAATTGCAGGGTGCCGGGTCGGGCACGGTTGGCAAACAGCGAGGTGAACTGCCCTTCCAGCAGGTAGGCCACTGGCTGGAAACCCTTCTGGTAGAGCTTGGGGTTGGGTTCGAGGCGGGCATCGTTAAAGTTGATGGGCACCGGGGCGGGCAGCACGCGGGTGTAGCGCGAGGTGGTCATCAGCGCGGTTTTGCGGATGCCGCGGGCCTGCACCGTGTCGAGGCTGCCGACAAACTTCAGGTACACCGCGTCGAGGTTGCGGGTGATGGGGTGGGGGCTGAACTTGTTAATGAGCGGGTAGAGCTGCCAGGGCATGGGCTCGATTTTGGGCTTGTTGCCGTCCATGCCGGTCACGAGCGGGATTTGGCCGCTGTTGAGGTCGAGGAGTAGGTTTTGGTTTAGGCGCAGGCCGTATTTGAAGAACAGGTCGTCGAGGTTGAGATTGTATGGTGTGGCCAGCGCTACTCCATTTCGGGCCACGCTATCAAGGTCCACGCGCAGGGCATCGACGAAGAACAGGGCTCGGCCGCCCTGGGTGATGAACTGGTCGAGCTTGAACTTGTCGTCCTCCGAGTAGGGCGTTTTGGGCTGGGCCACCACGATGGCGTCGAGCGTGCTCAGGTCCTTCACCTTGCTCAGCGTCACCCGAAACACGTCGTACTGCTGCTGCCAGGTGCCGAGCATGTCGCCGGCCTGCACGTTGGTCAGCTCGCCGTGGCCTTCCACCACGCCGATGCGCTTGCGCAGCGCCGGCACCAGCGTGCGGATGGTGCTGGCCAACTCATACTCCAAGCCTTCGATGCTTTGGTTGAGGCGCACTTCGGCCGGGGCGGCTTGGTTGCCACGCAACAGGAGCACGCTTTTATCGTGCCAGCCCACGCTCACTACGGCGTAGGGGAAAATGATTTTTTCGACGCGCTTGCCGTTTTCGGTAGCCCCGAGGTTGGTGGGTTTCAGGCCTTTTTTGAAGAGGGTTTGGTAGAAGGCGTTGCGGGCGGCTTCGGTGCTGCCGGCGCTGGGGTCGATGAAAATGTAATTCAGGTTGGCCCCGCCGTAGACTTGAAATTCGGTCAGGGTTTCGCGCACGCCCTGCTCCAGGCGGCGGAAGGCGGGCGGAAAATCCCCGGTTAGGTACACCGTGACGGTGACCGGCTGCTTGAGGTCGCGCAGCAGCTTCTTGGTCGCGTCGGACATGGTGTAGCGCTTTTCCTGCGTCAAATCGAGCCGGAAGAAGAAGCGTTGGGCCGTGAAATTGAACAGCAGCAACAAACCCAGAACTGTGGCGAACGTCAGCAAGTCGCGCCGCTTGCGCGAGGCGGACACCGGAACTTCAATTGGCGAATTAGTCAACGTATTTTCCATTACCAATTCCGGCTCCGTAGTACCAAGCGCGTTGCCTGCAAGGCAATGGCAACCACGCTGAAGAAATAAACCAAGTCCCGCGAGTCAATTAACCCCTTACTCAAATCGCGGTAGTGTGCCGCAATTCCCAATTGACTAACATAATAAGCCGAGCTGCCCTGAAGCACCGAAGCCAAAGAGTCGAAGCCGGAGTAAACCAGAAAGCAGCCCACCACCGCTACCAGAAAGGCAATAATCTGGTCGCGGGTGAGGGCTGATGCCAGGATGCCAATGGCCGCAAATACCGCCGCCAGCAGCGCCAATCCCAAATAGGAACCCACCGTCGCAGCGGAGTCAATATTCCCTTCCGGACTTCCCAGTTTATAAACCGAGAAATAATAAAGCAGCGTGGGAATTAATGCCAGCAAAGCCAGTAAAAAGCAGGCTAAATATTTGCCGCCAATTATCTGTCCGTCAGTAAGCGGGCGGGTTAATAACAATTCAATTGTTCCGGCTTTTTTTTCCTCCGCAAATGTGCGCATGGTGATGGCCGGAATCAGGAACAGGAATATCCACGGGGCCAACGAAAACAGCGTTTGCAGGTCGGCATAGCCGTAATCAAGCACGCTGCTGTCGGGAAAAACCCAGACAAACAGGCCGGTGGCAATCAGAAAAACCCCCAATACCACGTAGGCCACTGGGGAGTTCAGGAAAGCATTGAATTCTTTTTGGAGGATGGTGAGCATAGGTTATTTAATGTGGTAGATGTGATAAATGTGGAAATTTGAAAATTGCTTATCAGGACACAATCAGCTTTCATTTCCAAATCTTCACATTCATCACATTTTCCACATTTTAAAAATTATTTCGTCAATTCCCCGAACACCTCTTCCAGGCTTTGTTGCTCCTGCCGCAGCCCCAGCAGAATCCAGCCTTCCTGCCCGGCCAGGCGCGACACGGCGGCGCGCACGTCGGTGCCCGGCGCGGTGCGGAGCAGGACAGCGCCATCCGCTGCTAGCTCAACATGGCGTACGCCGGGGAGCTTGGCCAGCTTGGCGGTATCTATCGCGCCTTCGAATTCGGCGCGGACTACGGTTTCGCCGGCGGCGCGGGCGGCCAGTTCTGCCACCGGGCTGTCGGCCACCAGCTTGCCCCGGCTGATGATGAGCACGCGGGAGCACAGGGCCGTGACTTCGGGCAGAATGTGGGTGCTGAAAATGACGGTTTTATCCTCACCCACTTCGCGGATGAGCTGGCGGATTTCCAGAATCTGGTTGGGGTCGAGGCCGGTGGTGGGCTCGTCGAGGATAAGTACGTCGGGGTCGTGAATGAGTGCCTGGGCCAGGCCCACGCGCTGCCGGTAGCCCTTGCTAAGCGCGCCGATTTGCTTGTTCTGCTCGCGGCTCAGGCCCACGCGGCCCACCAGCTCGGCTACGCGGGTGCGCAGGCCGGTACCGCGCAACCCGTGCACCGAGCCGATGAATTCGAGGTACTCGTGCACGTACATGTCGAGGTAGAGCGGGTTGTGCTCGGGCAGGTAGCCGACGTGGCGGCGAACTTCCAGGCTGTTGGTGAGCACGTCGTAGCCAGCTATGCGTACGGTGCCGGCGGTGGGCGGGAGGTAGCCGGTGGCAATTTTCATGGTGGTGCTTTTGCCCGCGCCATTCGGCCCGAGGAAGCCCACGATTTCACCCTTGCCCGCCGTGAAGCTGATGTTGTCCACGGCGTTTTGGGTGCCGTAGGTTTTGGTCAGGTGCTCGATTTCTACCATTGCGTTAGTTGTCAGTTGTTGGTTGTCGGTTGTTAGGCTTTTCGATTGTCAAACTATCAAAAACTGACAACTGACAACGAGCAACTAACAACTCATCTAACCTGTGCCGGCCGCAGCTGAATTTCCGAAATCATCGTCGTATCCGGTGCCTCAACTGCATGCACGACGGCCTCGGCAATGGATTCGGCCGTCATCTTGTGCGGGTCAGGCTCCGCGCCTGGCTCGTTGCCGTTGAAATTGGTTTCCACCGAACCGGGCATGACGCAGGTAACGCGAATGCCGGCCGGCCGCACCTCTTTGAACAGTGAATCGGAAAAGCCCCGCACGGCGAATTTGGTGGCGCAGTAGCCCGACATCCCAGCCGTACCCGTCGTGCCGGCCAGGGAAGCTACGTTCACGATGTGGCCCAGCTGCTGCTGCTTCATCTGCGGCAGCACGGCGCGGGTGCACAGGAAAGTGCCCAGCACGTTGGTATCAAACATCGTTTTCCAGTCTTCCACCTTAAAGCCGTCGACTTCGCCCATAATGCCCAGGCCGGCGTTGTTAACCAGCACGTGGATTTCGGGCCCTAGTTCGCGCTGGGTGTTGGTGAAGGCTTCGGTGACGGAGTGCTCGTCCCGCACGTCGCATTCGAAAAACTGGAACCGGTCGTGCACCAGGCCTTCGGGTGCAGTGCGCGCCCAACCGGCTACGGCCGCGCCGCGGGCCAGCAGGGCTTCGACGGTGGCGCGGCCTATTCCTTTGCTTGCGCCGGTCACGATGGCAACTTTACCGGTGAGGTCCATTTATCTTTGGGAAAAGTAAGGCTGAATATGCGCGATACGAGTTTGGGGCCGCAAGTTAGCGGCCTGGGAGGGTTTGGGAAGTTGGCGAGTGGGCTGGGCCGCGCCGGATTGGGCGTGGCATTAGCCGCCGGCCTGAGTACCTGCGGGCCGGGGCACGGCACCGACTGCCTGAAAAGCACCGGCACCATCATCACCCAGCGCCGCGAACTAGCTACCGGTCTGCTCACCGTGGCTGCTTTCGACAACGTGGACCTGCGCCTGGTGCAGGACACCCAGACCTACGCGGAAGTGCGTGCCGGTGAGAATTTGATTGACGACATCCAGTTTACCCGTACCGGCGACAAGCTCGAAATCAGTAATACCAGCACTTGCAACTGGGCCCGTAGCTACGACTCGCCCCGGGAAGTGACGTTGCACCTGCCGCGCATAAAAAACGTGTTTCTCCGCGGGCAGGGCAATGGCAGTACCGTGGGCCAGTTCGCGCAGGACACCATGTTTTTTCACCTAATTGGGGCCGGCGATTATGACCTCAACCTGAACGCCCGCTACCTGTTCATCGACCAATACGAGCTCGGCGACGTGACCCTGCGCGGCAGCGTGGGCGAAATGAACTTCACCGTGGGCGGCTCGGGCCGGCTGTTTGCCCAGGGGCTGGCATTGCGCCGCTGCTACTTCAACATGACGCGCGACAGCGACGGGGATGCCCACGTCCGCGCTACCGACGTGCTGGCGGGCACCGTAGCGGGGGCGGGCACGCTGTACTACGGAGGCTCACCGGCCTCCCTCGACGTGCTAGTGACCGGCACGGGCGTGAAAAAGAGGGAGTAGGCCTACCCCAAATCGCCCAGCTGCGGCCGAATCAGCAGTTCCTCCACCACGGCGTGCGGCGACATCGAGTAAGCTGAAAATACGGCTTCGGCCACGTCGTCGGCTTGCACAAACCGTTCGGCGGGCAGGTCGACGCCCGCCCAGCTGGCCGTGAGCGTGGGGCCGGGCAGCACGGCCGTAACGCGCACGCCGCTGGTTTTCAGCTCCTCGCGCAGGTTTTTGGTGAAGCCCAGCAGGGCGTGTTTGGCAATGCCGTAGGAGCCGCCGTTGGGGTAGGCCGTGATGCTGGCCGTGGAGCAGATGGTGAAAATATGGCCCTGGCCCTGGCTTATCAGTCCCGGCAGCAGCGGCAAGGTCACGTCATAGGCACTCAGCAGGTTCACGGCCAGCATCTGGCGCAGCTGCGAGCCGTCGGCGGGCTCGTCCTGCAAGCGGCCGGGGGTGAAGGCCCCGGCGTTGTTCACCAGCACTTCTACCGGCAAGCCCAGCCCGAGCACAAAGGCGGCGAAACGGGCGCAGTCAGCGTACTGGCTCAAGTCGGCGGGCAGGGTGTGCAGCACCGCCCCGGGAACATCGGCCATCAGCTCGGTTGTAAGGGCGGCCAAGTCGGCGGCCGAGCGGGCGCAGGTCGCCACCGGGTAGCCGGCCCGCAAAAAGCGCGACACCACGGCGCAGCCAATACCTTTGCTGCCGCCCGTGACGACAATTAATTTTTCACTCGTTTGCGCTCTGTTCATCTGATTTTACGTAAGGTGGCGGGGACCCAATTTTTTGTCTCCGGCAACAGCTCCGCCCAAACTTCGGTTTTTATTCCTTAACCACTGCCCATGCTTAAAACTTTCGGCTCGTTCGTCCTCTTCCTGCGCGGCATGGTCACGCGCACCGAGCGGTTCAGCGTTCTGTGGACGCGCACCATTGACGAAGCCATTCTCATCGGCGTCGATTCAATCGTTATCGTGTCCATCGTGTCGGCCTTTATCGGGGCCGTAACCTGCGTCCAGATTGCCTACAACCTCACCAATCCGCTCATTCCGCAGTCCACCATCGGCTACATGGTGCGCGAAATGACCATCTTGGAGTTGGCTCCTACCATTACGAGCATCGTGCTGGCGGGCAAAGTGGGCAGTAGCATTGCCGGCGGCCTGGGTACCATGCGCATCACCGAGCAAGTGTCGGCGCTGGAAGTAATGGGCATCAATTCCACCTCTTACCTCGTGCTGCCGCGCATTCTGGCGGCTTTGCTCATGTTTCCGCTGCTGGTTGTGCTGGCCATGCTGCTTTCCATTTTAGGCGGCTACCTGGCCGGTACGCTTACCGGCGTGATGACGGCCCAGGATTACATCGAAGGCATTCGCACCGACTTCATTCCTTACAACATCCTTTTTGCGCTCATCAAAGCGGTGGTTTTTGCCTTCCTCGTGTCGGGCATCTCCTCGTTTAAAGGCTATTACACCACTGGCGGGGCCCTCGAAGTAGGCGCGGCCAGCACCGGAGCCGTTACCAATTCCATCATCGCCATCCTGATTGCGGACTTTGCCCTGGCGGCCTTGCTTTTGTAAGCCGTTAGCTAATAGCTGTTAGCTGTTAGCTTCTCAACTTTCAAATTGAAAAAGCTAACAGCTAACAGCTATTAGCTATCAGCTTAAAAAAATGATTGAAGTATCCAACATCGAAAAAGCGTTCGACGGCACGCCCGTTCTCAAAGGCATCTCGTGTGTGTTCGAAACCGGCAAATGCAACCTGTTGCTCGGTGGCTCTGGCACGGGCAAGAGTGTGCTGCTTCAGTGCATCGTGGGGCTGATGAAGCCCGACATTGGTTCCATTACCTTCGATGGCACGGTGTATACCAACAGCAAGGTTGACATCCGGCAGGAAATTCGCCGCAAAATCGGGATGCTGTTCCAGGGCTCGGCCCTGTTCGACTCCATGACCGTGGCCCAGAACGTGGAATTTCCGCTGCAAATGCTGACGCCCGAAATGTTGCCCGAAGAGCGACGTGACCGGGTAGAGTTCTGTCTCAAGCGCGTTGGTTTGGAAAATGCCGGCAACAAAATGCCCGCCGAAATCTCGGGTGGCATGAAAAAGCGTGTCGGCATTGCCCGCGCTATTGCGCCGCAGTGCACCTACTTGTTTTGCGACGAGCCCAACTCCGGCCTCGACCCTGCGACAAGCATTAAAATCGACAACCTGATTCACGAAATCACCCACGAATACGGCATTACCACCGTCATCGTGACCCACGACATGAACTCCGTGATTGAGATTGGCGAACACATTATCTTCCTGCACCAGGGCAAAAAACTCTGGGACGGTACCAAAGAAGAAATCCTGAACGCCAAAGTCCCCGAGCTGCGCGACTTCATCTTCAGCAGCAGCCTTGTGCGCGCTGCCAAACGCGTCGACGACGAAACAGAAGGTGGCATGGCCGCTTTCGCCGAAGAGAGCGAGTCAGGCGGTGGTATCTGAATCACTGATTTTTTACAATAAAAAAAGCCGCTCAATTGAGCGGCTTTTTTCGCTTTTACCGGTTCGCTCCCGGCTTTTAGGCAGCAAACTGCATTGGAATAGTACGACATCAGCAGTCGGCGAAACCACGGTTAATTAGTAGAAATCAGTGATTTCAGGTGGGCCAGGTGGTGCTGGCCGTGCCAGGCATACATTGCCAGCGCCTGGTCGAGGGTGAAGGTGCGCTGCGACCCCGGATGATAGAACGTGCGCTGCCACTGCGCGTCGCTCAGATGCTGGAGCAGCGTGACCCAGCGCGTGTGCAGGGCCGCCAGCAGCGCCAGCGACACGGT
>JBBQSQ010000140.1:0-12155 GCA_038213745.1 Cytophagales bacterium
CCGTTGGGTCAGGAAGCGGTTGCGCTCATCGACGAGCAGCCAGCGGCGGTCGTGGCGCAGGCCGCGGGCCGTCACGTCGGCTTCGGTCACGGCATAGCCCCCGAGGGATTTCACGGGGTACAGGTACAGGCCGGTAAGGGAGAGGGCAGTGGGCATGGCACAAAAGTACCGGCTCCGCGCCAAGCGCGCTAGTATAGTGGGCTTTATTCCACCACCAGCAGGTCGGTGGACCGCACGTAGGCCACGCGCTGCTGCCACTCCACCCGGCACCAGATGTCTTCGCGGCCCAGCACGGGCAGGCGGTCGCCCAGCGCGGCGGTGCTCAGCCAGGCCGCGCTAGCCCCCGGCCCGGCCATGAGGGCGGCTCCCGCCCGCGACACCAGCCCCGCCGGAGCCGGACGCAACAGGTGCAGGTAGGCCGCCAGCAGCAACAGATACGCCCCGAACGCCACCCATGGCCCACGCCCCCGGCGGCGCAGCAGCAGCCCTACGGCCCCCACTACGGCCCCTACCAGTAACACCTGCAGACCAGGGTAGTAATAGCGCTGCGCCTGCACCCGCAGCTCCTGCTGCCAGGTATTGGGGTAGCCCACCAGCCGGTGCTGGGCGGCTAGGGAAGCCAGCTGCTGCCAGGTGTGCACCCGGGGCTGGCGCGCCTGGGCCATGCTCAGGTAGAGCAGGGCGGCCGGGTAGTGGCCGAGCTGCTGCTGAGCATAGGCCATTTTTAAAAATAATTCAGGCGAAGCCCGCTTTTTTTGCCACACCAGCGCCCGATAACCCGGAAAAGCCGCTCCGTACTGGCCGGCGGTAAACAAAGAATCAGCCCGCGCCAGCGTTGGTGCGGCCGTAGGTTGCGGGAATCGTAAACTTTTTTTTGCCTCCGGATTTGCACCCAAACTACAGAAAGGCAGCAGGGTTCAGAATAGAAAAAGGGCGCGCACAGTAAGTAGGAGAGGCTTTTTTTTAAAGGCAGAGTTGTGTAATCGGCAAGGCCATACTACTTTTGTGCCACCAAAGAAGGAAATACCCTTCCAAGGTGTAAGGTACCGATTCTGTAGCTCAGCTGGTAGAGCAGTACACTTTTAATGTACGGGTCCTGGGTTCGAATCCCAGCGGGATCACAGCAAAAAGCCCCTCTCTGCAACGCAGAGGGGGGCTTTTTCGTTGGGCTGGCCTGGGTCTGGCCCATTTTGTAGAAGAACTGATGGCTGAATTCGGCCCGAAGCCTCAGGGCTGCGATACGAAAATTGCGAGTAAAAATCTTGGGAAATAGATGGTTGTGCATAATTGCACTAATCACAGGGAAGGGATACCAATAATTTTGCTCTGATATAAAGAATATAATGGTATATATTTCATATATTATTAAATTTTATGTATGTTTATTAGATAATCAAGGTTCCTGGCAGCTAATGGTTCTGTTTAGTAAGGGCATAGCCCCAATCGATTAGGCGAATGAAACGCCGGCTAGGGGTGCTGAAGTGGTTAGCCACGGCGCATCGGCCCGGTCAGGGCCACTTTTATCACCTTAAAACCACCTTCCTGTGAGGGCGATAGCATCGATAACTACAGCGGCGCAAAGCCAGTCGTGGCGGGGGATGGGCCCGGTGCTGCTACAGGGTGGGATGCTGGTTGCCGGCGTGTTTTCGGCAGCGTTGGGCCTGAAGGGGTTTTTATTGCCTAATGCGTTCATCGACGGCGGCGTGACGGGCATTGCGCTGATGGCTAGCCAACTCACCGGGGTTTCGTTGTCGCTGCTCATTCTGCTGATAAATATTCCTTTTATTGTGCTGGGGTACTACCACCTGGGGCGGAAGTTCGCGCTCAAGACCCTGCTGACTATTTCGGCGCTGGCCGGGGCTTTGCTGGTGGTTTCTTTCCCACCCCTCACGCAGGATAAGTTGTTGATTGCTGTTTTTGGGGGCTTTTTTTTGGGGGCGGGCGTGGGGCTGGCCATGCGCGGCGGCGGCGTGCTGGACGGTACCGAGATTCTGGCTGTGTACCTGAGCCGCAAGCTGCCGGCTTCCATTGGGGACATTGTGCTCATTATCAATATTGTCATCTTCGGCATAGCCGCATGGCTGTTGTCGATAGAGACGGCCCTGTATTCCATTCTGGCTTACCTAGCGGCGGCCAAAACGGTGGATTTTATTCTGGTGGGCATTGAAGAATACACCGGCCTTACCGTCATCTCCTTTCACAGCACCGAAATCTGGCAGCTGATAACCGACAAGCTGCACCGCGGTGCCACGGTGTATGAGTGCACCCAAGGCTATGGGTCGCACGGGCACCAGCGGGTGAAGGTGGAAGCCGTCTTTACAATTATTACCCGCCTCGAAGTGGTGGAGCTAACCGATGAAATCCATAAAATTGACCCGCAGGCGTTCGTTTTTATGCAGAGCATCAGCGACATGAAGGGCGGGCTGGCGAAAAAACGCGCGTTGCATTAGTAAGACCGGCCAGTGGGAGAGGCTCAGCACTCGTTAAATTAGCATATGCCCGCAAGGGATGGTTAACCAGCGTATTGCCATGGAGAAATGGTGGCCTGTTCTTGGAATGAGTTTCGCCACGTCGAAAATGGGCGAGGTATTTTTTATGTCCGTTGTGTGGGGGGAGCTGGGGGAGCTGCCGCAATGGGTGCCGCTGGCTGTGGGGGGAGGGCTGCTGCTGGCAGTACTGGTGTTGTGGCAACGCTGGTACCGGCAGCAGCGACGCCAGGAGCAGGCCCTGCAAAGCCTACGGGTCCCGGCTGCTGAGCCGGCGGCCCGGTTGCCATGGCTCAAGCAGGAGTCGGAAGCCAGCTCCGAATCGGTGCTGGCCGCCATCGAACAACTGCAAAAAGCGGGCACGATGGACTGGATGGCCCATGCCAGCCACCTGTTGCGCCATTCCGATAGCCGGGTACGCACGCGCGTGCTGAGCATGGTGGGCAACTTAGTGGAGCGCGATGTGCTGCACCAACTGGCCCTGCACGACCCCGACCCCGTGCTGCGGGCCATGGCCAGCCAGTGGGCGGCCCGGCATTCGGAATTCGATGACTTGCTGCTCCACCCCGACCTGGCCGTGCGCCATGGCGCGCTACGCGGACGCCTGGAGGTAGCCCCCACCGACGCCCATGCCCAGGCCAGCCTGGCTACCACCGCGGCGTCGGCGCAGCCCGGGGCTCGGCTGGTCGCCCTGTCCCTGATTGACTTTATGACGCCGGCGCAACAGGTGGCACTGGTAACGGACAGCCTGCGCAGCACCGAGCCCACGCTGGTGCAGGCCGCCGTAGCGGCCGTGGTGAGCGCCCCCAGCCGGGTGCTGGTGGAGCAGCTCATTGCCCTGCTCAGCACCAAAGCGCTACGAAAGCCGGCCGCCGACGGCCTGGCCCTGCTGGGCGACGCCGCCCTGATTCCCCTGGCGGAAGCACTGGCCCAGGAAACCGACGAGGCGGGGCTGCGGCACCGGGCCCGGGTATGCGCGCGGCTGGCCACGCCCGCCGCGCGAAAATTGCTGGTGGCCGTGGCCCAGGCGGCCTGCTTGCCCGCCCGGGCGGCGGCCCTGGAAGCCCTGGCCACCCTGCCCACTGACATGGCCGACGCCCCCTTGTTCCACCACTTGCTCGAAAAAGAATTGCAGTTTGCCCAGCATTTAACCCTGGGCCTGGCAACGGCCCCGTCCGCCTTGCGGGCGGCCCTCCGCTACGAGCTGTGCCAGGGCCGCCACCGCTTGTTTGGCGTGCTGTTGCAGCTGTACGCGCGGCCGCCGGTGCTGGCGGCCCGGCACGGCGTGGCCCACACCACCGGCGAGCGGCAGGCCCTGGCGCTGGAAGCCCTGGAAGAAGTGGTGCCGCGCCCCATCTACCGGGGCCTGCAAGCACTGCTGAATACCGGCCGCCTCAGCGAGAAAGTGCAGCTGCTGGACGACCTGCTGGGCCCCTCCACCAACGCCGAAACGGTGGTGGATACCGTGGTGCGCCAGGGCCCGGCCGCTTTCTCCGCTTGGACGATTAGCGTGGCGCTGCGGCAGTGGCACCCCCAGCCGGCCACGGTGGCCTGGCTACATCCGCACCTGCACGCCACCAACCCCCTGATTCAGGAAAGCGCCTGGGCTGTGCTGCGGCAGCTGCCGGTGCTGCGCCCCGCTGCTTACGACCGTTTTGTGCTGTCCTTCCCCGCCATTGCTTCCTCCCCCATGACTACTATGGCCCCTACTTCCGGCTTCTCGGCCCATGCCCGCGTGCTGCTGCTGCAAGGCACGGCGCTCTTTGCCGATATCTCGGAAAATATTCTCGGTACCATCGTGCCCATCATGAAAGAAGTAGTGTTTCAGCCGGAGCAGGAAATCTTTGCCAAGGGGGCGCTGGGAGCTTCGCTCTTCATCATTGGTGAAGGCGATGTAGGAATTTTCAGCGGTGCTCAGCACCTGGCCACGTTCCATCGAGGCGACTTTTTTGGTGAGCTGGCCTTGCTCGATGCCGAACCCCGCTCGGCCACGGCGGTGGCCCAGGGGCCGGTGGTGGTGTTCCGGCTCGACCAAGAGGATTTTTACGAAGTGATGGAGGAGCACAGCGAAGTATTGCGCAATATTCTGCGGGTGCTGTGCCAGCGCCTGCGCCGCCAAAACGAGCAGGCCCTGCTGACGCGCTAAGGAAGTGGCGCATCCCAGCGCAGTGGGCCAATGCCTGGCGAGAGCAAGCCATTATTTGGTGAAATTCAAATGTTGGTTAGTGAGATTCCTGCAACTTAAAATATAAAAAGGTATATTTATAATTATTATAATTTTGTTCTCTATGCTCATGGTGCTTCGTGTTTACCTGTACCGGTGCCCCGGCAGGTGCTTCACGCACGCAGCAGTGGCCGCAAAGCGGCAAATCAAATGAGTGTTTTGACCATTGGGCAGCCTTGGAAACCCCAAGCAGCTGCTCCGTTTTGTGCTGCTTATGAAGTACTGGCTTGGCTTGGTAATGGCCATTGGCGTGCTGCACCCGGCCCAGCTCACCGCCCAAACGCGGGCGGCCGATAGTTTGCGCACTTTGCTTCAACGCACTCCCCAACCCGACACGCTGCGGGTGCGCCGGCTGCACGCGCTGGGCAGTATCCTGATGGTTGATGGCTCGCCGCAAGCCATTGTGGTGCTCAAAAAAGCCTTGGCGCTGAGCCGCCAGTTGGCTGATTACGTGGGCGAAGGCCGGATATTAATTACCCTGGGCACCGCCTTGCGCCGCCAAGCCAGCTACCCCGAAGCCCGGCGGTATACCCAGCAGGCCCAGGCCCTGTTTGCCCGGCAGGCCAACCGGGCCGGGCTGGGCATGGCGGACCTGCAACTCGCCCTTATTGAGATGGACCAGGGCAATCCGGCCGCGGCCTTGCAGGCGGCCTTGCAAGGCATGCCCAATGCCGAGCACGCTGGCGATTTGATGACCAGAAACCGGCTTCAGCTTACCCTGGGCGGTATTTATGTGCAAATGGGCAACTACCAGGAGGCGCTGCCGGTGCTGCGCACCAGTCTGCGCAGCAGCAAAGCGCTGGGCGATAACTACGTAATGGCCGCAGCCCTGAACCAGTTGGGGAAAGTGCACCAGCTGCTGAAAAACTGGCCCCAGGCGGTGGCTTATTTTGAACGTTCGCTGCGGCTGAACCGGCGGCTGGGCGATGAGCAAAGCGTTATCATTGATGAAACCAGCTTGGCGGAGCTGTACGTGGAACAAGGCGATTTTCGGCGGGCTTTGCGGCACGGCTTGCAAGCCCGGGCCTCGTCCCTGGCGGAGAAGAATGCCTTCAATTTGCCGCCCGCCGAGCTGGCGCTGGCCCGCGTCTACCTGGTGACCGCGCAGTTGGACAGTGCCATCGTGCTGGGGCAGCACGGCCTGGCCTTGAGCCAGCGCGCGCGCAGCAACGAAGACCTGCGCAACGCCACCGATATGCTGGCCCAGGCCTACGCCCGGCGCGGCGACTACGCGCGCGCCTACCGCTACCAGAGGCAGTGGGTGGCCTACAAGGACTCCATCTCGGGCGAGGAAACGCAGCGCAAGACCAGCGCCATGCGCTACGGCTACGAACTAGATAAAAAGCAGAACCAGATTACGCTGCTCACCCGCACCCGGCAGCTTGAGGCGCAAAAGGCTGCCCGCCAGCGCCTCGCGCTGCAAGCCCTGCTGGCCGGGCTGCTGGGCACGGTGCTGGTAGCCGGCTTGCTGGCCCGCAACATCCACCTGAAGCAACGCACCAACCGCGCCCTCAACGACAAAAATGCGCACATCGCGCAGCAGCGCGACGACCTGAACCGCACCCTTTTTGAGCTGCGGGCCACCCAAAGCCAACTGGTGCAAAGCGAGAAAATGGTGGCCCTGGCGGCCCTCACGGCCGGGGTGGCCCACGAAATTCAGAACCCGCTGAACTTCGTCAACAACTTCTCGGAAGTGAGCATGGAGCTGGTGGCCGAGCTGGAAGAGGAAGAGCAGAAAACCATCCGCGACACCGTGCTGGAAGCCGGCCTGCTCGGCGACCTGAAGCAAAACCTGCGCAAGATTCATCAGCACGGCTCCCGGGCGGGCGACATTGTGAAGGGCATGCTCCAGCACGCGCGCGCCGATACCGGCCAGCGCCAGCCCGTGGCCCTCAATACCTTGGTGCAGGACTACCTGCGCTTGGCGTACCAGGGCCAGCAGGGCCGGCCCCACGCGCCAACGGTGGCGCATTTCCTGCAATTGGCCCCCGATTTGGAACCCCTGGACCTGGTGCCGCAGGAAATAGGCCGAGTACTGCTGAATCTGTTTGCCAACGCCTTTTATGCCGTGGAGCAAAAAGCCGCCCTGCTGGGCCCGGCGTACCAGCCCGAAGTGCGGGTGCGCACCCGCCGCCGGAACCAGCGCGTGGAGCTGCGCGTGCGCGACAACGGCACGGGTATTCCGGCGGCGGCGGTGGCCAAAATATTCGAGCCTTTTTTCACCACCAAGCCCCCGGGCGATGGCACCGGGCTGGGCCTGTGGCTGAGCTACGACATCATCACGAAGGGCTACGGCGGCACCATCACCGTGCAAACCGAGGAAGGTGAATTCACCGAATTCACCGTCACGTTACCGCTGGACGCGGGGCCGCCGGAGGCGGAATAGCCCGATGGCCCCGGCGCGGCCGGCCCACTTGGTTCAGGCTACTACTTCGTAGGCCATGATGGGTTGCGCCTTGTTTTTCAGGGCTATTTCGCCCACCGGCTGGCACTGAAACGATTCTTTCACCCGCTGGTAGGTGGCTTCGCTGATAAGAATCTGGCCCGCGTGGGCCACCGACTGCAACCGCTGGCCCAGGTTCACGGCGTCGCCAATCACGGTGTAGTCGAGGCGCTTCAGGGAGGCGGCCCCAATATTGCCCGACACCATTTCCCCGGTATTGATGCCGATGGACACCGCCGGGTGGTAGCTGATGGCCCGCAGCGCGTCGTCGGTGGGGGGCTCCTGGAGGAGGCTGCGCACCGAGAGCGCCGCGTCAATGGCCCGGTCCAAGTGGAACGTGCCCCGGAACACGGCCATAACCGAATCGCCCATAAACTTGTCGATGTAGCCGCCCTGCGCAATCACGGCCTGCACTATCTGGTCGAAGTACGTATTGAGCAGCTGCACCACCGCGTCGGGGGGCAGCTGCTCCGCCAGCGCCGTGAAGCCACAGATGTCAATGAAAGCCACCGTGGCGTCCACCGTTTCGCTGGCCATGAGCGTGCCCGTAAAACCAGGTTGCGACAGGTAGTTGAGCACGGTTTCGTTCACGTACATTTTCAGGACGTTGTTCTCCTGAATCGCCCGCAGCGTTTGGTGCAGCTGCTGCACTTGCTCGATGGTTTTGTCGATGGTGGCCCCCAGGTCCGCAAAATCCACGGGCTTGCACACGAAGTCAAACGCCCCGTGGTTCATGGCCGCGCGGATGTTCTGGAGGTCGTTGTAGGCCGACACCATCACCGTTTTGATAACCGAATTAGACTCGTGCAGCTTGCTGAGCAACGTCAGCCCATCCATCACCGGCATCTTGATATCGGCGAGAATAATGGCAATGTCGGGTTCTGCCGCCACGCGGTCAAGGGCTTCCTGCCCATTGTGGGCAAAGCGGAAGATGTAGGTTTCCTCCCGAATCTTGCGCCGGAACTTCTGCTTAATCAGCGATTCCAGGTCTGCTTCGTCGTCTACAACCAGTATTTTGGTTTTCATGACTCATCTCCGCAAAAGTGGAACAGCATTTGGTCTCCCGTAACCTTGCGAAGATACAATCCAACGATTGTATAATGCCAGAATAGCCCGAATGCTGTTCCGGCAAAGGGGGAGTAGGCCCGCCAGGGTCGCAAATACTCCTCGCTACTTCAGCAGCTCGTGCAGCACGGTTTGCATGGAAATGGTGCGGTTGCCGGCTTCCTGGATAATGAGCGAGCCGGGCGCGTCGAGCACGGCATCGGACACTTCCACGTTGCGGCGCACGGGCAGGCAGTGCAGGAATTTGGCGCTATTGGTGAGGGCCATGTGGGCGGGGGTGAGCATCCAAGCGGGGTCGTTGCCCAAGACCTGACCGTAGTCCGTGTAGCTGCTCCAGTTTTTGGCTTGCACGTAGTCGGCCCCCTCCAGGGCTTTGTTTTGGTCGTAATCGATGCGGGCACCTTTGGTGAATCTGGGGTCCAACTCGTAGCCTTCGGGGTGGGTGATGACGAAGTCGACCCAGTCGATTTCCGAGAACCAATCGCAGAACGAGTTGGGCACGCACTGGGGCAGGGCGCGCACGTGCGGGGCCCAGGTGAGTACCACTTTCACGCGCTCCTTCTGCTTGGTTTCGGCCACCGTAATGAGGTCGGCGAAGCTTTGCAGCGGGTGCAGGGTGGCACTTTCCAGGCTGATGACGGGCACGGTGGCGTACTGCAGAATCTTATTGAAGACGACTTCGCCGTAGTCCTCGGCCTTGTTCGTGAGGGTGGGAAACGTGCGCACGCCCAGCACGTCGCAGTACTGGCTCATCACCGCGATGGCGTCCTTGATGTGCTCCTGGGTACCGCCGTTCATCACCGCGCCATCGGCCATTTCCAGGGTCCAGGAGTCGGCTCCGGCGTTGAGCACCCAGGCTTGCGCGCCCAGGTTGTAGGCCGCCTTCACCGAGCTAAGCCGGGTGCGCAGGCTAGGGTTGAAGAAAATGAGGCCGACGGTTTTGTTGCGCCCGATGTGCTGGTAACCGTAGGGGTTGGCCTTGATTTCCAGCGCTTGCTGCAACAGGGCTTTATAGTCGCCCGCATCGGCGAAGGAGGTGAAGTTTTTCATGGTTTCGGAATTAGGCTGCAAGAACGGCATGCTGGGGAAAAGGCCGCCGAACCAATCCCGCTGCCCTCAACTTATAAGGGCACGACAACTTATATTTGAAGACGTTTCATCCATTCATTCTTGCCATGACTTTCGCCGACATCGATAATATGATGGTGCTACACGGCCCCGTTCTGGCCCGGCTCACCGACGACGAGTTTTTCGACCTGTGCCAGGATAATCCGTTGCTGCGCATGGAGCGCAACGCTGACCACGAAATTATTGCTATGCCTCCCGCCGGTTCCGAATCCAGCCGCAAATCCAGTGAAGTCACTTTCC
Organism: Cytophagales bacterium; assembly: GCA_038213745.1. Classification (GTDB taxonomy): domain Bacteria; phylum Bacteroidota; class Bacteroidia; order Cytophagales; family Hymenobacteraceae; genus Hymenobacter. The sequence goes on from JBBQSQ010000140.1 coordinate 9,587, forward strand.
AAATGATGCTCTGGAACCGTCAGCATCAACTCGGTTACGTGTTTGAATCCTCCGCCGGCTTCACGCTGCCCGATGGCTCCGTTCGCTCGCCCGATGCCTCGTGGGTGCCCAAAGCAGCTTATGATGCTTTGCCTGAACAACAGCGTCTGCGTTTCCCACCGGTGTGCCCCACGTTCGTGGTCGAAGTCCGCTCCCCGTCGGATGGGCTGGCTCCGCTACGCCGCAAGATGGAAACCTACCTGGCCAACGGCGTACAAGTCGGCTTCCTGCTCGACCCCACCAACGAAACCGCCACCATCTACCGCTCCGGCCAGGAGCCGGAAGAAATCACCAGCTTCGACGCAACGCTGGGCGCCGAGCCGGCACTGCCCGGTTTTGAGTTGGATTTGCGGCCGCTGCGGCGGTAATCGCTCCGGAACGGACTACTCGCTATGAAAAAAGCCATTCAAAATAAATTGCACAAGGCATTGGTTGCCAATGCTGATATGAGTCATGCGCTCTATAAATACGAGCTGGAAGAACACCTTGCGTATTGGAAAGCCGGAATTTTGCAAGACCAGGATGAATTCCTATTCGTCGTGACCGAGAACCGGGGTCAGGTTGCCATGTTGCTGATAACTGATAAAGGCGAATTATTCATTAACGAGTTGGCGCGGGAGAAACTACGGCAGCTTTGGCGTCATGAAGGCGTGTACGAAAGCAACATGAAGCAATTCTTGCCCCTCATGGCCGAGCAACTCGCTGGCGGAGACATCGCAGTAACCGGTGTCAAGACTGTGCAAACGCCGGCTGCAACGGTACGCTAAATCCGTTTGGTCTCACAAGGCAAGCGTTTAGGTGCGAAGCAGCAAGCTGTTGCAAAATCTTGATTTTCTGGCTTATTGGCCCGCGCATTAGGTGCTTATTCCACCTTCTTCTTCGAAGCCCCCGGTGTTCCTGCACCGGGGGCTTCTTCAGTTGCAGGGGCAGCCGTGTGGGGAGGTGGGAAAACTGCGAGTTAGAGCAAAGGTAAGTTGCTGCTTCGGAGGGCTGATGCGAGTTTAGCGCAATATAACTCGCCTCAATTGCGCTCATTTAGCCTAATTGGTGCCTTCTACTTATTGCTGCTATATCCCATTTCTTTAGTGAAAGGTGTATCAGCAGGTGATGACCAACTGGTTTTTCGTCTGTTGAATTTGCCACTGATATATATACTCCAAACGCTGTCTGCTTCATGCAAAACTTTTGTGGTCTGGTAATCGTCGTACCGCGACCCCAACTTACTTTTGAAGTACTTCTTTAACTTGTGCTCGTCTCCTTTAGCAACAGGAATACCCTGGCTTAGTGAAGTTTGCCAAAGGTCTGCAAGCATATTTTCGTAGTCATAGGACCCATCGTCTCCTCTGTATCTTTTTCTGGCAGTTACGAAGCCCCACAAAAAATCGAGCTTTTTGGACTCACCTTGTGACTTCTCATCTGAAGAGCCCTGCAACAGTATATCCAAAGTTTCATCATCAGGATAAGCTTGAACAAAAGGTTTTTCTTTTAATGCCATTTCATCATCATTGGTTGTAACGTCAGATTCTACAGCTTGTGACTGCCCATCTGCATTGCAAGAAGCAAGCATTGTTACCCAAATCAGAAAAAATAATTTAACTGCGTGTTTCATTGCTCTTGGAATCTTTGGATTAGCGTTGTTGTGTTGCGAAGCGGTGCCAACGAATAATTGGATGAGATTGGTGCGTAGAGTAACTGCCGAGAATACATGTAAAACTGTTCACGAATCCGTCGCAATGATACGCTTTTACCTTTATACTCAACAGAAATGCTTCGACAAGCTTAGCATAACGTTCTGATGATTACATCGCCTTATACTCGTTCCAACTCTTAATCTTCAAGCCCTTCATCTCCAGCGTGCAAAACGCCTTAATAAACGCCTTTGCCAGCCGCGCGTTCGTCAGCAACGGTACGCCGGAATCCACGGCGGTGCGGCGGATTTTATAGTCGTTGTCCAGTTCGCCTTTGGAGAGGTTTTTCGGGATATTAATTACTAAATCGATTTTCTTCTCCTTCAGATACGTCAGCACGTTGGGCTCCTGCAGGTCGTCGGGCCAGAAGAGGAGGCTGCTGGGGATGCTGTTTTCGGCGAAGAAGCGGTGGGTGCCCTGGGTGGCGTAAATCTGGTAGCCGCGCTTCACCAGCAGCCCGGTGGCGGAGAGCAGCGCCACTTTCGACTGGATGGGGCCGCCGGAAATGAGCACCGTTTTAGCGGGGATTTTGTAGCCCACGCTCAGCATGGCTTTCAGCAGGGCTTCCTCGGCGGTGTCGCCCAGGCAGCCGACTTCGCCGGTGCTCACCATGTCGACGCGCAGCACCGGGTCGGCGCCGGGCAGGCGGGTGAAGGAGAACTGCGGGGCCTTCACGCCCACGAAGGGCAGGTCGTAGATTCGCTCGCTTTCGTCGCGCGCTACTTGCTTGCCCAGCAGCACCTGGGTGGCTTTTTTGATGAGGTTGTTGCCCGAGATTTTCGACACGAAGGGGTAGCTGCGCGAGGCGCGCAGGTTGCACTCAATCACGCTGATGGCCCCGT
>JBBQSQ010000141.1:0-12045 GCA_038213745.1 Cytophagales bacterium
GCCACTAGCCCACCCCGAAATCCGCCGCCGCCTCAAAGCCGGCGCGCTGGTGATGCTGCCTTACTACAAGCTGCAGGACCCCTCGGCTGATGAGAAAGCTGGCGGTCAGGATTTCATCGACTCCAATACCTTCATTACAAAGACCAAAACTGCGCTCTCGTACTACGCCGACAACCTGAAAGGGCTGGAAGCCATGTACTACCTCGGCGACCAGCCGGGCCAGCCGCTGGCCAACCATCCCGGCCGCGCCGAGCAGCGCAACCAAGCGCATTTGCTCGAAATGCTGGGTGCCTTGTCCGTGCAGCACTTCATGGAAGTACCCGATAACCAACTCGACAGCAACCAGCCGATTCACCACGAATACGGCCTGAAATCGGATGCTACCGACATCGACTTCGGACAGTTGCCCACTGACATGCGCCAGGAGGTGGCCCGCCCGCTTATTCAGCTGCACTACTTCGCCCGCTACTTTCTCAAACACACCCCCGACGACGCCAAAGCGCCCTACTACGAAGCCGGCGACCTGGCCGCCCAGCTGCGTAACAACCGCGCCCTGCGCGAGCTGACCGACTTTTTCGGCGAGTACAACGAATGGATTCGGGAACTGGGCGTGAACCAGCGCCGCTACACCGCCATCCGCGCCGATGAGATGGATTTCAACAAAATGGTGACCGATAAAACGGTGGAAACCGGCATCTTTAGCAAAGGCATCACGCCGGGGTATTTCCGCGATGAGCTGACGAAGGCGGTGGGCAAGGCCACGCTGAGCAACCCGACGGAGAACGAGGCCCTGCGCTGGGTAGTGAAGGCGTTTGAGGAGGCGACGGGGGAGATATTGGACAAGAAGCTGCAGTATTCGTAGCACCGGAACCTCACCCCCGGCCCCTCTCCAAAAGAGAGGGGAGCCGAACGAAATTCTGCTTGAAACAAACTTGAATTAACATCGGAGGCCTGTTTTGGCCAATATCATCGCGCCGCCGTGGCTCCCCTCTCCGCAGGAGAGGGGCCGGGGGTGAGGTGACCCGGCCGCGCCTCCCGCAACTCACAACATGGCTAAAATCCTGCGACTACACGACACCGGCTCCAGCACCCATGAGGGCTGGGGACCCACCGGTAAAATCGGCCCCCACGAAGTGGAGCGCCTGCTCGACCCGCAAGGCGGCCGCGCCGCCAAGGTGGCCGTGTCCATCCCCTCGCCCTTCGCCCGTATGCACCTGGTGGAGACGGCCCTGCGTTTCGTGACGCAGGGCGGCGTGAGCCAGGATTCGGTGTACCACCAGCTCGTGAGCCACTTCTGGGACGTGTGGGAGATGATGTTCAACTTCCACCAGCGCAAGCTGGCCAGCCAGCGCCTGCAAATCCGGGCTTGGCGCAAGGACGAGGAGCTGGCCAAGCTGCGCCAAAACCCCGCCACCCGCCCGCTGGCCGACGTGCTCAGCCTGTACCTCGATGGCCGCTTCGCGAAGCTGACCGAGATGCACCTCATCTACTTCCCCGGCGCGAATGGCGTGCCGCAGCTCATCGGCGGCACCTCGCCGCTCACGCTGTTTTTCCCGGCCCCGAATGTGAAGCCGCTGCCGGTGCAGCGCCCGCAGGGAGGCGGCTATTATTTTGATAACCAATACGTGCCGCTGGCCAGCCGCGAAGCCGCTTTCAGCGACTACGTGTACCAGGAGTTTGTGGGCGACCCGGCCCTGACGGCCCTCGCCCCGCTGGTGCGCGATACCCTTGACCGCGGCCTGTTGCAGAAGTGGGCTATGGATGGCACCGCCAGCCTGAGCAATTTTCCCATCCTCACCGACGCCTCGAACAACCAGATTGACGTGGCCGGCGTGCTGTTGCGCGTGCGGCCCGACGAGGGCACCGTGCGCGGCTCCGACCTGTTCATCCGGCCCACGCGGGCGGGGGTGGCAGGGCCGTTGCCCATCGTGCTGCGCCCGGGGTTGAAGGCCAATGGCAAGCGCTACTACAACGAAACCCTGTTTGCCGACAGCGGGGCCATTGTGCCCCTGGCCGATGCCCGCCCGCTGAAGGAGCGCACCCTGCCTGGTCCCGAGCTGCCCTATCCGTATCTGACCGTCAACGACCTGCTGGAAGAAACCCTGCTGGCCGTGCCCTACGAGGTGGATGAGGCCAAGTTCTTCTGTGGCAACCTGAAAGTTGCGCCCGGCTTCCGGCCCAGCAGCTGGCCGCTGCTGCCCATCAAGCCGGCGTATTTCGATTACTTTACGCAAGCCGATTTGGCCGAGCACCTTACGCTGGAGCTGGAATCGGCCTGCATCCGGGTGAAGCTGCGGGTGCCGGTGAGCGGCGGCGACTACGTGGACTACGAACGGGCTTACTACGATAATCCGCAGGGGGACAACATGGGCCGCCTGCGCGTGACCAACGTGGCGCTGTCGGTGTTCCCCTTCGTGAAAGTGGCCGATGCGCCGCAGTACAACGACTTCTACAAAGTCATGCTGGTGGATGCCAACAACATTGACCCGAGCATGGTGACCAAGAAAGTCGACCTGAAATTCTGGGCCAACGGCCACCAGCTCAGCGAAACCGGCACCGACCAGAACGCCACCCGCTACGAGCGCACCCCCAAAACCAGCCAGGACGAGGGCAGCACCTACTTCGAGGTGCGCGGCACCCATTTCGACTACCTCGAAGTGCTGAACCCGGCCCCGGCCGAGGGCCGGGCGCTCATTATTCCGCGCTGGCCCGAGCAGCGCCAGGGCACCAAGGAGTACCGGTTTGCCATCGACTTCGGTACCACCAACACCCACGTGGCCATGCAGGACAGCCCCGGCCAGGAGCCCAAGCCGTTCAGCTTTGGCGTGGCCGACTCGCCCGTGGCCCTGCTGAAAAAAGCCACTGCCGAGCCCGACCGCAGCGTCTACGAGCGCCTGTACCGCGGCATCGATGACGACCCGGCCAACTTCGTGCAAATCAAGCGCTGGCAGCAGTATCAGGAGCGCGAGTTCGTGCCGCCCATCATTGGGGCCGACAGCTCGCCCTACGCCTTCCCGGCCCGCACCGCCACCTACGAAGCAGCCAATTACGCCACCCAGGAATTGAGCGTACTCGGCAACATCAACGTAGCTTTTGGCATCATCACCGAAGAGCAGCGCCGTCCCAACTACCACACGAATTTGAAGTGGGATAATTCGCTGAACATCGCCAATACCAACCGCGTGCGGGCGTTTTTCGCCGAGATATTGCTGCTGTGCCGGTCCAAGGTGGCGCTGAATGGCGGTAACCTGGCGGCCACGCAAATCACCTGGTTTGCCCCGCTCAGCTTCTCCACGTATCAGCGCAATTTGTACCAACGCGAGTGGGATACGCTGTTTCACCGCATCTTCCACACCACCAATTCCATGCCCTGCATGGTGGAATCGACGGCCCCGTACTACTACCTCACCCGTCGCAACATCGTAACGCTGGGGCCGGGCGAAAACGCCGCTTTCATCGACATCGGCGGCGGCACCACCGACGTGCTGCTCTACGCCGACCGCAAGCCGGTGCTGAGCACCTCGTTCCGCTTCGCCGGTAACGATTTGTGGGGCGATGGCGGGGCCGAGGTGCGCGGCTCGAAGGACAACGGCCTCGTGCGTTTCGGCGTGGCCGGGGTGCAAAGCGCGGTGCTGAGCCCCGCCGCCCGCCGGGCCCGCGAATACGTGCTGGTGGCCGAAGGAACCGATAATTTCGGCTCCGAGGACGTGGCCAGTTTCTTGTTCAATTACGACCAGCTGCTGGGTTTCAGCGAGCGGCTATTGCGGGCCGAGCACCTGCGGGTGCTGTTCTACCTGCACTTCGGCGCGCTGATTTACCATGTGGCGCAGGTGACGGTGGTCAACGGCCAGCAACTACCCCGCTACCTGTGCTTCACTGGGCGCGGCAGCCTCTATGTGCGTTTGCTGGCGGCCGGTTCCAACCTGCAGCCGGTGGAGAAGCTGGCCCGCCTCATCATGGAAAAAGCCACCGGCCAGCCCGTGCCGGCCGATTTCCGCATCAAGCTGGCCGACGACCCCAAGCAGACCACCGCCAACGGCGGCGTGCTCGCCACCGGCCAGATTCCGCAGGACCCGCCCCTTGTGCGTCCCGTAGGCGTGCTGCCCGATGCGGAGAACCCGCTGGCCGATAAAGGCGAGCACCACCTCGAAGCCACGGCCGTGACCGACGACATCAAGCAGGCCGTACTCAGCAACGCCCGCGCCTGCCTGAAGCTGCTGCTTGAAGACCCCGAGTTGAAGCGGGTGCAGGCCGACCTGGGCGTGAAAAACGACCAAGGCCTGGTGATGAGCACGCTGGAGCGCAGCCTCGGCGATTCCTTCAACCTCTATCGCCAACAGTATGCCGACGTGCTGCGCGACGGCGACACCGTGCCCGAAACGCTGTTCTTCCTGCCGTTTAAAAACGCCCTGTATGAGCTATCCAAGGTGCTTCATGACGCGCAGCCGCTCAATTAGCAGTGCCGGCGCGGCGCGCTTTACACAGCCGGCCGGCGGTTCCTTCGGGGGCTGCCGGCCGCTGCTGTTGCTCGCGCTGCTGTGGGGGTTGGGTGGTGTGCCAGCAGGGTGGGCGCAGCCAGCCGCCGGTACCGTAACGCCCGGCGCGGGGCGCACAGATACCGCTGGCCCGCTGGCTGCCGGTGCGCTGCCCACTAAACCGACAGCTGCCCCCGTGCCCGCTACCTCGCAGCCGGCACCAAATGCAGCGGCTGATTCGGCGGCTTTAGCGGTTTCAGCTGGAACAGTGCCGGCGGCCGCCAAGCCAACTTCCAGCTGGAACACGCTTTGGGCGGTGCTGGGCGGCGTGGTGCTGGGCGTGCTGGGCGCGTGGCTGTGGGTGCGGCGGTCGGGGAAGCCGGCCGAAAACGCTCGGAAATCGCCGGGGGCTGCGGATGCTTATGCGGCAGCCGGCCCGCCGGCTTCTTCGGCCACACCGTTGTCGACGGCCCCCCGGGCAGCATCACCGCCGGCCGAAGCGCCGGGCAAAAACGTGTCGGTTAAGTCGATGCGTGAGGTGCAAGGCAACCCCGCAAAACAGTCGAACAAGTCGGCTGGCCTGAACAAGAAGAATAAGCCGAATTTCAATTCCCGCCCGTCCGCCGCCGATGCCCCGCCCGGGGGCTGGCCGCCGGTGCCCCACCGTCCTGCCGCTATGAACCCGACCACGCCCACCCCGCCACCTGCCGACAACCAGCCCCTGGAGGCCGGCCAAACCATCGAGTGGCCGTCGCCAACGTCCACGCCGCCCGCCATTCAGGAGCTAATTGCGGCCACTGAGCAACCGGCCGCCGCGAAAGCTGCTGCCGAAACCTCCGCCCCAAACGAGGTCCCGGCCCCCAGCAACGGCCCGCTGCACTACTACGCGCCCGCCCCCGACGTGCCCAGCATTGAGCACCGCAAGCTCAGCCCCAATCCGTTGCCGCAGATGCCGCTGCTCATCACGCTGCCCCACGCGGCGGCCGAAACGGCCCAGTTTTCGTTTAGCCCGCAGGCCGACCAGTCGCGTATCATCGGCAACGGTGTGCGGGAGCTCAAGGAATTCTTTCAGTTTGAGCTGCCACCGACAGAGCAGTTCACCACCATCAAAAACCTGACGCCCGGCAAGCTGGAGAAGCGCGACGATGCCTGGCACGTGGTGCAGAAGGCCGAAATCGCGTTGAGCTAGGTTAGTGGTAGAGCGATGTAAAAGAACGTCATGCCGAGCGCAGCCGAGGCATCTCGCGTGAGGCAGTAAATCAATCGTTTAGTCGTTTTGGTTGCTACCACACGCGAAATGCCTCGGCTGCGCTCGGCATGACGTTCACTATAAAGGTCTTGTTCGTTCAACGAGGAGACGCAAATATGCGTCTCTACCTTCGCCGTAAATCCATGCTATGCTCCTAATTGAAATCCTGTTAATTCTGGCGCTGGTGGCCTGGCAGGCGTATGTGTTCCTGCACAACCGCCAGCTCACGGCCCGGGTGCAGGCCATGTATCCGCCAGCGGGCGCGGTGGCGGTGCAGCCCATTGCCTACACCGCCGCCGACCCGGACAAGAACTTTGCCATCCAGTATGATGCGCTCATTACCCGCGATGCCTCGCCGGAGTTCGGCCAAATCATCACCGATACCAACGAGTACCTGCTGAACAACCGCGGCGCGGCCGCCGACTTTGGCATATTGAAAGATATTTCCGAGCGCCACGCCGAAGCGTTGGACGAGGAGATTCAGGCCCAGATTGCGACGCCGCTGTACCTAGGGTTACTGGGTACGTTCACGGGGGCTATTCTGGGCTTGCTGGCGCTGGTGGGCAACCCGTTTGCCGAGGCGGTGGTGGACCCAGCCAAGGATACCTCGTTCAGTAATACCGACGTGCAGCACTTCCTCGGCGGGGTACTCATTGCCATGATTGGCAGCCTGTTTGGCCTGGCTTTCACCCTCGCCGGCAACCAGCTGCTGAAGCAGGCCCGCGCCGCCCGTGACCGTCACAAAAACGCCTACTACACCTTCCTGCAAAAAGCCCTGCTGCCCAAGCTGAACTCCGACATGCAGGCCGGCATGAGCAACCTTAAATCGGTGCTGAATTCATTTAATACTGAGTTTTTCAGTCAGATTCAGAACGACTTTTTTAGTAAGATTCACGAGTTCACGCCGCTCATTGCCAGCATCACCGAGAACGTGAGCGTGCAGAAACGCTTCCTGGAGCAGCTCGAAAAAATCGGTTATTCGGAACTGGCCAATGCCACCATCAAGGTGTTTGACCGGGTGGATGAAAGCGCCCAGACGTTCGAGAAATTCCTGGGCTACCAGCAGGCCCTGAACACCACCGTGACGCACAGCAACGAGGCCGCCCAGACCATCGGCGCGCTGCTTAACCGCCTCACCGCGCTGGAACAGGGCCTCGCCAGCGTGCCGCAGTACCTGCAGCAGCACGACGATGCGCTGCGCCAGCAGGTGGCTTTCTTCAGCCAGCACGGCAAGCTGCTGGTCGACCTCGGTGCGCAAATCCGTCAGGGAGTGAGCGAAGGCGTGCACCGCATGGACGCCGAGCTCGACGGACGCCTGCAGGAGCTGCAAAAGGAGGCCAGCCAGGCCCACGAGCAGTGGCAGCAGCATTTCCGCCGCCTCAACCAGGACAATATTTACCAGAAAATCACCGAGTACCTCAACCCCTTCACCCAACTCCCGGCTCAGCAAAAAGACCTGAACGTATTGCAGGAGCGGCAGGCGTCGCTGTCCGCGCAGGCTATGCAGCGCATGGAGGCAAGGCTGCTGGCCGATGCGCAGCTCCAGCAGCAGCTTTTGCAGCAGGTAGACCGGACGAACAAGGTGCTGGAGGAAATCACCAAGCCGAACTGGTTCCAGCGGACTGTGCTGGGGAAGAAGTAAAAGTGCCCTAGTCAATGAACGTCATGCTGAGCGGAGTCGAAGCATCTCGCGTGCCACCACTAATCAATAATGCCCCAACGATTGAGTTACGACCACACGCGAGATGCTTCGGCTGCGCTGCGTCGCCGCTTGATGCGCGGAATGCTCAGCATGACGTTCTAATATGAAAGAAAGCCGAGACTTCTTCTGGCCCAGCTACGTGGACCTTATGACGGCCTTGTTCCTCATTATGCTCGTGCTGTTCGTGCTGGGCTTCAAGCGCTCCAACGACAAGCAGCGCGATAATGAAAATCTGATTTCGGAGTTGAAAGTGCAGGTGCAGGAAAAGCGCAAGCTCGACGAAATCAAAGCCGCCCTCAAGCGCCTCGAAAGCAACTACTTCGAGTACAACCCCACTTACAAGCGCTACGAGCTGAAATTCCCGGTCACGTTCGCGCCCAAAAGCGACGTGCTACCCTACGAGGCCCAAACCCCGCTCGTGAAAGCCGGCCGCTTCCTGCTGCGCGAAATGCAGTCGATAAAGAACGACGACAACGTGCAGTACCTCATCGTGGTAGAGGGCCGCGCCGCCAAAGACCTGCGCTACCCCGCCAACGACCCGCACAACCTCGACGGCCCGGCTGTGCGCCAGCTCAGCTACAGCCGGGCGCTGGCCGTGATTCGCCTCTGGGAACAGGCGGGGCTGCGTTTTCCGAGTAACCTGGAAGTGGTGGCGGCCGGCAGCGGCTTCCGGGGGGCTGGCCGCTACACCGGCAGCCAGGAGGCCCTGAATAAGCGGTTTATTATCCAGATTCAGCCCAAGATTGGTTCGATTGGGAAGTAGGATACAACGGACAAAAGCACGTCATGCTGAGCGCAGCCGAAGCATCTCTACCGCAGTAGTAAACAGAGTTACTATCGCGGTAGAGATGCTTCGGCTGCGCTCAGCATGACGTGCTGGTTACTCGTTCTACCCCCGCAAAATCCCTTCAATTGCCGCCAACTCTTCTGCGCTGAACGCCAGATTCTCCAGGCAGCGCAGTGAGTCATCGAGCTGCTCCGGCTTGCTAGCCCCGATGAGCACGGACGTGACCCGCTCGTCTTTTAGGAGCCAGGCGAGGGCCATTTGGGCCAGGCTCTGGTTGCGGGTCTTGGCCAGGTCGTTGAGGCGGCTGACCTGGGCGAGACGCTCGGGCGTGAGGTTGGTTTCGGTGAGGAAGCCGACGCCTTTGGCTACGCGCGAGTCGTCGGGGATGCCGTGCAGGTACTTGTTGGTGAGCAGGCCCTGGGCCAGGGGCGAGAAGGGGATGCAGCCCACGCCTTCGGTGTCCAGCAGGTCGAGCAGGCCGTCTTCGACCCAGCGCTCAAACATAGAGTACTTGGGCTGGTGAATGAGGCAGGGCGTACCCATTTCGCGCAGTAGGCGAAAGGCCTCGGCGGCCTCGGCGGGCTGGTAGTTGGAGATGCCCACATACAGGGCTTTGCCCTGGCGCACGATGAGGTCGAGGGCGGCCATGGTTTCGGCCAGGGGCGTGTCGGGGTCGGGGCGGTGGTGATAAAAGATGTCGACGTATTCCAGGCCCATGCGCTTTAGGCTTTGGTCGAGGCTGGAAACCAGGTATTTCTTGGAGCCCCACTCGCCGTAGGGACCTTCCCACATGTGGTAGCCAGCTTTGGTCGAGATGATGAGCTCGTCGCGGTGGGGCTGAAAATCTTCGCGCAGGATGCGGCCGAAATTCTCCTCCGCCGAGCCGGGGGGCGGGCCGTAGTTGTTGGCTAGGTCGAAGTGCGTAATGCCGCGGTCGAAGGCGCGGTGTAGGATGGCGCGGGAGTTAGCCAGCAGGTCGACATCGCCGAAATTATGCCACAGGCCGAGGGAGAGGGCCGGGAGCTTGAGGCCGCTGCGGCCGCAGCGGCGGTAAACCATTTCCTGGTAACGGGCGGGGTTGGGCTGGTACGGCATGAGTGGATAAATAATGGTCTGGCCCCGCATATCGACGCGAAACGTGAGCCGCGCGGCCGGCGCGGCGAAGGACGCAGCGAGTGGGAGCAGTATACAAAGGTGTATTTAGACAGATATCTTATGGGGTTAAAGGTACGGGGGCCGCCCGCCGCCAAAGCCCTTGCCTACCCCCCCCCCTCTTTTCAACTTAGCCAGCGTTAGCGCAGCGCCTGCGCAATCGTCTCGCGCAGGCGCAGCAGGTTGCCGCCATAGCCCTCGCTGTCGTAAGCGTACTGCCCGTTTTGGTCGATAACTACCGTAGTCGGGTAGCCGGTGATGCCGTAGCTGCGCGCCATGTCGGGCAGCAGGGGCAGCACGGCGAAGCCAAAGTCGCCCTTGGCAGCCACGTAGCGGCGGAGCCGGTCGGCCGGCTCGCGGGCCAGGGAGAGGAAAACGACGTTGGGATTGGCCCGGTAGTCGGCGCTGAGCTGCTTCAACTCCGGCATTTCGGCCACGCAGTACGGGCACTTGATAAACCAAAAGTTCAGCACCACGACCTTGCCCCGCAGTGCGGCCAGTGCGTAGGATTTGCCGTTAAGGTCGGTCAGCTCAAACGCCGGCGCGGCTGTCCCATAGGCGCGCAACGACGAGATGGCCTCCTTGCGAATCGCGTCCGGCGCTGCCGCCGGCTTGAGGGAAATAGACTGAATGAAGCCGCCGCTGACCTGCGCCTTGTCGACGCTAAAGCTGTCGGTGCGGAGCTTGCCCTGGTACTGCTTCCATGTCAGCACCCGGCCGTCCACGTCCGTGAACACCGTGGCCCTGGTTGTCTTGGGGCGCTGGGCGGCGGCGGGCAGCGCAAGCAGCAGCAGGAAGGCAAGGAGGCGCGGCATGAAGGGAGCTAGTGAAGTTGTTCCACGTGGGGTTTCGTATGGGCGGGGCTTGTTCCCGCCCGTCGTCAGCCTGTCGTTGCTCAACAACTGCAACAACGGTGAGAACGACGGGCGGGGGGCAAGCCCCGCCCTTACGCCGGGCACCGGTTGATGGCGTTCAAATCCTCAAAGGCCGTTTTCAAACGCGCTGAGAACGTCTCTTCGCCTTTGCGCAGCCACACGCGCGGGTCGTAATACTTCTTGTTAGGCGAGTCGGCCCCGCCGGCGTTGCCAATCTGGCCTTGCAGGAAGCCTTCGTTTTTCACATAGTAGTCCTTGATGCCTTCCCACAGCGCCCATTGCAGGTCGGTGTCGATGTTCATCTTGATGGCCCCGTAGCTGATGGCCTCGCGGATTTCCGCCTGGCTGGAGCCCGAGCCGCCGTGAAACACGAAGTCGATGGGCAGGGCCGCTTCAATGTTGTGCTTTTGGCGCAGGAACTCCTGCGAGTTGTGCAGGATTTTGGGCTGGAGCTTCACGTTGCCGGGCTTGTACACGCCGTGCACGTTGCCAAACGCGGCCGCGATGGTGAAGCGTGGGCTCACTTCGCTCAGCTGCTCGTAGGCGTAGGCCACTTCTTCGGGCTGGGTGTAGAGCTTGCTGGAGTCCACGTCGGAATTGTCCACGCCGTCTTCTTCGCCGCCGGTCACGCCGAGCTCGATTTCGAGGGTCATGCCGATTTTGGCCATGCGCTCCAGGTAGCGCTTGCAGATTTCGATGTTCTCCGCAATCGGCTCTTCCGAAAGGTCCAGCATGTGCGAGCTGTAGAGCGGCTGGCCGTGCGTCTGGTAGTATTTCTCGCCGGCATCGAGCAGGCCGTCAATCCAGGGCAGGAGCTTTTTGGCGGCGTGGTCGGTGTGCAGAATCACAGGCACGTCGTAGAGGGCGGCCATCAGGTGGACGTGCTGGGCCCCCGAAATGCCGCCCGCGATGCTGGCCTGCTGCTTATCGTTGGGCACCGACTTGCCGGCGAAGAACTGCGCGCCGCCGTTCGAGAACTGGATGATAACCGGCGAGTTCACCGCCTTGGCGGTTTCGAGCACGGCGTTCACGGTGTTGGTGCCGGTCACGTTCACGGCGGGCAGGGCGAAGCCGTGGGCCTTGGCGTGCCCAAAAAGGGCCTGTACTTCGTCGCCGTGCAGCACGCCGGCCCGCAGGCCGGTAAGGGTTTGGTCAGCCATAAGAAAGAAAATGAGCGGCAACGCCGCGGTGGAAGGGGAAGCGAAAAAAGCCGGGTTGCCCCAGCGGGCGCTCCGGCCACAAAGTACGGCTGCCGCTGCCTAACCTGAAAGCGCGGGCCGGCCGAATGCAGCTGTGCCGACGCGCGCCGGCTTCGGCAGCCCGTGGTGCGCCCAAAAAAAGGCCGACCGTTGCAGCGGTCGGCCCCGGGGCTTCACTCATTTCTCCCGCACATTTTTTAGCTGGCCGTCATCAACCTGCTTTGGCGAAAAACGCCGTAGCGGTTGGTGACGCGCAGTTGGTATACGTAAGTGCCGGCCGCCAGGCCGAGGCCGCACAGATTTAATCGGATGTGGTGCTCGCCGGCCAGCAGGCCCGTGCGGATGATGCCGGCCACCTTGCGGCCCAGCAGGTCGAAGAGGGAAAGCTGCACATCGGCGGCAAAGGCGAGGACGAAGGGAATGGTGGTTTGGTCGGTGTACGGGTTGGGCACGTTCTGGCTGAGCACAAACTGCCCCGTGCTTTCGCGTTCGTCGGCGCTGGGGGCGGAAGTGGGCAGCAGGGGGCCCAGCTGCCCGTCGGAATCGGAGGGGTAACTGCCGGCCGCGCGGGCCCGGGCAAACGGAAAATAGCCGGTAAACTTAGGC
>JBBQSQ010000142.1:0-12009 GCA_038213745.1 Cytophagales bacterium
CACGGGCGTGTGTCGCGCGAACTTTTTTGTCGGTTTCCGCACCACCGGCTGGTTGGGGGACGCGAACTAAACGTTCGCGCTACAACGCACGCCGCCATACGCGTAGCCATTCACGTTCGCCCCCTGCATCGGCCCCAGCGACACGCCCGTGCCGTGCAGCCGCTTGTAGAAATGCAGCGCCACCAGCCCCACCGCCGCCCCTACCCCCACGCCCACCGCCGAATCGGTGAAGCGTTGCGGAGGCACCAGGGCCGGGTCGAAAACCGTGTCGTTGCGGTGCAGACGCGGCACCATAACGCCCACGGTGGCCCCCACGGCGTAGCCCACCAAATTATCCGTCAGGAAATGCTTGCCGGCCCGGATGCGGTAGTAGGCCACCACGGCGGGCACGGCGGCGGCCACTCCCCACACGTAGGGCTCAGCTTTGGAGCCGGGGTTGAAATCGTGAAAAACCTGGGCGGCGAAGAAGGTGGCCGTGGCCGTGTGGGCCGCGTGCCCGCCGAAGAACGAGTCGGTAGCCACGGGGCCGTGGCGCAGCTCGCCGCCCTCGGGGCCGTAGAGGTAGGGCCGGTAGCGGTACACGGTGCCCACGGTGAGGGTGAAGAGGGCGGCCGTGCTGCTCATAGTTTCGAGGTAGAGGCCGGCCACCTGCCCGTAGCGGCCGTGCACGTTGGGCTGAAAAGCCAGCAGGGCGGGCACCAGCGCCAGGGTACCGTAGCAAAAGCCGTCGCTGATGAGCTGGGCCCGCTCGCTGTAGCGACCCGCCGAAAACCGGTCGACGGCCGGGATGTTGGCGCGGTCCAGCGCCGCGAGGTCGGCGTCGGTGATGGTGCGCTTGTGCTGCACCAAGAGCAGGCCAGTGGCACTCAGGCCCAGCAGCCCGGCCGTGATGGGGGCCTCCACGGCGAAGCGGGTGGTGTAGGGCGAGGGGGCCTGCTGGGCGCGGGCAGCCGGGCCGATGCTGAGTAACAAAGCCCCGGCGAGGAATAGCGTAGGGCGGAACTTCATGGGGGAGCAATAAGCCAGTTACCAAACCAGCCTCAGCAAGGTACGCGGCCTTCGGACAGATTAGCCGTTCAGCAGCGCCGCTACTTCCTGTTTCAGCAGCGGCAGGTGGCGCACCACGATGCCCCAGACCATTTCATCGGAAACCGTGTCGTAGCCGTGGATGATGCGGTTGCGGGTGGCGATAATCTGGCGGGCGTTGGAGAGTTGAAACGTGGGGTCGGCTTTGAGGATGCGGCCCACGGCTTCGCCCATTATTTCGAGGTTGCGCTCGGTGGCGCGGCGGGTGCGGGTGTCGGCCTGGTAGGCGGCAAATAGCATCGGCTGACCCGCAAAGAAGCTTTCGATTTCGAGAATGGCCTGCTGCACGTCGTAGAGACAGGCACGAATATCAACATTCATAAATCACCTGCTGCGTGGCCTCCACCCGGGCGCGGAAATAAGGGTTGCGCAGGGCCTGCGCTTCTAACAAATCGACAGGCCGCTGCAACATCTGCTCTAAGGCAAATTTGAGGACCAGGTAATTATCGGCGTAATCCTCCACCGGCATGGGCTGGAAGGTAGCCACGAAATCCACGTCGCTCGCCGGCCCGAAAGCCGGCGTTAGCACGGAGCCAAACGCAGCCAGGCGCTGCACGTGGTGCCGGCGGCACAGGGCGGCGAGGGCGGGGCGGTGGGCGGTAAGGGGTTCCATGAGGCTAGTCATTAATCTTTGATTGGCAAGCCATATTCCGCCAATTTTCTATTGACAATCTCTGCTATCCTCGTATTTGTTTCGTCGTTTTGTTCTTCTTGTCCGAGATTAATCATCTTTAACACCTCCCCAAAGGCACTACCCTCTCCTCCCGGTTCATCAGACATATCCAGTATTTCACCTGCCTTTTCCAGATAATTCTTTTTTTCCACTATCGCGAAAGTATTATGCCAATTTATTTGGTTGTCAGGCTTAATTTTTTGAGTTAATACAGCTAATTCAAGCAGCAATGCCGGAGTAATCCAGGTCTTATCGAGTAATTGCATTGTCCATTCTGACAATCCAACTGCTATGTCACCCCGAATTTCATCTAATTCTGCTGTATTTATAATATAGTCACTACCGTCTTCGCCTTGAGAAATTAATACGGCTTCATCTTGAATTCTTATCGAAGACGGCAATACCGGAGATGGCAATTGAGTAATGTCATGAGGATTTATGACAGCTAAGCAAGCCAGGGCCTGAAAGTCGCTGACGTTGCGGGTCAGCAGCGGGAGGTTGTGGGCGAGGGCCGTGGCGGCGATAATGGCATCGGGCAGCTTCACGCGGTGCTGCTGGCGCAGGCGGATGGTTTGTTGGGTGACGGGCTCATCAAGCGGCAGCACTTCGGTGGCGGCGATAAAGTCCTCCAAGGCTTGCATCTCGGCGGGTGCGCCCTGCCAGGAAAGCAATTCAATTCGCACCACAACCGACATGGCCAGTTGTTGCGCGTCGAGCAATTGTTCCAGCCAAACGGTGCTGGCTGGGGGCAGCTTGCCATTTAAAAAATCGATGCCCGCGTTGGTATCAATTAGAAAATTCGCTCCCATTCTGACCTTACTCGTTCGGTATGGGCACGCAGGCTGTCGGCCGCCGCATCAGATAAGGAACCGGCCCACTTACGCTTGGGCCGCGCTTCGGCGGGGGCCGGTGAATCGGCCAGCACCGGTTGCGCGATGATTCCAACTACATGAACATTCTTTTGCTGGCGAAGCACCTCCACAGTTGCTTCATCGGGCACTTCTACTAGCACAATCACCATGGCGTTTTCTTATTGCTACCCTAAGATACGTGCGCAACAGCGGTAGCTGCCGAAATATCCCTTTCCGCACCCGATGCAGCGCAAACTACTCCGCTTCTTCAGCAGCAACAGCTACTGGGAACGGCCGAAAAATTAGCTGGGGTACCAAAATTCCACTTCCTGCAAATGGCCCTGCTTAAATATCAGGTTCAGGGAAGCATCTGCCGCTGTGCCTTTGTAAAAGAAAGGCAAACTCATTACTTCGCCTGGGCGGCCAGTGGCCGGTACGTCGGCTTCTTTAGCCGACTGGGGGAAAAAGCGGCGCACGTCTTCCAGCGTGGTGTTTTGGTTGAGAATGAGCTGCCTCAACTTGCCCTGAAACTTGCCCGACGTGACATTGAAATTGGCTAAAATTGCCTGGGTACCATTCACCTCGTACATCGTTTTGCCATAGTACCAAAAGTCGCCATCGGGGCTGTTCATGGGAATATCCAGGCCGCTGCAACACTCTACGGCTCCCCTGACGATGCTGTCGGGGCGGCCTAACTGATTCTTCAGCAGTTGGGTGGTAAGCTGCTTGTTGAGCTTGCCGTTGACGGTGAGCTCGCTCCACTCAATATGCTCCGGGTTGGTGGGCGCTGCCGGGGCTGGCAGCGGCGGGGCAGCGGCGGGAGTGGCTACGTCAACAGCGGCGGGGGTGGTGGGGTTGCTTTGGCAGGCGGCCAGGCAAATCCCTAGCGAAATCAGCGGCAGTAGGTATTTCATCGGGGTTGATAGCTGGGCATTATGCATCGGCGCGGCGGCAGCTGCCCGTGCTGGGATTGATGGTATTTACGCAGCGCAAGCTACGCTAGCTGGCGCGCGTCTGCGACGCGCTGCCTGTTGGCGTCGAGCCTGGGGCTCGGGGGCGAACAACTCGCGCGCACTTGCCAACCGACACATATCCGAGCCCCAGGCTCGAACCCAGCCGGCACGCGTCACAGACGCGCGCCAACCACTTGTCATTACTTCAACTGGATGCCTTGCGCCGCCATGGCCTCTTCTGTCTTAGCATGATTGGCCAGGTACTCAGCGTGCTGGGCCTCGGTGCGCTTGGTGCCGAGGTTGGCGAAGTGCTCACGCAGCTTGTCGGCGGGCAGGTCGGCCCCGTACGAGGGGGTGCCGGGCTGCTGGCGCCACGACTCGTGCAGGGTGCCGTCGTCCACGGCGTCGAAGCCCAGCTCTTCCACCAGGGCCATTACTTTTTGCTTGGCGGCGGGCTCGTCGCCGGCCACGGGCAGGGAAATGCGGCCGGGCGTGCCGGCGGGCACACCTTTGTTCTGCAGGTGGTCGGCGTAGATGTTGTTGAACACCTTCACCACCGGGCGGCCCAGGTGCTGCTGCACCCATTCGCTTTCGGTGAGCTCGCCGTGCTCCAGCTCCGGCATGTGGCCGTCGCGCAGCATGGGGTAGTAGTTGCTTGTGTCGATAACGGGCACGTCGGCGGCCACGCCCGCGAACAGGTTTTTGGGCAGGTCGGGGATGTTTTTCAGCGGAATGGTGACCACGATAAGTTCGGCGCCCTTAGCCGCTTCCTCGGCCGTAACGGGCGCAGCACCGGTTTTCTGGGCCACGTCGGTCAGGGTTTCGGGGCCGCGGGAGTTGGCAATGCGGACTGAGTGGCCGAGGCTGACGAGCCGCACGGCAAGGGCGCTGCCGATGTGGCCGGCCCCAATGATTCCAATGTTCATACTGTGATAATTTAAGAGGTTTGCGCGGCCACGATGCGCGGCCGCAGGTAGTTAAACGGATACGGCGGCCAGTTGCTTTATTTCGGCGGGTAATTGCCTGGGTAAGGGGTTGCTGCGTTCAGCGTGGCGCACTTTTTTTCTCCTCCCCTGCCCTACTTCAGCCCCGAAATCTTCGCGCCGCACTCGCAGGCCACGGCCCTTGTAATTCCCCTTTCCAAAGCTGTATATTTAACCACCCGGCCAGCCCCGCAGCCGGCCGCGTACCCTTAGCTATGCCGGCCATGTCCATCTCCTTCCGCGACCTCCGCTACCTGGTAGCCTACACCCTGCCCCTCACGGCCGCCCTTGGGCTGTGGTGGGGCGGGGCCGCCACCTGGCTCACCCTGGCCTACGCCTTTGGGCTGGTGCCGCTGCTGGAATGGCTGCGCCCTCCCGCCCCGCCAACGCCCAATGCCCCGGCCGCCACCGAAGCCCGCCGCCACGCGTTTTTCGACGGCTTGCTGTACCTCAACGTGCCGCTGCAATACGCCCTGCTGGCCTACTTCCTGCACACGCTGGCCACGCGCGGCTTTTCGGGGGCCGAAACCGCGGGCGCGGTGTGCGGCGTGGGCATCTGCTGCGGGGCGCTGGGCATCAACGTGGCGCACGAGCTGGGCCACCGCGCCCACGGCTGGGAGCAGCGCCTAGCGCAGGCCCTGCTGCTGAGCACCTGGTACCCCCATTTTTTTATTGAGCACAACCGCGGCCACCACCGCCACGTGGCCACCCCCGCCGACCCCGTCACGGCCCGCCTGCACGAGGCGTGCTGGCACTTTCTGCCGCGGGCCGTGCTCGGCGAGTACCGCTCGGCCTGGGCGCTGGAGGCCAAGCGCCTGCACCGGCTGGGCCGGCCTTGGTGGAGCCCCGGCAACCAGATGCTCCAGTTTCAGGCCGTGCAGTTGGGACTGGCAGCGCTGGTGTGGGCCTGGGTAGGGCCGGCCGGCCTGCTAGCCTGGCTGGGTGCGGCGGCTGTGGGCTACGCACTGTTTCAGCTGGTGAACTACGTGGAACACTACGGCCTGCTGCGCCGCCAAACGGCCCCCGGCACCTACGAGCGGGTGCAGCCCCACCACTCCTGGAACTCCGAGCACGCCCTGGGCCGCATCCTGCTGTATGAGCTCACCCGCCACTCCGACCACCACTACCTGGCCAGCCGCCCCTACCACACCCTGCGGCACCAGCCCGCCGCCCCCCAAATG
Source organism: Cytophagales bacterium (assembly GCA_038213745.1). Taxonomy (GTDB): domain Bacteria; phylum Bacteroidota; class Bacteroidia; order Cytophagales; family Hymenobacteraceae; genus Hymenobacter. The sequence continues at coordinate 5,728 of JBBQSQ010000142.1, forward strand.
CCCACCGGCTACCCCGGCATGATGCTGCTGGCCACCGTGCCGCCGCTCTGGTTCCGGGTGATGAACCCGCGCGTGCCCGCCCAGCCAGCCTGAGCGGGCCCCAGGGGCAACAAGAAGGGCGGGTTACCCGTTTGCCCCGGGGCGGGCCCGCCCCGCGCCAATGCCCTGCTTTCACCGATGAGCACCGACTACCAACCCATAGACTGCGGCTTCTACGATGCGCTGGAGGCCGCCGCCACCCAACGCCGCCGCGTGGCCCTGCAGTACTTCAACGACCTGCACCAGCTCTGCCTGGATTCAGGCGTAATTGACACGTTTTTTATCCGCGACAAAGCAGAATTTATGCGCCTCAAATCGGGCGAGGAAATCCGGCTCGACCACCTCATCCGGCTCGATGATACGCCCGCCCCGGCGTACGCCGACTACCCGGATTTCAGCTGCGGCTGCTGAGATTTAAGTTGTCAGTCATTAGTTGTCATTTGTTAGTCAAGCGATTGCAAAAATCTGACAACTGACAACCAATAACTGTCAACTTAATCCCGGCCCTGGTCCACGTCGATGCCGCCGTTGGTGGTTACGGCCTTCACCGGAGCCCCGCCCTGGCCGAGGCTGGCTTCCACCTGCTTGTGGAACATGCCCGATTTGGTGACCGGCAAGCTCGTGCGAATGCCGCCCATGTTGGTGCTGGTGTAGAGCTGGGCCGAATACGTGCGGGGCAGTTTCCAGTGAATGCCGCCGTTGGTGGTGGTCACGTCGAGGCCTTTACCGTCCCATTTGCTGCCCGTGAGGGTGATGTTGACGCCGCCGTTGGTGGTTTCGCCCTTCACCTGGCCGCCCAGGTTGGCGAGGTCGACGCCGCCGTTGGTGGTTTCGAAGGTAATGGCGGCGTTGAGGTTGTCGAGGCTAATGCCGCCGTTCACCGTGTTGAGGGCCAGCGCGGTGGTGCGGGGCACGAATATTTCGTAGCTCACGCTCCAGTCCTTGTCCTTATCGGGGTCGGTGGCGCGCAGGCTATTGTTGGCGGTGCCAATGGTGATGCGCTTGGCGCGGGCGGCCGCTTTTTCCTCCGTGGCGGCCCAGGCCTGCACTTTTACGCGCACCCGCACATCGGGCCCATCCCAACCGTGCACCGTGATGCCGCCGTTGGGGTCGGCATTCACGGTGAGCGGCCGGCCGGCGGGGGCCTCGAAGGCCAGGTCCCGGGTTTCGCAGTAGTTCTTCAGCAGCTTGTAGCTGGTCCAGCCTCCATCTTGGCAGTTCAGCTTGAAAACGGGGGCGGAAGTCGTTTGGGCTGCGGCGCAGAGGGTGCCACAGGCCAGCGCCAGTGCAGAAATCAGGGTTTTCATGGGGTTGGGAATGAAGGTTAGAATGATAAGGAACAGATGCGCGCCCGCGCCCGGCGGTTGCCTGCCGGGGCGGCGAGTAGAAGGATTACCTGGCCCGGCCCGATTCGTTACGCGGCCGGGCCTGTTTTTTTCTGTTCCCCTCCCAAGATAGTTACCGCCCCGGCCGCGGGCGATAAATAGCGGCCCCAATGCAGCCCTAAACCCGAGTCATGCGTATTCACTGGCCTAACCATCCCTACTGAACCCCTATGGATACTGTAGCCGCCGGCGTGACCCAACTCCGCATTCAGCGTTTTGTCAATGTGTATTTTGTCGAAACCGGCACGCCCGGCGAGTGGGTGCTGATTGACACCGGCCTGCCCGGCAGCGCCAAAACCATCATTGCCACCGCCGACAAGCTCTTTTACCCCGGCACCCACCCCGAGGCTATTCTGCTCACCCACGGGCACTTAGACCACATGGGTTCGGCCCGGGAACTGGCCGACCACTGGAATGTGCCCATCATCGCGCATCCGCTGGAGTTGCCCTACCTCACCGGCAAAGCGCTTTTCCCGCCGAGCGACCCCACCGTGGGCGGCTCGCTGGCCTTCATGAGCCGTCTCTTCCCCGCGCAGCTGCCCAACCTGGGCGACCGGGTACAGGCCCTCAACCCCGACGACCCCAGCACGCCTTTCCTTATGGCCTGGCAGTGGCTGCACGTGCCCGGCCACGCCCCCGGCCAGCTGGCCTTCTTCCGCGAAGCCGACCGCGTGCTCATTGGTGGCGATGCTTTCGCCACCTGCCACCACGATTCGATTCCGGCCGTGCTGTTGGGCAAGCCCGAAATCAGCCGGGCCGGCACGCCATTCAACTACGACTGGGAAGCGTCCCGCCAATCGGTCCAGACGCTGGCCGATTTAGCCCCGAAAGCCATTGGCTGCGGCCACGGCCCGGTTATCACGGGCCCCAGGGCGGCCGCTGGCCTCCGGCACCTCGCCGATAACTACCCCGTGCCGGCCCACGGCCGCTACGTGCACGAACCCGCCCGCACCGACGCCAGCGGCGTCGCATACCTGCCACCGGCCCCCAAAGACAAGCTGCCCACACAAGCCGCCATTGTGGGCGCGAGCATTCTGGCAGTGGGGGCCGCGTGGCTGCTCACGGGTGGTCGGCGGCGCGGCAAAAAATCGGCGAGCCCTAAAAAACGAGCTGATTACAACAGGCCCAAAGGGTATGTGTCGCCGCCCGCGCCGCCCCTGTACCGGAGTGGCGTGGGCAGCTAGCCAACGCCCTTCTCAGGCCAACATGTTGCGTTAAAAGTTGAGGGTTATAAGTTAAAATGCTAATGGATTGCATTTTAACTTATAACCCTCAACTTTTAACTATTCCCCAAGGGATGTGCTGAACAGAAAAGGGCTGCCAGCATACGTTGTTTGAGCAGCCCCGGTACGCCCATTAGGTTCTACTCGGATAATGCCAGGCTTATCACCAGCCCTTTTGCGCATGGCAAACGCCGCGTAGGGGGCGCTGAATCGGCACCAACCCAGCGGCCATTACTGACTGGGCATTGTCTTTGTTAGGCCAGGGCGTCGGCGTCGGGCTTCCTGGCTAGCACTACCTTCGGATGCGCTTTCGTTCGGTCCAATTTCCCGGTCGGCGGCCTTCAGGCTCACTTACTATATGCGTTTTCTCTTAGCTTCCAGCGCCTTACTTCTCCTGCCACTGCTCCCGCAAACGGCCCATGCCCAGCAGGTTGCGCCCTTGCCCGACTTCTTTAGCACCTACCACTACACGGCCTACACCGTGTACGACACCACCAGCACCGACCCGCCCACGGAAGTACGCGGCGTGGGCGGCTCCCTCACCCTGCGCCCCGATGGCCGCTACGAGAAGCACATGAGCATTGTGCTGCCCAGCGGCCCGCACTACTTCAACCAGACCGGCCGCTTCGTTCTCGCCGGCGACAGCATCCGCTTCGCCTACACCGACCTGAAAGGCTCCGACGTGCAGCGCGGCACGTTTCGGTTTGCCCCGGCCACGCGGCGGCTCACGCTCACCATCCTGGGCTATCCGGCCGGCAACCGCGGCGTGTACGAACTGGTGGCCGCCGAGCCCCAGCCGGCCACTGTGCCCGTTGCGCCCAAGCCCAAAACCGGCAAAAAACGCCGCCGCTAACCAAACGGCCCCGTGGCGTTTGGCGTCCCCCGCCCCTTCTGGCTAACTTGCGGCCCGTTTCGCCGATTCTGCCCGCAGCAGCCCGCCCGAAACGGTTCATTGCTAACTGATACTTGTTAACTGACCTAAATGGGACGCGCATTCGAATTTCGCAAAGGCCGCAAAATGAAGCGGTGGGATAAAATGTCGAAAGACTTCACCCGCATCGGCAAGGAAATCGTGATGGCCGTGAAGGAAAACGGCCCCAACCCCGACTCCAACGCCCGCCTGCGCGCCGCCATGCAAAACGCCAAAGGCGTGAACATGCCCAAAGACCGGGTCGAAGCCGCCATCAAACGCGCCAGCAGCAAGGAAGAGAAAGATTACCAGGAAGTTGTCTACGAAGGCTACCTGCCCCACGGCGTGGCCGTCGTCATCGAAACCGCCACCGACAACCCCACCCGCACCGTGAGCAACGTGCGCCTCATCTTCAACCGCAACGACGGCACCTTGGGCACGGCCGGCAGCAGCGACTACACCTTCACCCGCAAAGGCGTGTTCAAGCTGGCTGGCGAAGGGCTTGACCGCGACGAGTTGGAGCTGGAGCTCATCGACTTTGGAGCCGAAGACGTGTACGAAACCACCGAAGAAGACGAGCACGGCACCGAGCACCAGTACATCGTGGTCGAAACTGCGTTCACCGACTTTGGCCAGATGCAGAAAGCCCTCGAAGCCCAGGGCCGCCACGTGGTGAGCGTCAACCTCCAGCGCGTACCCAACACCACGGTTTCGCTAAATGATGAGCAGCTGGAGGAAGTCATGACCATCATCGAGAAATTCGAAGATGACGAAGACGTGCAGGCTGTTTACCACACCCTGGGCTAGCCTTCGCCGCCCAGCAGCCCCCAACCAGAACGTCGTGCCCATCTGGCGTCCGCGGAGCCGAAGCATCGCTGCCGCATTACGTAGCATTCTTGCGCAGTGGCGATGCTTCGGTCTCTGCCTAATGCGCAAAATGCTCAGCATGACTTTCTTTTGACTCCTTCCAGCCTTCAACCAGGGGCCCCCTCGCCCATTGCCTACCGCCCCGCCCTCAACGGGCTGCGGGCCCTTGCCGTGTGGCTGGTAGTGCTGGCACACTGGACGCGGGCACCCTTCCCACTGGGCGAGGTGGGCCGCATCACCTTCTTCGTCCTCAGCGGCTACCTGATTTCGGGCATCATCTGGAAGCAGCAGCTGTACCCCGGGGCCCCGGGCGCTTGGGGGCAGCGGCTACGCACGTTTTATCAGCGGCGCATCCTGCGCATTCTGCCGCCCTACTACTTGGCCCTGCTACTGGGGGCACTATTGCCGCTGGCCACCCTACGCGAATACCCCGGCTGGTTTATCCTGCCAGTTTCCAACCTGCTGTTCTACCGCCTACACCACTGGGGCGAAGGCGTGGGCCACTACTGGACCATGGCCGTCGATGAGCAGTTTTACCTGCTCTGGCCGCTGCTGCTGGGCCTGGTGGGCCGGCGCACTCTCCCGCTGCTGGCCGTAGCCGCCGCCGGCCTGCTGTTCCGAATCGCCTGGAGCGCTTGGGTATCGCCCGATTTCGTACTCGTGCTGCTCCCCTCCTGCCTCGATATGTTTGCCATTGGCGCGGTGTTGCGCATCGTGGAGCATCATCCGCGGGTGCGGCAGTTGGCGCGGGGCCAGTGGGTGCTACTGAGCTGGTTGGCCTGGGCTGCTCTCTGGGCTGCCACTCACCTCACCAACGCACACGCATGCTGGCTGCTCGTCTACACCACCGTGGGCAGCGGGGCCGCCTTCATCACGCTCAGCTGGGTGCTGCACCGACCCGATTTCGGCCAAGCGCACGGCAGCAATTTCCTGCTTTCACCAGTGCTTCAATGGGTGGGCCAGCGCAGCTACGGCTGCTACCTCTACCACCTGCTGCTAGTGGTGTTTTACCAGCGGGCAATTTTCCGGCTCTTTCCGGCTGCCGATGCTCGGCAGTTCTGGCTGAGCCCGCTGCCCACTGTTCTGTTACTAACGCCCGTGCTGCTGCTGTTAGCCGCCGCCTCCTGGCACTGGCTGGAGGCTCCGCTGAATAGGGTGAAGGACCGGCTAGCGTATGGGGGCAAGGAGCGTCAGTAGCGTAATTGCTTCAGATTTGGTATTCTATACGCTATTGACTTGCGCACAACATTAAAACACCCGCTACTTGCGTACCTTGCAAGTAGCGGGTGTTTTAATGTTGTGCGCAAGCGCAGGAAAAGACTTATGAAATTAGAACCATTATTTGCTGACTCTTTTGACACTTTTAAAGTGTTTGACAAATTAGATGCGCAACAGGCAAGCTTGACGAATAATAATTCACCTAGTAGTATTTGGCAAATATTAAATCATCTTATAATTTGGCAAGACTTCCAATTAAATAAATTGGTTGGTAACCAAACAACTGACATAAACGAAATAGACACTTGGCAAGTCAACAGAAATATTGCAGACCAAAATATTTTAAATGAAAATATAACAAAGTTTAAAAATCAAATAGAAGAAATTAAATTAGAATTAAGCAAATTAGAATTAGAATAAACGGACATTGAGCAAAAGTTGAAAATAATTCAAGACCTAACCGTTCATTTATCATTCCATTTAGGTGAAATAATCCTAATAAGTAGTCAGGCAAAAGTAATCTGGTAGTTTGGGGTGCCGATAGCGCGTAGCAGGTCGGTGACGTGCAGCCAGAGCGTGAGCGGCGTTTGGTAGGCATCGGACGTAAGCCAATAATGCTTGCAAAAGCGCCAGAGGATTT
>JBBQSQ010000143.1:0-11945 GCA_038213745.1 Cytophagales bacterium
CCTCACCAACAAGCTCGACCAGTTCAGCTTCACGCTGGGCTCGCGCATCACCGACTACACCGGGCGCACCGATTTCGAGTACACGCCCAACGACCGGCACCAAGTGAAGTTTGGGGCCATGCTCACCCAGCACACCTTCGGAGTGGGCCGGCGCACTTCCAACTCCAGCGACGGCCGCGTCAACTGCGGCTCCGACGTGAACTACTACGGCCTCGACGGCGCGGTTTATGCCTCCGACAACTACAAGGCCACCGACAAGCTGCAGCTCGAAGGCGGCCTGCGCCTGACCGGCTTCCGGAGCGGCGACAACCCCTACGGCGGCCTGGAGCCCCGCGCCGCCGCCCGCTACTCGCTGAGCGACAAAACCTCGTTCAAGCTGAACTACGCGCTGATGTACCAGTACGTTCACTTGGTCACGAACTCGGGCGCGACGCTGCCGACGGATATCTGGTACCCTTCGCGGCTGCGCGTGCAGCCGCAACGCTCGCAGCAGGTGAGCGCCGGGGGCAGCTTCCTGCTGGGTGGCGGCAAGTACTTGCTAACGAATGAGCTGTACTACAAGTGGGGCCGGAACCAGGTCGATTTCCGCGATGGCGCGCAGCTGTTTGCCAACCCCGATTTGGATGCGGAATTCATTCTAGGCAAGAGCTGGGCTTACGGCAACGAAGTGTACCTGGAGAAGAAAACCGGCCGCACCACCGGCTGGATTGGCTATACCCTGGCCTGGAGCTGGCGCAACTTCCAGCCCCAGAACGGCACCAACGGCGTGAACGGGGGCCAGGATTTCCACCCCAACTACGACCGCCGCCACAACCTGACCGTGGTAGTCATCCATCAGCTCAACGCGCGGTTGAGCCTCACGGCCAGCTTCATCTACACCTCGGGCAACCTGACCACGCTGCCGCTGGGCCGCTTCGGCGTGCAGGACATTCCGGGTTCGAGCGTGGGCATCGACCCGCGCCCAGTGCCCATCTACCCCGACCGCAATTCCTACCGCCTCATCCCCTACCACCGGCTCGATTTGGGCGCGGTGTACAAAATCGGCACCCGCCGCAACCAGGATTTGACGCTGAGCATCTACAACGCCTACAACCGCCGCAATGCCTACTTCGTGTTCTTCGACACCGTGCGCGACAAGACCACCGACCGCGTTACGGGCTTCGCGGCCAAGCAGGTATCGCTGTTCCCGGTCATCCCATCGTTGACCTATAATTTCCGGTTTTGAGGCGTTACTGTTATTATCAGAACGTCGTGCTGAGCTTGCCGAAGCATCCCCACCGCAGTAGTAATTAATTTTACTTTCGCGGCAGAGATGCTTCGGCAAGCTCAGCATGACGGCCAAAATTTATTGCCCTAACATGCCCCCCTTCTCCAAAACCCTTGGCTCCCTCCTGCTGCTGGCCCTGGCCGGCTGCAGCAAGCTGCAGAACGACATCAACGTGCCACTGCCCTCCTACTCTTCCGAACTGGTCGTGGAGTGCTACCTGGAGCCTGGCAAGGTGCCCAGCCTGGCCGTGACCACCTCCGTGCCCTACCTGGGCGCGGTGCTGCCCCAGGTGCCCACCGACGTAACGGTGACGCTGACGCTGCCCAACGGTGCGCCCGTGCCGCTGGCCTTCAACCCCAACTACAAGGCCTTGGTCGACACGACTTCGGGCGAAAAATTCCACTCGCATATCGGCCGCGACCCGCTGGTGGCCAAGGCCGGCGACGTGTTCAAAATCGACGTGCGCGATACCCAGGGCCGCCATATTACGGGCAATACCACTATGCTGGCCCCCGTTCCGATTGACTCGGTGGAATATAAGTTTAACGACAAAACCGGTACCAATCGCAAGGCTTATTTCCTCACCAACTTCCGCGACCCTTCCTCGCCCGACGACTGCTACCGCCTGCAGCTGCACAAGGGCAGCCCCGCCAAGGGCGCGCTGCTGAAATCGCCGGAAGTCGACTTTTCGGTGCAAGACCGCCTGCTAAACGGCCAGCCCTTCGTGCTAGGCACCAGCTACCGCTTCAATCCCGGCGATACCGTGACAGCGACCCTCTACCACACCGACCTGGCGTACTACCGCTTCCGGCAGTCGGTGCGCGATGCGCGCGGAGCCAACGGCAACCCGTTTGCCCAGCCTTCGGGCATTTTTAGCAACGTGCAGGGCGGCGTGGGCATCTTCACGGTGCTCAGCGGCACCATGGCCACCAAAGTGCTGTCGAAGTAATTTTTTTTACCTTGTGCTATGCTTACTTCCTTGCGCGGCGTTTATGAAAATGGGCAGGTTCATCTGATTGAACCCGCGCCGGCCACTTCTGTTCCGGTAGAAGTGGTGGTCGTTTTTTTGGAGCCCAACAACTCACGCGGATTTATTGAGGTAGCTGCTGGAGCAGCGGCCGACTCAGCGCAGAATACCCCTCGTAACGAGCGAATGGCCCGCCTGCGGGCCGCCTGGCAACGGGCTCGTGAACAAGCCCCAAGCATGCAGGGTCCTTCGTTAAGTGAAGAAGTACTGGCCGACCGCGAAGACATGGAACCAAGGCCCTGATATGCGGGCATTTCTTGACACGTCATCGCTGGTGAAACTTTATGACCCGACGGAAGCGGGCTGCGATGCCTTGCTCGCTGCCTTGGTCCCCGTGACGCAAATCGTACTTTCAGACCTTGCACGGGTTGAAGTCGTGAATGCGTTCCAACGCAAAATACGCCGTGGCGATATCCTGGCGATAGAGGCCGCCACTGTTTTAGCCACCTTTCGGCAGTCGCTGGCTGATTACGAATGGATTGCGCTAACCGAACCCGTGCTGGCTCATGCGGCTCAGCTATTACAAGAACATTCCGGCCTTGCTTTGCGCAGCCTCGACGCGATTCAACTGGCATGTGCTTTGGCGACGGATAGCTCCACAGCATTGTTTTTCGCTCACGACCAACGACTGGCTTCCGCAGCGCAAGCCAGCGGACTGCGCCTGGGCTGATTTTCAATAAATCGATTCCCCTCAAAAGGAGGAATTGACGGCGAAACAGCTACTACCAATGTTTCAAATAAGGTAAGATACCCGGCAGCCAATGCAACCATGGCAGCCAGCGGTGCATCTACTGAGCATCTATTAAATTACCTTTCCCATGAATTCCTTTCGCTACACCCTCCTCGCGCTGGCGCTGGCTACCGTCAGCCTCGGCAGTTGCAAAAAAGACTCGGGCACCACGCCCCAGCCCACTACCCTCACGGCCACGCAGCAGCTCACTACCGGCAGCTGGCGCCTCGACCAGATTAAGCAAAACGGCCAGGTTACCGGCACCGGAGCCGCTATTAAGGACCAGTACTCGCTCACCTTCCGCCCGGATGGCACCTACACCCAGAAGCTGCTGGCCGACAACACCACCTACGCCGGCACCTATGTGCTGATGAATAACAACACCATGCTCCACCTCATGGACGCTAAGGGCAGCAGCAGCGAATACATCCTGGCTACGCTCAGCGCCACCGAGCTGCGCTATACCTACACCAACAAAACCAACCAGTTGGAAGAGCGGACCTTCTCGGCGCAGCCGTAGTTCAGGCCGTAGACTAAGCCCATAAAAAAGGCCGCTGCGGGTTCGCAGCGGCCTTTTTTTCTACTCAGGCGTGGTCGGGGCCAGCGCTACAGGCCGGCCACCACCGCCTTGATGAGCGCCGTGAGGCGGGGCTCGGCCTGACCGGCGGCGGCAAAAATATCGGCCAGCACCACGGGCTTGAGGTGGCCCGGCGCGCACAAATCGGTGATGACCGACACGGCCAGCACCGGCAAGTTGAGGTGGCGCGCGGCAATTACTTCCGGCACCGTGCTCATGCCCACGGCATCGGCCCCGATGGTGCGCAGGTAGCGGTACTCGGCCGGGGTTTCGAGCATGGGACCCGGCGCGCTGACGTATACGCCGCGCCGGGTGGTACCGGCCTGGCCCAGGGCCTGCGCCGCCGCTTCGGCGCGGCGCAGCAAGTCGGCGTCGTAGGGGGCAAACATGTCGGGGAAACGCGGGCCCAGCTCGTCCAGGTTCGCCCCAATGAGCGGGTTGGTGGGCTGCAGGTTGATGTGGTCGTCAATCAGCATCAGGTCGGCAAGCTGAAAGTCGGGATTTAACCCGCCGGCCGCGTTGCTCACCAATAGCCGGCTGATGCCCAGCAGCTTGAGTACCTGCACGGGCATGGCCACTTGCTGCATGGTGTAGCCCTCGTAGTAGTGGAAACGGCCTTGCAGCACGGCCACTTTGCGACCGGCCATGCGGCCCAGCAGCAGCCGGCCGGCGTGGCTTTCCACGGTCGAGAGCGGGAAATGCGGAATGTCGGCGTATTCTATTTCGTATTCGACTTCGACTTCTTTAGCTAGCGCGCCAAGGCCGGTGCCGAGAATGATGCCGGTTTCGGGCAGGAAATTTTGGGAGTTGGCCTGAATATAAGCCGCGGCTTCTTTGAGTTGGGTGAGCATAAATGATTGGGGGATTACAAAAGCCGTCATCCTGAGCATTCTGCTTGATGCGCAGAATGCTCAGGATGACGGATTAACTACCAATTACTTAATATCCAGCACGTACGGCAGCCTGGCTTGCACGCCGCGCATCTGCATCAGCTGCTGGTACTGGGCGTAGGCGGGATAGAGCGGGCCGAGCTCGGCCTTTAGGACCTTGGTTTTGGCCGCTTCGGCTTCATCGCCGCCAAACATGGAAAACAAGGCTTCAAACGCCGACTTCTGGCGCGGCAGGCGCTGCACTTTGTAGTCGTCGGCCTTGAGGTGGGCCCGGGCGGCGGCAATCTTTAGGGCGTCCTGGTAATCGCCCAGCACGTCCACGAGGCCGTTGTTTTTGGCTTCGAGGCCGCTCCAGACGCGGCCCGAGGCCAGGCGGCGCAGGCGCTCCACGGGCATGTGGCGACCCTTGGCGGCCTTGGTGGTGAAGTCGGCATAAATATTCTCGACTTCACCTTGCAGCACCTTTTTCTCGAAATCCGAGAGCGGACGGGTGATGGTGGGCAGGTCCGAAAACTTACCCGTCGTCACACGGTCCACCGTGATGCCGAGCTTGTCGGCCAGCAGCGGCTGAATGTTGGGCAGCACGCCAAATACGCCGATAGACCCCGTAATGGTGTTTGGATGCGCCACGATGGTGTCGCAGGCCATGGCAATGTAGTAGCCGCCCGACGCCGCCACGTCGCTCATGCTGGCGATAATCGGCTTCACCTTTTTGGTCAGGGCCACTTCGCGGTAAATAATGTCGGATGCCAGCGACGAGCCGCCGGGCGAGTTGATGCGCAGCACCACGGCCTTCACCTTCTCATCGAGCCGGGCTTTGCGAATGGCCTCGGCAAACTTGGTGCTGCCAATGTTGTCTTCCGACCCCTTGCCGGTCACGATGTCGCCCTCGGCGTAGATAACGGCGATGCGGTTGCCGCTGGTAGTACCCTCTTTTTCGTCGTTGCCGTCGGTGTAGTCGCTCAGGCTCACCAGGCTGGGCTTTTTGTCTTTGGCCAGGCCCAGCTTGCCGCGCATGTAGTCCTGCACCTCATCAAAATAGCCCAGCTTGGTCACCAGGTGCAGGCGCAGGGCGTCGGGGGCGTTGTGCACCAGCATGGAGTCGCTAATGACTTTAAGGCGGGCCGGGGCAATGCCGCGGGTTTTGGCCACTTCCCCAATCATGTAGCCGTTGATGGAGTTGAGGAACGACACCGTTTGGTAGCGGGCCGAATCGGAGAAGCTCTCGCGAAAAAACGGCTCCACGGCGCTTTTGAAGGAGCCCACCCGGAAGATGTAAGGTTCGATGCCGGCCTTGGCAAACAGCCGCTTGTAGAAGAGCACCTCCGAGCTCAGGCCGTTGAATTCGAGCGTGCCCTGCGGGTGCAGGTAGATTTCGTTGGCCACCGACGAGAGGTAGAAGCTTTTCTCGGAGCACACCTCGTGGTAGGCTACCACAAACTTGCCCGATTTTTTGAAGTCCAGCAGCGCGTTGCGCACTTCTTCCAGCGAAGCCATGCCGCCCTGCACGATTTCCAGGTTCAGCAGAATACCCTTGATGTCGCTGTCGCCCTTGGCCCGGCCAATGGCCTCTTTCAATTCCACGAGGCCCGTGGTGGAATTGCCGCCGCCGAAATTACCGAATTTGCTGTCGCGCCCGCGCTCTGCCAAAGGTTGGTTGAGCTTAAGCTCAAGCACCGAGTTGGCGGCCGTTTCCTTGCGGTCGCCGGCGCTGGCCGCCGCCCCCGCAATGCCCGCCAGCAGCAGGAAGCCCAGCACAGAAAAAAGAACCAGGCCCACAATTGTAGCCAGGGTGAATTTAAGGAATTGACGCATAAGACCGCAGATTGAGCAGATTTTAACAGATTTTTAAGGTTCCGGCACTCCCTGGTGCTCGCCAAACAGCTGGTTAGCTATTCAACCAGCCGGCAAGTTACATGCAGCTGTATCGTTTGACCCCGGCAGCCATTACACCAAAAACAAAATCCGATTCGAAACCACAAAAAATCCGTTAATTCCATTAAAATCCGTTAAATCTGCGGTCCAATCTGCGGTCTCAGTAGCCGTATTTCTCGCCCCACCAGCCCCGCAGGCGCTCCTGAATCTTTTGCTCGCTGGCATTGGGGCCGGGCTCGTAGAAACGGGTGCCACTCAGCGCGTCGGGCAGAAACTCCTGCTCCTCAAAGTTGCCCACGCCGTTGTGCGAGTAGGCGTATTCTTTGCCGTAGCCGAGCTGCTTGAGCAGGCGGGTGGGGGCATTGCGTAGCGGCACTGGCACGGGGTACACGCCGTTGGCCTTCACCTCGGCCTGGGCGGCCCGGATGGCGGTGTAGGCCGCGTTGCTCTTCGCCGAGGTAGCCAGGTAGATAACCGTTTGGGAGAGAATCAAATCCGATTCGGGCAGGCCGATGACGGTGCAGGCCTGGAAGCAACTAGTGGCCAGCATGAGGGCGTTTGGGTTGGCGTTGCCAATGTCTTCGGAAGCCAGAATCAGCATGCGGCGGGCAATGAACTTCACGTCCTCGCCGCCCTCCAGCATCACCGCCAGGTAGTAGAGCGCGGCGTTGGGGTCGGAGCCGCGGATGGATTTGATGAAGGCTGAAATGACGTCGTAGTGCATTTCGCCGCCCTTGTCGTAGCGGGCCATTGGGCGCTGGGCCACCTGCTGCACCACCGCATCAGTAATTTCGATGACACCTTTTCTATCCAGCGGCGTGCTTTGAACCACGATTTCGAGCAGGTTGAGCAGCTTGCGGGCGTCGCCGCCGCTCAGGGCCAGCAGCGCGTGGTCTTCCTTCAGCACCACCTTTTTCTGCTGGAGGGCGGCATCTTCCGTCAGGGCTTTTTGCACCAGTCCGCGCAGGGTATCCGCCCCCAAGGGCTCCAGCACGTACACCTGGCAGCGCGAAAGCAACGCGGGGATGACTTCGAACGACGGGTTTTCGGTGGTGGCCCCAACCAGCGTGACCGTGCCATGCTCCACCGCCCCCAGCAGGGCATCCTGCTGCGCCTTGCTGAACCGGTGAATCTCATCAATGAACAACACCGTACCACGCTGCCGCTTGGCCTTCTCAATCACGTCGCGCACGTCCTTCACACCCGCATTAATGGCGCTCAGGGCCGAAAATGGCTGTTTCAGTTCGCTGGCCAGCAGGTGGGCCAGGGTGGTTTTGCCCACGCCGGGTGGGCCCCAGAGAATGAGGCTGGGCAAACGGCCCGAACTGAGGTAGCGGCGCAGCACGCCGGTTGCGCCCACCAGATGCTGCTGACCAGCGTAGTCGGCCAGGCGGCGCGGGCGCTGGCGCTCGGCCAGCGGAGCATCGGGCCCAGGCGCGGACGGCGGGGTGAAGGCGGCGGGTTCGTCGTCGGGGAAGAGGTTCATCGGGCGGTAAGCTTTAGCTTGCCGTTGAAAGGCGGCAACAAGCAACGCAAAGTTCGGGTTAAAGGCCGACGCTTTCGACTACCAACCGACGGCGCAAGCTAAAGCTTACGCTACATTTTATGCGCAATTCCTTCCGCGTGCACGCGGCCCTGTTTTTCGTTGCCCTTATTTACGCGGCCAACTATTCGCTTTCCAAAGACGTGATGCCGAAGTACATGGGGCCGTTTGGTATCGTTACGCTGCGCATTTTGGGGGCGGCGCTGTTCTTCGCCATCATCAAGTATTTCGTGGCTCCGCACGATAAAATCACCGGCCGGGCCGATAACTTGCGGGCCATAGCCTGCGGCGTGCTGGGCATCGGCATCAACCAGCTGCTGTTTTTTTCGGGCCTGAATCTGACCTCGCCCATCAGCGCGTCGCTGCTGCAAACCATCGCGCCCATTGTCGTGGTCGTGGCCTCGGCCATTCTGCTCAAGGAGAAAATTACGCTGCCGCGCGTGCTGGGCATCAGCGTGGGCCTGGTGGGCGCGGGCCTGCTTATTCTGGGGCGCAACGCGCAGGCGGCGGTGTACCCGCACGCCACGCTGGGCAATTTATTCATCCTGGCCAATGCCACGGTGTTTGGCATCTACCTGGTGCTGTCGGCCCCGCTGATGCGCAAGTATCACGCCTTCACGGTGCTGGCGCGGGTGTTTCTGGTGGGCGCGTTCATCGCGGTGCCGTTTGGCTGGCGCGATGCCGTGCAGGCCGACTACACCCACTTCCCGCTCTACATCTGGCTCGAAATCGGCTACATGGTGGTGTTTCTCACCATCCTGGCCTATCTGCTGAACAACTGGGCGCTGAAATACGCTTCCCCCGCCCTGCTGGGCGTGTATATCTACCCGCAGCCGGTGCTGGCCGTGCTCATCGCCGTGGCCCTGGGTAAAGACCACCTAACCTGGGGCAAGGCCGGGCAGGCGGCCCTCATCTTCCTGGGCGTGTGGCTGGTGAGCTGGAAACGGAAAGGGGCAGTGCCAATGGAATCTATACAGGATTAATTATCCTGGTTAATCAGATTTAGCACCAGTGTCACCATCATGGCCTTGTCCTCCGGCTTGCTCTCGGCGATGAGCAGCGTGTGGACCATGGGCGCATTATCGGCCAGCCGGCGGGTAGTTTTATGCAAAAACTGCATAAATTCTCCCCAAGTTCGAGTTGCCAAGAAATACTTAACAACTGATTTTTATCAGCAGTTGGTTAGAATTCCTTACCAACTGCGTTTCGCTCACTTCATGAATTGCTCACTGTTGCTATTACTCCTCGGAATTGCGGTATGTTCTTGCTCTCAGCCAGAAAGACCGAACTCTCGGCCACAACTATCAGATTCCCGGTTTCCGGAATGTCCTGATTGCGACCTCGAAGAAAAGCTCTACTATTTTGCGGATACGGTGATTAGACGCAACGACACTGTATTTGTGGTTAATAACAGGCTGGATACGACGGTCGTTGAAACCGGCATTTTCACTTATATGCGTTCAAGTTATCCGGTGATGACACCGAATTACTTGACAAATCTAATTAAGCAGGCCATACAGGCTGAAAAAACCGGAAACGCCCCCCTAGCGACAAAACACTACCAAGCTGTCGTAAGCTTCTATCAAGATGATTGGACACAACGAAAAGGTGGTTTCGAAAATGGCGGATTCTCCGATATGAATGAGTATTACGAAAGCAATGTAAACGTGACGACTCTGGTGTCTTACGCTTATGAAAAGCTCGGCAGGTTACCCGAAGCCATTCAGGTGCTCGCGCCTTTTCTGGCAAATGCAGAGACGGACCATACTAAAATTCATTTGCGCTTCATTGAGCTATGTGTGCGACACTATGGCCGCGCCGCCACCCAAAAGGCGCTGAATACCAGCGGAAAAACGGTGTGCTATGCACAATTGGACAGTGGGGATTGTGACTGGATAGTGTCCGTGTTTGGAGCCAAGGTGGGCGTCGATTTCTGCACGTCTCCTCATTATAAGTCCGATTCTCTCTCGCAACGGGAGGCGCAATGTTTTATCCGGAAACAGCCTTTTTATGCTTTGGTGAAATAAAGAAAATTTCTCGATGATGTTAATTCGTCGCGTTAATTGTCCTGATTAATAAGATTTACCACCAGCGTCACCATCGTGTCCTTGTCCTCCGGCTTGCTCTCGGCGATGAGCAGCGTGAGGGCTACCAGCGCATTATCGGCCAGCCGGCGCGAGCCGTCGGGATGATAAAGGCAACGGTTGCGGTCGAGAAACCACACAAACAAAAAGGCCGCAATGCGCTTGTTGCCATCCGAAAACGAGTGGTTTTTCACCACGAAATAGAGCAAGTTGGCGGCCTTTTCTTCCACGCTCGGGTACAAGTCTTCTCCGTCGAAGCTCTGGTAAATCGAGCGCACCGAGCTTTGAAACGAGGCATCCTTCTCGCGCCCAAACAACGCGCTGCCGCCAAATTGGACACGCAAGCTGTCGACAGCCTCTAAGCCTGCCTCATAGGTCAGCTCAAACGGCTCTTCGGTAGCCGTGCCCCGCACGCGCAGGCGCTGATGGTCGTATTGGTCGAGCACGTCGAGGGCCCGGGCGTAGTCGCCCAGCACCCGCAGCAAGGCATCCGACTGGTCCGAAGTCAATTCCTGGCTCGCGGCCACTTCGCCTTGCAACTGCGCCAGCCGCTTGAGGTCCGCCAGTTGCCGGGCACTTTCGCGCAGGCGCTTCTCATTCAGCACGAAGCCCTGCACGAGGTACTGACGCAGGATGCCAGTGGCCCACTGGCGGAAGTGCGTGCCTTTAATCGAATTGACCCGGTAGCCAACCGATATGATAACATCCAGATTATAAAAGCTTACCGGTTTATCTGAAAAAGCAATGGGCATTTTTTGCACATTGCTTTCTTCCGCAAGCTCACCCGTATGAAAAATATTACGCAGGTGTTTGCCAATTACACTTCGGTCCCGGCCAAAAAGCTGTGACAATTGTGCCTGCGTCAGCCAAACAGTTTCGTGGTCCAGTTGCACCTCCAGCTGGGTTTGGCCGTCGGGAGCCTGATAAAGAAGGATGCTATCGGCAGATTGCATAGAAGAAGGTATCAATATTTCCGGCAAGATAACAACTGTAATAATCTGCCAAAACGCAACGAGGCCCAGCTGAATCAGCCGGGCCTCGCCGTTTCTTAAGCAAGTGACTCTTACAAGTGAATCACCTCGCCATAAGCCGCCGCGGCGGCTTCCATGATGGCTTCCGACATGGTGGGGTGCGGGTGCACCGACTTGATGATTTCGTGGCCGGTGGTTTCCAGCTTGCGGGCTACCACTACTTCAGCAATCATTTCGGTCACGTTCGCGCCAATCATGTGGGCCCCGAGCCACTCGCCGTACTTCTTGTCGAAAATGACTTTTACGAAGCCGTCTTTTACGCCGGCGGCGCTGGCTTTGCCCGAGGCGGAGAAGGGAAACTTACCCACCAGCACGTCGTAGCCTTTGGCTTTGGCTTCGGCTTCGGTGTAGCCTACGCTGGCGATTTCGGGCGAGGCGTAGGTGCAGCCGGGGATGTTCTGGTAGTTGAGCGGCTCGGGGTGGTGGCCGGCGATTTTCTCCACGCAAATGATGCCTTCGGCCGAGGCCACGTGGGCCAGCGCGGGGCCGGGCACAATGTCACCGATGGCGTAGATGCCGGGCACGTTGGTCTGGTAGAAATCATCGACGATGATGCGGCCGCGCTCCACGTTGATGCCCAGCTCTTCAATGCCGATATTCTCCAGGTTAGTGGTGACGCCCACGGCGCTCAGCACCACGTCGCATTCAATCTGCTGCTCGCCCTTGGCAGTTTTCACGGTTACGTGGCACCCTGCACCGCTGGTGTCGACCTTCGTTACTTCGGCGCTGGTGAGCACGTTCACGCCGATTTTACGGAACGACTTTTCCATCTGGCGCGAAATCTCTTCGTCCTCCACGGGCACGATGCGGGGCAGGAACTCCACCAACGTCACCTCCGAGCCCATGGTGCGGTAGAAGTAGGCGAACTCGACGCCGATAGCGCCCGAGCCCACCACCACGAGGCGCTTGGGCAGCTGCTCC
>JBBQSQ010000144.1:0-11905 GCA_038213745.1 Cytophagales bacterium
AACGCCGGGCGGGGACAAGCCCCGCACCCTACTCGTTCAGCGTGGTGTTCTTATCCCGATTAATCACAATGCCCACCTGAAACACCGAATTAGCCGCTTTCAGGTCCTTGTTGCTGCGGAAGCCGAAAATCTGGCCGCTGATTAATTGCAACTGCACCGGGCCGGCAATTTGGGTGCGGGTGAAGGTGATGGGCTCGAAAAACACGTTGCTTTCGCCGGGCGCAGCCATGCCATCAATCTTGAAATTATTGAGCTGCATGTAGCTTAGGCGCATGGCCACGCCGTAGGTGAGCGGGAAGTCGTGGTTGAAAAGGTGCAGGTTGTTGCGTTTTTTCTGCGCGTAGTTCACTTGCCCGAAGACCTTGGACAGGCTGCCGTTGAGCGTTTTGTTGGTGATTTGGGCCTCGTTGCGCTCGATGCGCTCGGTGGCCCCGCCGCCGCCGCCCACGTACACCTCCAGCACGCGCTTGTCGGGCAGGCGGGTGAAGTAGCCCAGGCTGGCTTCGCCGAAGTCGATGTTCTCCGTTTTGTCGGATTTTTTGCGGTGCAGCGAGGAAAACGTGCCCGCCACGGCCAGGTGGTTGGTGAGGCCGTAAGCCCCTTGCAGGGCGTAATTGGTGTGCTGGTTGGTGCTGACCGTGCCATAAAACTCGCCTTGGTGCGTGAGCATGGGCGCGTGGGGCGGGGGCGGGAAATACAGCGAGGCGCAGCCCGTGAGGGCGGGCAGAAAAGCAAAACGCAGCAAGTGCTTCATACAACGGGGCAAGGCGGGAGAGGGCAGGCAACGCCTGCAGACGGCAATTTCGTGTTTCTGCCGCACATTTGGCTGCATTTCGAAACGGGGCTTAGCCATTTGGGCAAGCCAGGCCGTATGTAAGGGCAGTTATTCGCTCATTACACTCCCTTATGCCCGCCGATTCATTTGATGCCATTATTATTGGAGCTGGCCAGGCTGGCACGCCCCTCGCCTACGCCCTGGCCGAAGCCGGCCGGCGCGTAGCCTTTATCGAAAGCGACTTTCTGGGCGGTTCCTGCGTCAATTACGGCTGCGCGCCCACCAAGGCACTGCTGGCCTCGGCCCAACGGGCGCACCACGTGCGCACGGCCGGAGCGCTGGGCATTGAAGCCCCGGAGCCGGTGGTGAACTTCGCAGCTGTGGTTGAACGGATGCACACCCTGCGCCAGCACTCGCGCGACAACCTGCACCGCAAGCTAACGAAGGACCACGACGGCATTACGCTCGTTTGCGGGCGGGCGCAGTTCACGGCCCCGCACACGCTGCACGTGGCGCTGGTGGGCGGTGGCGAGCAGCAGCTCACGGCCCCGCTCGTCTTCATCAATACCGGCACCTGCGCCGCCGTGCCCGACATTGAGGGCCTGGCCGACAGCGGCTACCTCACCAGCGACTCGCTGCTGCTGAATATGACGGAGCAGCCGGAGCACCTCCTCATTATGGGCGGCAGCTACATTGGGGTCGAGTTCAGCCAGATGTTCCGGCGGCTAGGCACCCGCGTGACGGTCATCGACAGCAAGTCCCGCCTCATGTCCCGCGAAGACCCCGACGTGAGCCACCCGCTGGAAGAACTGCTCACCGAAGCCGGCGTGGAGTTGGTGCTCAGCGCCGAAACCCACCGCGTATCCCGTGCCGCCGACGGCCACATCACCCTCACCGTGACCACCCCGGACGGCGAGCGCCGCCTGCGCGGCAGCCACCTGCTGGTGGCCGTGGGCCGCACCCCCAACACCAAAGACCTCGGCCTGGAACACACCGGTATCACGTTGGACGAAGACGGCTACGTCGAAGTAAATGAGCACCTGCAAACCGGCACGCGCGGCGTGTACGCGCTAGGCGACGTGAAGGGCGGCCCTCAGTTCACCCACATCAGCTACGACGACTACCGCATTGTGCGCGACGCGCTACTGCATAACAGCAAGCGCACCACCGAGCACCGGCCCATGCCGTACGTGGTATTTACGGAGCCGCAGCTGGGCCGTATTGGCCTCTCGAAGAACCAGGCGAAGGAAAAAGGCATTCCGTTCCGCGTGAGCCGGCTGCCGGCCCGCACCATCGGCCGGGCCGTCCAAACGGGCGAAACGGACGGTTTCGTGGAGGTGCTGGTGGGTGACGACGACCGGCTGCTGGGCGCGGCCGTGCTCTGCGAGCAGGGCGGCGAAATCATGACCATGTTCCAACTGGCGATGGCCGGCCGGCTGCGCTACCAGGACTTGGAAGACATGATTCTGGCCCACCCCACCTGGGCCGAGGTGCTGAACAACGCGTTTCAGCGGCTCAAGCCGGGGGAGTAGCCGGGTGCCACAGCGTCGGTCACCGCCAGGCTAGAGCTTGGCCAGCTTTTCCAGGTCCATGCCTTCGGCGACGGACTTGAGCAGGGCCATGTCTTTCTGCCTGCCGGCCTTGAGGGTGAGCAGGAAGCGGCCACCTACGGCGAGGGTCATTTCGGCGCGGCCGTCCTTTTTGTAAAAGGTATCCATGCCTTTCACGCCGTCGGCTTTTACGGCGGTGGGGCCCATCATGTGGTCGTCGTCTTCCTGCTCGATGCCCAGGCTCATCATGGCCGCCGCGCCCTGGTAGAGAGCGTTGGAGCCGTTGTAGTCGATGAGGGAAACCTCTACTTCCTCGTCGGGGCCTTTGGTGTAAGTGCGCTCGGCGGTGGAGAAAGCCATGCCGCTCATCTTCTGCGACTGGCCCTTGAGCTCGCCGGGCGTGTAGCCGTCTACGGTAGTGGGCAGGTACTGCTGCAGCTCTTTGTAGGGCAGCGAGAGGGTGTCGCCGCGCTTCTCGCGCTCGGCCCGCTCTTTCTTGGCCTTATCCATGTTGGCGCTGAGGTCCTTGCTGGCCTCACTGAGCTTTTCAAGGTTGGAGTACGATTCTTTGGCTTTCTGGGCCTGTTCGCAGCTACCAAGGAGGAGCACAGCACCGGCCAGAAGGAGGAAGTTCTTTTTCATAAGAGGCAATTGCAGAAGGTTGGTGATTGCTCAAAAGTAATCGCCCAACTTTATTCTGCATTACATCCATATTTAGATATTTTCTCTCCCAGGCTGCCGCTGCATGTCAGCGACAGCAGTGGAAGTAAGCCGCTGGCGCGCGCTAGCGGGAAAACGCTGAATAGCCTACTGCCACTACAGCGGCAGCTGCAACGGCCGCAACCCAGTCTGGAATGCCAGTACGTCAATCCGTTCAGCCGCAACCATGCGGTAGATGATTCGATACTGCCGATATAGCAGCTCCCGTATCATTTCGTCGCCGAACTCGGGCACCATACGACCTAATTGCGGATGCTGGCGCAATAAATCAAGCTGCCGGAAGACGCTATTGACAACCAAGGAAGCTCGCGTGGTTGAATATTGCGCCAGATAATCGGCCTGCTCGTCCAACTCGTGCACGAAGCGGGTGGTGTAGTGGATAACCATCTTACTACGCCGTCGTGCTGGTATCGGTCAGCCAGCGACTGAGGTAGCTCCTGGCTTCGGCCTCAGTCAGCGTTTCGCCGTTATCCGATTGCCGCACGCCCTCCTCAATCCGCTTGATGAGTAGCAGACGCTCGAACAGGTCTTCTAGCTCGAAGTCCTCCGGCAGTTGGTTGACGGTTTCGAGGATTTGGGCTTTGGTCATGGCAGGGGGTGGCTTGGAGGTTGTTTGCTAAACTACGCGGCGGGTGGCAAAAGTGCCTTTGAAAATTCTATAGGCCATTAAACCGAATCTATTACCTTCTAGGTCCTCTATTGCTATTAATTGCAGCGGATATGGTTTTCACTTTTAAGATTTTGTGCTTCCTAACAAAAATCTCGTGTAGTGTATGTTCAAGTATTTCTAAAGCATCTATGACATCTCCTCTCGATAATTCTTCCATATGGCTCCCAGAATTACCAATCCATTTTATTGCTAAAAGTTGATTAGAAGTCTCCTTTTTCTTTTTAGCCAGAATCATTATTCTTTCATGTAAAGGATAACGCTTTGCTCTTTTATCTTGTGTAGGAACCTTAAGTTCCGACAACAAGTGCTCTACAGTGACTCTTATCCTATTTGCTGCTGCATTATTGTCGGCAAAGAATATCGAAAAAGCTTTTCTCAGTTCTTCAGCAATACGCTTCGGTATTAATGGTTCGATTCTAAACAAATCTATAGATGGACGAAACATGACCGGCTTGAAATATTTTTCATACCCTTCAAATTCTTCTTCTCCAGTATGCCGATTATAGTCACGTAGTTCCCACTGATAAATATCGCCTACTGCCACAAAAATTTCACCGCACGAATTATTATTACAGCGAAACAATACAGAGAATTTCCCTTCGTATTCCTCTTCACTACTATATGGTTCCGCTTGATGCCTTTTTGAAGTTGCTGTTTCTTCAATTATGTTGTTCTTGTTTGCTCCAACTGCATTTCCTGTTTCACAAAAACGGCATGGCACATTAATAGTATTGCTTTTGGAGAACCAAAAGTGTTCTAATTGTTGACGAGTAAAATTCATGTTCAAAATTAAACCAAAACCCCCGCGCCAGCCAAAGCCGACGCGGGGGTTTTTGTAGGTGCTTAGGCTAACGCCAAGCTACTACATATTCTTGATAATCTCCTGGCCGAATTCGCTCGTTTTTAGGAGGGTCGCGCCTTCCATCTGGCGTTCGAAGTCGTAGGTGACACGCTTGCTGGCGATGGCGGCTTCGAGGCCTTTGTTGATGAGGGCGGCGGCTTCTTTCCAGCCCATGTACTCCAGCATCATCACGCCGGAGAGGATAACTGAGCCGGGGTTCACCTTGTCCTGGTTGGCGTATTTGGGGGCCGTGCCGTGGGTGGCTTCGAAGATGGCGTGACCGGTGACGTAGTTGATGTTGGCCCCCGGCGCGATGCCGATGCCGCCCACGATGGCCGCCAGCGCGTCGGAAATGTAGTCGCCATTCAGGTTCAGGGTGGCGACTACCGAATACTCGGCGGGGCGCAGCAGAATCTGTTGCAGGAAGGCATCGGCGATGCTGTCCTTGATGATGAGCTTACCTTGGTCGACGGCCTGCTTTTGAAGGGCGTCAGCCACCTGCACACCTTGCTTGGCCACGATTTTATCGTACTGGGCCCAGGTGAACACCTTGCTGCCAAATTCCTTCTCGGCCAGCTCGTAGCCCCAAGTTTTGAAGGCACCTTCGGTGAACTTCATGATGTTGCCCTTGTGTACGATGGTCACCGACGGCTTCTTGTTTTCGAGGGCGTACTTGATGGCGGCGCGCACGAGGCGCTCGGTGCCTTCCTTACTCACCGGCTTGATGCCGAACGAAGACGATTCGGGGAAGCGGATTTTCTTCACGCCCATCTCGTCCTGCAGGAATTCGAGCATTTTCTGGGCCTGGGGCGTGCCGTTCATGTACTCAATGCCGGCATAGATGTCCTCCGTGTTTTCGCGGAAGATGACCATGTCGGTCAGTTCCGGATGCTTCACGGGCGAGGGCACGCCTTCGTAGTAGCGCACGGGGCGCAGACAGGCGTACAGGTCCAGCTCCTGGCGCAGGGCCACGTTGAGGGAGCGAATGCCGCCACCCACGGGCGTGGTCAGAGGGCCTTTGATGCCCACGAGGTATTCGCGAAAAGCGTCGAGGGTTTCGGTGGGCAACCAGTTGCTGGTGGCTTTGTAGGCTTTCTCACCGGCCAGCACTTCCTTCCACATCAACTGCTTCTTGCCGCCGTAGGCTTTCTCCACGGCCGCGTCAAACACCAGCTTGGAAGCCCGCCAGATATCCGGCCCCGTGCCGTCGCCCTCGATGAAGGGAATGGTAGGTTTGTCCGGAACGGTCAGCTTGCCGTTTTTAATGGTGATTTTTTGCTCTGCCATGGGGGTAAAGTGGTGTTTTTTAATTAATTATTCAGGCGGGGAACCTCACCCCCTAGCCCCCTCCCCTGCGGAGAGGGGGAACTAGTCTTTGGTTTTTATTTCTAGCCTTAGAACTGTTCCAGACTATGCTAGAAACTAGTCCCCCCCTCTCCGCGGGAGAGGGGGGCTAGGGGGGTGAGGTTCCCCCGGGGCGGTACCAGCGCGCTAGTACCCGAAAATCTCCTTCAGCGTGAGCTGCTGCACCTGGCCGTACTTGGCCAACTCCTTGAAATTGAGCCGGTCTTTCGAACCGATGACCAGAATAACCTGATTCTGGCCACGAATCTTGGCTAGTTGAAACTTTTTCAGCTCGTCGAAAGTCATTTTCTGGGTGCTGGCGTACACGTCGCGGCGCAGGTCGTAGTCGAGGCCGAGGCGCTTGGCGCGCTCGTAGCTCATCAAAATATTGCCCTTGGTGATGCGCTCGGTACTGATGCTGTTGCGGATGGCGTTTTTGGCAATTTCGAGGTTGGCCTCGGCCACAGGCATGTCGGTGAGCAGGGCTTCCATACCGGCCATGGCCTCGGGCAGCTTGTCGCTTTGGGTGCCGATGTAGCTCAGGTTGTAGTTGGAGCGGCCCAGCTTGTCGGCGTTACTATACCCAGAATACGCAGAATAGGCCAGCGCCTTGCTCTCGCGCAAATCCTGAAACACGATGCTGCCCATGCCGCCGCCGAAATACTCGTTGTAGAGTGCCACGGTGGGCACCAGCTCTTTGCTATATAGGTCGCCCTTGGTCAGGAACAGGATTTCAGCCTGCACCATGTTATAATCAACCCAGTACACCTTTTTGTCCTTCAGGGGTTGCTCGGCGAAGTCCTTAGCCGCCGGGGCGGATGTGAGTTTGGCGGGCGTTTGGTGCTCAGTTTTGATTACAGTAACGGTGGCATCCTGGGCTCGCGGCCCATAATACAGCACCCGATGCTGGTATGAAGTCAGCTTCTTAACAAGGCTTGTGAGCTGCTCCGGCTTCAAGGCCTTCAACTCTTTCTCACTCAAAACATCCGTGAAAGGGTTTTTCGAGCCGTACTTCACGTAGTTCACCATCGCTGCGTTCAGAATCACGCGCTTTTCGAGCTTGGCATCCTGGCGCTGCTTGAGGATGCCGGCCACCATGTTTTTCAGGGCGGCGGCATCGGGCTTGGGCGCGTGTAGCAGCTGCTCAAACAGTTTCAGGGCTGGCTCAAGGTTGGCGTCGAGGCCGTTGAGGGTGACGAAGGTGCGGTCGACCCCGCTGTTCACGCTGAACGAGCAGCCCAGCTTGTAGAACTCCTGCTGCAGCTGCGCGGCCGAGTATTGGCCCGCGCCGAGGTATTGCAGGTAGTCAGCGGCCAGGCCCCAGCGCGGGTCCTGGTTATTGCCCAGGTCGAACACGTAGTACAGGTTGAACAGGCCGTTTTCGGCGTTGTGCGTGAAGTACAGCGGCAGACCGGGCTTGATTTCGGTTTCCTGAATATCCTTCTTGTAGTCGACGAACACCGGCTCCAACTCCGTGCTCGGCATCGCCGTGAGCTGCTTGTAGTAGGCCGAGGCCACGTCGCGGTTGGCCGGCACGGGCGTGATGGCGGGCTTCACCACCTTCACCTTGTTGGGGTCGGTGCCAGTGCGCTTGAACACGGTGACGTAGTTCTCGCCGTAGTTGTCGTTGGCGAATTTCACGATTTCGGCTTTCGTAATTTTACCGAAGTCGTCCTGCTGCTGCAGGTAGTCCTTCCAGTCGATGCGCTCGATGAAGGCCTCGTACATGGCGCTGGCGCGGGCCTCGTTGCTTTCGTAGCTCTTGGTGCGCGTCAGCTTCTCGTTGTTGATGATGGCCGGAATCAGCCAGTCGGGGAAGTGGCCGGCTTTCACCTTGGCCAGTTCGCCTTGCAGCAGGGCGCGCACGTCTTCCAGCTTCTGCCCCTGGCGCGGCGTGCCGTAGATGACGTGGGTGGAATAGTCGTCGTTGAGGTCGGTGAACGAAGCGGCTTGCAACACTTTCTGCTGCTGGTTCAGGTCCAAGTCGATGAGGCCGGCCTGGCCATTGGTCAGGATTTTATCCAGCATACGCAGCCGCACGGCATCTTTCGAGGCCTTGCCCGGCAGGCGGTAGCCCAGCATCACATTTTCCGACTGCGGCCCGACCACTTCCTTGGTAATCGGTGCCGTAATTGGCTGCTCTACCGGCGCGTTAAAGGCCGGCACCGGCTTGCTCGGCATCGCGCCAAAGTATTTATCGATAACCCGAATGGTCTGGTCGAAATCCAAATCACCACTCAAGCACAGCGCCACGTTGTTGGGCACGTAGTACTGGCTAAAATACTTCTTAATCTCCGTAATGGACGGGTTTTGCAGGTGCTCAATCGTGCCGATGGTCGTCTGCGTGCCATAAGGGTGCGTGGGGTAGAGCGAGGCGTTCAGCGCCTCAAACTCCTTGTTAAAATCCGAGTCTAGTCCCCGGTTTTTCTCCTCATACACCGCCTCCAATTCCGTATGGAACAAGCGCGGCACCATCTCGCGCAGCCGCTCGGCCTGAATAGCGGCCCACTTCTCCAGCTGGTTGCTCGGGATATCTTCCTGATAAACCGTTTCCTCACTGGATGTGTGCGCGTTGGAGCCTTTCGCGCCGATGGCTCCCATCACCTTGTCGTACTCGTTGGGCACGGCGTACTTTGCCGCCACGCCCGAAATTGAGTCAATCTGGTGGTAAGTGCGCTTGCGGGCAGCGGCATCGTTGCGCTGGCTCCGGTACGTTTCGTACAGCGCCTCAATCTTGTCGAGTTCTACTTTTTCCTTGGCCCAGTCCTGCGTGCCCAGCTGCGAGGTGCCCTTGAACACCATGTGCTCCAGGTAATGCGCGAGGCCAGTAGCAGCGGCGGGGTCGTTCTTCGAGCCGGCCCGCACGGCCAGATAGGTCTGAATGCGCGGCGCGTCCTTGTAATCCGACAGGTAGACGGTCAGGCCGTTATCGAGCTTGTAAATGCGGACGCCCAGCGGGTCGCCGGGCACCGATTCGTAGCGGTATTCTTTGGGGGCCACGGGCGTGGCAGCCGGCGCGGCCACCACTGCCGCAGAGGCAGTGGTGGCCGGCTTGCTCGATTGGCATTGCGTGGTGAGGCCCAGTACCGCCAGGGCGGGAAATAGCAGCAAAAAGTTGTTTTTCACGAAAGACGCAGGCGGGGTGCTGGGGGATTCAAAAAACAAAGGTAGCTGGCTGATAGAGGAATAAAAAACAAAATTTTACCTTACCTTGGCGGATTGTTTCGGCGTCAGCGGGTAGTCGTTGTGGTGGCAGTAGGTTTTCCCAATCGATTGCAGGGGTATAGTGCGGACTTTGTAGTCCGCGTCCAAGAGCCGTCAAAGCCATTCGGGTATCGTTTGGGGATGCGGACTAAAAGTCCGCGCTACTATTAATAGTCGGCTTCCAGACCCAGCCGTTGCTTGGCTTCGCGCAGGGCGGGGAACCGCTCGGCCAGGTACTCGAACTTATCCGAGGTAGTGTAGAGCCGTTTGGCTGTGGGGGCGGCCTCCGTCAGCACGGGTTGCACGTTGAGGCGCGGGTGGCCGGTGCGGCGGCGTAGCTCGGCCAGGAATTCTACCCGCATTTCATTGAACTGGTCAATTTGAATGGGGTTGTCCACGGCCAGCTCAATGCTGTGCTCGGCACTGGCCGTCACCGCGCGATTTAATACCCAATACTCGCTCATGCGGTCCTGGGCGCGGCGCTCCTCGGCTATTTCTTTCCAAACCCGTTGTAATAGCGCGGGTTCGATGGGTGCCAGCGGGCCGCTGGCCGACTGCGGCTCGGCCAAGGCCGCCGCATTGGCGGCGGCCGACTGGCTGGCGGCGGCGGTGCGGCTGCTCAGGTCCTTCAGGCTTGGGATTTTGCTGGCCAGGCTGGGGATTCTGGCAAAGGCGGCGGCCGGTGACGGGCGCGGCGCGGGTTCAATTCCCTCGAAGCTGGGCACGCCAATTTCGACGTGCGGCAGCGTGTCGCGCATCTGGTGGCGCTCGGTGATGGCGGCTGCCGGGTCGGCCTCGATGCTGGGCGTATCGTGCAGCTCCTCCACGCCGTTTTCGACGGGCAGCGGCTCGGGGCCGTCGGCCGGAACCGGGCCGGTGGCCACGGGCGCGCCGGCCGGCATGGGCAACGCGTCGGGCGCGGCCGTTGGGCGCGGCGTAGCGGCGTAAGGCGCGGCCGGCGACTCGGTAGCATAGGCAGCCGGAGCAGCATAAGAAGCGGCCGGAGCGGGAGCAGTTGCTGGAATAATGGCCGCTGGCAAGGCTGCCGGCGCGGACTGGGCGTGGCCGTTGGCGCTGCTCCCCGTGTTGCCTGCGCTGCCACCGGCACTCATTGAAGCGGCAGCAGCCGGAATTTCGCCGCTGCTTAGGCTGCTAGTTTTTTTTTTAGCCTCGCCGTTATCTGGCGATGAACCTTGGTTAGCAGGGCCGTGCCCGGCAGGGGCCAGCTCTCGCACGAACTGCACCGCCCCATTCAAATAAGCCAGCTTCATCAGCGCCAGTTCGACGTGGAGGCGCTGGTTTTTGGCCTGCTTGAACTCGCGGTCGCACTGGCTGATAAGGTTGAGGGCGGAGAGCAGAAAAGCCAATGGCGCGGCCTGAGCCTGCGCCACGTACTGTTGCTTGATGCCATCGGACACTTCCAGCAGCTGCACGGTCACGGCATCTTTGCACACGAGCAGGCCGCGCAGGTGCTCGGCGGTGCCCACCACGAAATTGTGCAGGTCGAAGCCGTTTTGCATTACCTCATCGAGCAGCAGCAGCGCGGCCGAAAGGTTTTCAGTCAACAGGCTGTCGATGAGGCGGAAGTAATAGTCGTAGTCGAGGATGTGCAGGTTTTGCACTGCCTCCTTGTAGGTAAGGTTGTTGCCGCCGAAGGTCACCATCTGGTCGAACATCGACAGGGCATCGCGCAGGCCGCCGTCGGCTTTTTGGGCCAGCAGGTGCAGGGCGTCGTCTTCGGCGGTGATGCCTTCCTGGGTGGCCACGTAGCGCAAGTGCTGGCGCATGTCCTCCACCCTGATGCGGCTGAAATCGAAAATCTGGCAGCGCGACAGGATGGTGGGGATAATCTTGTGACGCTCGGTGGTGGCGAGGATAAAAATGGCGTAGCTCGGCGGCTCTTCCAGCGTCTTCAGGAAGGCGTTGAAGGCCGCGTTCGAGAGCATGTGCACCTCGTCGATGATGTAGATTTTGTACTTGCCGGCCTGCGGGGCGTAGCGCACCTGCTCCACCAGCGAGCGGATATCCTCGACCGAGTTATTCGAGGCCGCATCCAGCTCGTGCACATTGAAAGAGGCGTTTTCCTGGAAGGCTACGCAGGACGCGCACTGCCCGCAGGCCTCGGTTTCGGGGCTGAGGTTGGTGCAGTTGATGGTTTTGGCCAGGATGCGGGCGCAGGTGGTTTTGCCCACCCCGCGCGGGCCGCAGAACAGAAACGCCTGGGCCAGGTGCTGGCTCTGAATGGCATTCTGCAAGGTGGTGGTGACGTGCTGCTGCCCCACCACGCTGCGAAACGTGGAAGGACGGTACTTGCGGGCCGAAACGACGAAATTATCCATAAGTTCTGTCTACAAAGTTACCCAGAAATGGGCGGCTTTGGAAGCGGGCGGAAGGGGTTTGAGGCGGATAAGGCGGCGGCACTGATAACCAGAACGTCACGTCGAGCGCAGCCGAGACATCTCACTCGGGTCGTTCGCACGATTTATTTTTTGCTGCCCGCGAGATGTCTGGGCTGCGCTCGACATGACGTTCTTTTTGGTGCAGTTCCGCCGCCGCTGCCCACTTATCAAACACCCAACCCGCCGGAAACCTTCCCTCCTCCCCCGCCGTTTCAGCTTCACCGCGTACCTTCGCGGCCCGCCTGGCCCTCACCGGCCAATCGGGACTCGTTCTTTACCATTTGGGGATGACCGGAATTGACAGCTTGCGCAAATTGCGGGTAAGCGTGCCAGGAGTTGATGGAAGCTCTCCTGTCAAAAAATCTATCAAACAACAACTGGCGACTATTCGTACGCCATGGC
>JBBQSQ010000145.1:0-11783 GCA_038213745.1 Cytophagales bacterium
GTTTATGAAGGTGACGCTGGCCGACGGCCTGCTGGCCCCGGCCGCCGACAGCGTGTTCGGGGTGCCGTTTCCGCTGGCCCCGCTCGATGCCTGGGCGGGCGTGCTGGCCTTTTCGGGGCAGATTTTCTGCGATTTCGCCGGATATTCCACCTGTGCCATTGGGGTAGCGCTGTGCCTGGGCTTCGTGCTGCCCGACAACTTCCGCTACCCTTACGCGGCCATCGGCTTCTCCGATTTCTGGCGGCGCTGGCACATCACGCTCTCCACCTGGCTGCGCGACTACCTCTACATTCCGCTGGGCGGCAACCGCCGCGGCCCCGCCCGCGCCTACGGCAACCTGATGCTGACCATGCTGCTCGGCGGCCTCTGGCACGGCGCGAGCTGGACGTTTGTGGCGTGGGGCGCGCTACACGGCACCTTTCTGTGCGCCGAGCGCGCGGTGCGCGGCTGGGCCGGGCGGCACCGGTGGCAGCCCCTGCCGGTCCACGAGGCCGCGCCCGGCGGCCAAGCCGTGTACCGGGCCTCGCTGGCCCCGCCTTTGCCGGCCGGCCGCACGCTGGGCCGCATCGGGCTGGCGCTGCTCACGCTGCTGCTCGTGAACGTGACCTGGGTGTTTTTCCGGGCCGCCGATTTCGGGGCCGCCGCCCGCCTGCTGGGGGCCATGTTCGGGCTGCTTCCCGGCGGCAAGCCCCTGCTCACCACCCTCGATTTGCTCAAAGTTGGGGTGCTCACGGTAGCCATTCTGGTGGCGCACTGGCTCCTGCGCGACACTTCGCTGCGGCAGGTGGCGGCGCGCACGCCCTGGTGGCTGCTGGGCCCGGCCTGGGCGGCCATGCTGGTGCTGCTGGTGCTCACCCAGAAGAGCAGCAGCTCGTTCATCTACTTCCAGTTCTGACGCTACGGGGCCAGCACCAGTTTGCCGAAGTTATCGCCCGTAAACAGCTTCAGCAGCGCCGGCAGGAAGTTTTCGACGCCGTGCTCGACCTGGATTTTGGGCGAGTGCAGCTGGCCGGCCTGAATCCAGCCGGCCATTTCGCGGGCGGCGGTGCCGTAGTTGGCGGCGTTATCGAACACCACAATGCCCTCCATGCGGGCGCGGTTCACGAGCAGCGAGAGGTAGTTGCTGGGGCCGCGCATGGGCGTCGTGTTGTTGTACTGCGAGATGGCCCCGCAGATGACGATGCGCGCCTTCATTCGGATTTGCTCCAGCACGAAATCCAGGATTTCGCCGCCCACGTTGTCGAAATACACGTCGATGCCTTGCGGGCAGGCAGCGCGCAGGGCCGTGCGCACGTTGTCGGTTTTGTAGTTGATGCAGGCGTCGAAACCCAGCGTCTGGACGCAGTAGTCGCACTTTTCCTGGTCGCCGGCGATGCCCACTACGCGGCAGCCCTTCAGCTTGGCAATCTGGCCCACCACGCTGCCCACGGCCCCGGCCGCGCCGGATACCACCACGGTTTCGCCGGGCTGGGGCTGGCCGGTATCGAGCAGGCCGAAGTAGGCCGTCATGCCGGGCATGCCGAGGGTGGCCAGGTAGGCTTCGAGCGGTACGATGGTAAGGTCGACTTTCACGAGGTATTCGGGGCTGCGCGGGTCGGTGGCCCCGGCCCCCACCACGGCATATTGCTGCACGCCGAGGTTGCCGGTCACGTAGTCGCCCACGGCGAAGGCGGGGTTGTGCGACTCCACCACCTGCCCGGCCACGCCGGCTCGAAACACGTCGCCAACGGCAATGGGCTTGATGTAGCTGCGGCCCTCGTTCATCCAGCCGCGCATGGCGGGGTCGAGGGAAATAAAGCTGATTTTGACCAGCACCTGGCCGTCTTCCAACGCGGGCACCTCAATGGTGTCGATATCGAAATTGTCTGGCTGCGGCAGCCCCACGGGGCGCGAGGCTAGTTTGACGCGGGTGTTAGAGAGGGGCATATTGGTTAGGTTATGAGGGTAGGAGGGTAGGAGGGTGGGAGGGTGTGGGGGTAGGAGGGGTGCAAGTTGCGCCGGATTGGGCTTAACCTAGGTTAGGAAATGAACGGACGCTGGCCGCGTTCACCTCACCCCCGACCCCTCTCCTGCGGAGAGGGGAGCCACGGCACTTCATCATTTGCAATCGTCAGGCTCCCCTCTCCCCAAGGAGAGGGGTCGGGGGTGAGGTGAACGCGGAGGGCGTCAACCTACGCCGCCTTCACCGCCTGCGCCGTTTCCAGCGTTTCCACATCCTCCGCCGTCAGGCGCAGCTCGGTGGCTTCGAGCAGCTCCGTGACCTGGCCCACGCTGGTGGCGCTGGCGATGGGCGCGGTCACGGCCGGGGCCTGCATGAGCCAGGCCAGGGCCACCTGGGCGGGCGTGGCCTGCTGGCGGTCGGCCACGGCATCGAGGGCGGTGAGCAGGGCCAGGCCCTTCTCGTTAAGATATTTCTGGCCAATGGTGGAACCGCGCACGCTCTTTTTGAGGTCGGCCTCGTCGCGGTACTTGCCGGTGAGGAAGCCCGACGCCAGCCCAAAATACGGAATAACCCCAATGCCACTGGCCTGCACCACTGGCAAGTCCTGCTGCTCGAACGCCGCGTGGCTGTAGAGATTATACTCGGGCTGGAAGCTTTCGTAGCGGGGCAGGCCGTGGGTCTTGGCCGCATCGAGGGCGGCTTGCAGGCGCTCGGGCTTGAAGTTGGACGCCCCGATGGCGCGGATTTTCCCTTCCTTCAGCAGCTCCGCGTAGGCTTCGAGGGGCTCGGTTACGGGCAGGGTTTCGTCGTCGTGGTGCGACTGGTACAGGTCGAGGTAATCGGTGCCGAGGCGGCGCAGGGAGGCTTCGACGGCCTGCTTGATGTAAGCTTTCGATAACCCGCCGATGGCATTTTCAACGCGGGCGGTCGGGTCGGCGGGATTGGCGACCCCCAGTTTCATGCCCACCTTGCTGAAAATGAGCACGTCGTCGCGCTGGCCGCGCTGCCTGAGCCACTTACCCAGCACGGTTTCGGACTGCCCGCCGCCTTCGTGGCCCGGGGCCCAGGCCGAGTACACATCGGCGGTATCGATGGCATTGCCGCCGCCGGCCACAAAGGCGTCGAGCACGGCGAAGGAGGTTTGTTCGTCGGCGGTCCAGCCAAAGACGTTGCCACCCAGCACGAGCGGTGCCATGTAGAGGCCGGAGTGGCCCAGTTCGCGAAGTTGCATAAGGTAATGATTCAGGAGAAAAGAGCTTTGCTAACTGGTAAACGGCCCGCAAGGTTAGCCCGCGGCGGCCGGCTCGGCCACCAATACCCGCCAGCCGTGGGCCGGTACCGCGAGCGGCTGGCCGGCGTGCAGCGTCACGGTTTCATCGCTGAATACATCCCGCCACCGACCAGCCACGGCGGGCAATTCCCGCGCTTCGGCCGCCACGTTCACGGCGCACAGCGCCGCCGCGCCGCCTTTGGTCCGCACAAAGGCATAGGCTTCGGGCGGCCCCGGCAGGCGCTGGAGCTGGCCGGCCGGGTCGCCGTTGCGCAGGGCGGGGTGGGTTTGCTTGAGCTGAAACAGGCGGGTGTAAAAATCCTGGAGCGGGAAATCTCCCCACTCGATAGGGTCGCGGTCGAAGAAGGCCAGCCGGCGGTTCAGGCCCGCTTCCTGGCCCGAGTAGAGCAGCGGCATGCCTGGCAGCAGGGCCGTGAGCACGGCAAAGGGCAGCGCCAGCGGACCGAGCCGCTCGTACTCGGTGCCGTCCCAGCTGTTCACGTCGTGGTTGCTGGTGAAGTGCATCAGGTATACGCTGGGCGGGTATTTCTCGCGTTCAGCGGCCAGGTAGGTGTCGATTTCGGCCAGCGCGGCGTGGCCTTCGGCAATGCGGTCGAGCAGGTAGTGCAGGCGCAGGCCGAAAGCCATGTCGAAGGCCTGTTCGAGCAGGCGCGTATCGGAATTAAATTCCTCCCAGCTCAGCCCACCCGAGGGGTAGAGCTCGTCCCATTCGGCCAGCATAAACACCGGCTTGAGGGCAGCGAGCACCGGCCGGGCGTCGTTCCAGAAGTCGGTGGGTACCAGGCCGGCCACGTCGCAGCGGTAGCCGTCGATGTCGGCTTCGCGAATCCAGTAGGCGAGGGCTTCGGTCATGTAGCGGCGCATTTCGCCGTTGCGGTAGTCTAGGGCTACTACGTCGGTCCAGTCGGCCACGGGTGGCACCAGCTGGCCGGCGGCATCGTGCTGGTACCAGTCGGGGTGCTCAATGATGAGGGCGTTGTCGCGGCTGGTGTGGTTGGCCACCCAGTCGAGAATGACCTTCATGCCCAGCGCGTGGGCGGCTTGCACCAGGTGGCGCAAGTCGTCAAGATTACCGAATTCCGGGTTCACGCCAAAGTAGTCGCGCACGGCGTAGGGCGAGCCCAGTGAGCCCTTGCGCCCCACTTCCCCAATGGGGTGCACCGGCATCAGCCACACAATGCCCACGCCCATTTTTTGCAAGCGCGGCAGGTGCGCCTCAAAAGCCCAAAAAGTGCCTTCGGGCGTGAAGTTGCGGACGTTTACTTCGTAAATAGTGGCGTGGGCCGCCCATTCGGGGTGGGCCACGGTGAAGCGGGTGGCAAGCGGGTGGTGGTCGGTGGGCATAAGGGAAGCACCGCTGGGGCGGAGTACGTCGCTACGCGCCAGCGGCAACTGCGGTTACCGGGGCGGCACGGGAAAAAGGGCCTGCTGATGAGCAGCCACGGCCCAGAATCCCGGCCGGCGGCTCGAAAAACCCAGGCAACGCGCCGGCACTGCATCTTTGCAGAAACCAGCGTCCGCAAACGCTTATGCAACTCACTGTTTCCGTCATGGCCGTGGCGCTATTCGCCGTCATCGCGCAGGCGCTGTTCGCGGCCGGGCTGCTGGCCAGCGCGCCGTTCAACCGGGCCTCGAACCGCTTTCTGGCCTTGCTCATGGTGGCCATTGCGCTGTGGGTGCTCGATGGGTTCTTTCGCGTGTCGGGGCTGTATAGGCAAAATGCGGAGCTGTATTTTTCGCCCATCTACTACTCGCTGGGGTTTGGGCCGCTGCTGTATTTCTACGTGCGCAGCCTGGTGAACCACGGATTCCGGTGGCGGCCACGCTATTGGGGACACTTCGGGCCAGTGCTTGCGCAGGCCGGGCTTTACTGGTGGCTGCGCTTCCAGCCCTACGCCGTGCGCAACGATTTCTGGGCGCACGTGCACCGGCCCTTCACCTACCGGCTGGAATTTGTGGGCACCTGGGTTTCGCTGATGGTGTACCTGTTTCTGAGCCTGCGCCTGCTGCGGCAATACGGCCGCTGGCTGGAAGACAATTTCTCGGAAGTATCGCGGCTGCGGCTACGGTGGCTGCGCTGGCTGCTGGTGCTGCTGGGGGTGGTGAGCGGGCAATGGCTGCTGGAGCTGGTGCTGCGCGAATTTTTTGGGGTGTATTACCGCTACGATTTTTCCACGGAGCTGCTGGGCGTAGTGGTGTTCGTCATCGGCGTGGTGGGCCTGCGGCAGGCCGATATGCGGGCCGTGCATTTCGCCCCGGAAGAAGCCAGCGCTGAAGAAGCTCCGCCTACGGCAGCGGCCGGAATATTGGCCGGGAAGCCAGCGGCCTCGGAGCTGGCCGCTGACCTCGTAATTCCCGAAACCCAGGTTGCGGCAGCGCCGGAAGTACCTGTGGAAACCGTGCCCGCGTCTCGCACCGAAATCGCCGCGCCCGACCCGCTCGTCATGGAGCGCATCCGCCGCGCGCTGGTCGACGACCAGCTTTACCAAAACCCCACCCTGACCCTGGCCGAGCTGTCGGCCCACACCGGTTTGCCACCGCGCCTCATTTCCTTTACGGTGAACGCCGGCTTCGGCCGCTCCTTCAACGACCTCGTGAACGGCTACCGCGTGGCCGAAGTGCAGCGCCGCCTGGCCACGCCCGACGCCCGCCGCCTCACCCTGCTGGGCATCGCCTTCGAGAGCGGCTTCAACTCCAAGACCACCTTCAACCGGATTTTTAAACAGGTGACAGGCGTGGCCCCGCGGGAGTTTCAGGGGTGAGGGTAGGAGGGAAGATGAGAACGTCATGTTGGGCGCAGCCGAGACATCTCGCTTGGGAATAGTAATCCATTAGTAAGAAAAGATTTGCTGCCACACGCGAGATGTCTCGGCTGCGCCTGACATGACGTTCTTTTTTCGTTATACCCTCCTAAAAAGGCCCCAAATCATGTTTCGGCACGTCCCACATCCGGTTCTGGGGCGATAGCGGGTAGGGCAGCGGGCCACCTTTGGGTCGTACTTCAAACGCCCCGTTTATGACCCGTTTCCTGCTGCCGGCCCTCCTGGGGCTGGCCCTCCGCCCGGCCCCGGCCCCTGCCGGGCACGGCCCTGCTCAAACCGCACCCGTTGCGGACGCCTGGACCAACCATTCCCGTGTGCTGCCCGATGAGCTGCGCCGCCTGCCCGTGGGCCTTACCCTGTGGCACTCGCCGGGCGTGGTGCACCCGGAGGCCAACCCCGCCGTGCCGGGCGGCTTCGTGTGGAAGCACCGCACGCAGGTACGCGCCGAAGAAGCCGACCTGGAAATCGTGGTCTGCGGCAGCTACATCTGGTACAGCGCCGCCGGCTGGCAGCGCAACCTGCGCGAAACCCCCGCCGAATTCGCCGCCCTGTTCAACTGTCCCGGTGGGAAGCTCAAGAAGGGCGTGACGTACACTTTCGCCCGCAACTACCGCTACGCCGCCAGCGCCCAGCAGATGTACGGCGGCGATGCCCTGTGGTTCGTCATCGCGAAGGATGCCCAGGGCCGGCGCTACAAAGGCTACGGGCTGATTGAAACCGAAGCCGACGTGCTGGGCACGAAGTAGCCGCCGACCCGGCCCACCATTCTTTTCTCATCGCCATTCCATTCACTCATTTACACACCCACGACTCATGAAAACCTTGCTCATTTTCCTGTTCCCTTTCCTCGCCCTCGTAGCCGCCCGGCCCGCCGCCACCACTTACCGCCTCGACCCCGCCGCCAGCAGCCTCACCTGGACGGGCCACGCCGAAGCGGGCGCCTGGGCCCCGCAGGGCACCATCCGCCTGCGCGAGGGCAGCATCTCGGCCGAGGGCCCGGCGGTGCGCGCCGCCCGCGTGGTAATCGACATGGCCACCATTGCCCACGACCAAGCGCAGTTGGCCGAACACCTGCGCGGGGCCGACTTCTTCGACGCCGCCAAATTCCCCACCGCCGTGTTTGAGCTGACCGAGTTCAGCAGCGGCCAGGCGCGGGGCACGCTCACCATCAAAGGCCAGACCCGGCCCGTGGCGTTTCCGGTAACGGTGGCCGCGGTACCCGGCGGCGGCCTGCGCCTACGCGGCACCGCCACCCTCGACCGCACCCAGTTCGGCATCAACTACAATTCCACGGCCTTCTTCCAGAACCTGGGCAGCTACGCCATTCGCAACGATTTTCAGGTGGCGTTTGAGGTAGTGGCGCGGTAGGTTCGCTGGCTTCAGCTTGGCTACAGAATCGGGGGCGAACTTCGCCCTCATTCTCCCGGACCTAACTGCCTTCACTGTGAAAAAATTGCTCCTTGCCATACCCCTGGCCCTCACCTTAGCTAGTGGCGCGGCCCTGGCCCAGCCCGCCCAAACTACGTCGGCACCCGCGCCCTATCACCTACTCAATACCATCGCCATCGGCGGCGAGGGCGGCTGGGACTACCTGAGCGTGGACCCCGCCGGCGAGCGCCTCTACGTGTCGCACGGCACGCAGGTGGAAGTAGTCGATTTGAAAACCCGCAAGGTCGTCGGCACCATTCCGAACACGCCCGGCGTGCACGGCATCGAGGTGGTGCCCAGCGCCAACCGGGGCTACATCACCTGCGGCCGCACCAACACCTGCGTGGTGTTCGATTTGAAAACGCTCAAGCCCATCGGCGCGCCCATTGCTACCGGCCCCAAGCCGGATGCGCTGCTGGTGGATAATTTCTCGAACCGCGTGTTTCTGTTCAGCAACGAAGGCGGCAAAAGCACCGTGCTCGATGCCAGAACCGGCGCCGTGGTGGGCACCGCCGCGCTGGGCGGCGACGTAGAAGCCCCCGCCACCGACGGCAAGGGCCACATCTTCGTCAACATCGAAGACAAGAGCGAGGTCATCGAGTTCGACGCCAAAACCCTGGCCGTGCGCAAGCGCTACTCCGTGGCCCCCGGCGAAGAGCCCACCGGCCTCGCCTACGACCCCAAAACCAACCGCCTGTTCAGCGGCTGCGCCAACGAAAAGCTGGTGGTGACGGACAGCAGAACCGGCAAGCAAATCGCCGTGCTGCCCACCGGCAAGGGCACCGATGGGGCCGCCTTCGACCCCAGCACCAACAACGTCATCGTTTCGAACGGGGGCTCGGGCACGTTCACCATCATCCACGAAGACACGCCCGACAAATACACCGTGGTGGCCAACCTGCCCACCGCCCGCGGGGCTCGCACCATTGCCATCGACCCCAAAAGCCACCATCTCTTCACCTGCACCGCCGAGTACGGCCCCACGCCGGCCCCCACCACCGAAAACCCACGCCCCCGGCCCAGCGTAGTGCCCGGTACGTTCCGCGTGCTGGAATTTGGGAAATAGGGCGGTGCTGATAGCACCCCCACAATCCTCCGTTACCTCCTCTAAATTTCCTCATGCCCACCGCCTTCTGGCTTCGCCTGCGCCACGCCCTGCGGGCCCACAAGCTGCTGCTGCTCTCGCTGCTGCTGGGCCTGGTGGCCCCGTGGGTCATCTTCGTGAACGTGGCGGAGGACATTTGGGAATCGGGTGGCTTCATCGGCGATAAGCGGGTTCTTAATTTTCTGCACGCGCACGCCACACCCGGATTCGACCGGCTGGCGCTGGCCCTCACCGCCGCCGGCGACCCCCTCCCAATGAGCATCCTGGCCGGGCTGATTACGGCGGGGCTGGCTTGGTGGGGCAGCCGGGCGCAGGCCTGGTTTTTCGGGCTGTCGGTGGGCGGGGCCATGGCCCTGAACCTGCTGGTGAAAATGGTCTTTGCCCGGCCCCGGCCCACGCTGTGGCTCAGCATCAAGCCGGCGTTTTACTACAGCTTTCCCAGCGGGCACGCCATGGGCGCGGCGGCACTGGTCACGGCGGTGGGCTTTCTGCTGTGGCCGCTGCGGGGGCACCGGCTGGGCTGGGCGCTGGGGGCGGCGTTTGCGCTGGGGGTGGGCTGGAGCCGCGTTTACCTCGGCGTGCACTACCCCTCCGATGTGCTGGCCGGCTGGACGGGCTCGGTGGGCTGGGTGGTGGCGCTGCACGTGCTGTTTTCGCCCCAGTTCCACCAGTTGCGGCGGCAGTGGCGCGAGGCCCTGCACCAACGCTGGCCTACGATGGTAGCGGCCCCCGACGAGGCCCAAAGCATGGCCGCTTAGCGGCTCCCGGCGTTACTTGCCAATGATTTCTGGCTTGCCTGCTCCGTTTTATGTCCGTGCTTCCTGTTGTTCGCCCGCCGTGGCGCCCGGTGCCCGCGGCCTTGCTGCTGCTGGGCCTGGGGCTGCCGTGGGCCATTTTTGGTGGCTTGCTGTGGGCGGTGCTGCGGCACGGCGGCCTGGTCTGGGATGCGCCGGTGCTGTTCTACTGGCACCGCCACGCCACGCCCGCACTCGATAAGCTGGCCGTTTTCCTCACCATTGTGGGCAATACCGGGCCGATGGTGGGCACCGGGCTGCTGGTGCTCCTTGTGTTGCTGTGGCGTCGGCAGGGGCGTCGGGCCTGGGCATTCCTGCTCTCCGTGGGCGGGTCGATGGTGCTCACCCAGCTAATCAAGTTTTGGGTGATGCGGCCCCGCCCGTCGCTGTGGGTCAGCCTGCGGCCCGAGCATACCTACAGCTTTCCCAGTGGCCATGCCATGGATACGGCCGCCGTGGCCACCGCCCTCTGCTTCCTGGCGTGGCGGCACCGGAGCCAGTGGTGGGTGTGGGCCCCGCTGTTCTCGCTAGCCGTGGGCTGGGCGCGCATATACTTGGGCGTACACAATCCGTCGGACGTGCTGGCCGGCTGGAGCAGCGCCGTGGGGTGGGTGGTGCTGGCGCAGGTGCTGGCCGCGCCGGGGGTTCGGGCGCTATTTTCGAGGGGCGGCCGCCAGCCTTTTCGCGGGGCTTTGGGGGCCGACTAACGCGGTTCGTGATAGCGCGGGCTACTGCGGCGCATCGGCCTCGTACCACACGCAGCGTGTGCCGCCTTCCTCAAATGCGTTGCCCATTCGCAAGCCGATTTTTTCTAAAATCCGGCGTGAGGCCGTGTTTTCCACGTCGGCATACGCGCAGATGCGCGGCAGCTTCAGGGTTTCAAATCCGTAGGTAAGCCAGGCCTGGGCCGCTTCGTAGCCGTAGCCCTGCCCCCAGAAAGCCGGCCGGAAGCGGTAGCCGATGTCGTAGAAGTCGTGGTGGCCGTTGATGGGACCGGACACCAGCTTCAGGCCCGCCCAGCCCATAAATTCCCCGGTTGCACGCAGCAGCACTGCCCAGCGGCCAATGCCGATGGCCCGGTATTGGGCCTGGATGAAGTGAATCATGGCCAGGCTCTGGGCCGGGTCGTTGAGGAGTTGCCCGCCAATGCCGCCGAGGTAGCGGTGCACGGCCGGGTCCGAATCGAGGGCAAACATGCCGGCCACATCGGCCTCAACAAACGGCCGAAA
The DNA here is from genome assembly GCA_038213745.1 of Cytophagales bacterium. Lineage (GTDB taxonomy): Bacteria > Bacteroidota > Bacteroidia > Cytophagales > Hymenobacteraceae > Hymenobacter. The sequence goes on from JBBQSQ010000145.1 coordinate 10,612, forward strand.
GTGCAGGTGCGCAGTATCAAAAGGCAACATTGGGGCAGCTATATACAATCGGCGCGAAGTGAAAGGTGCCGAGTAGGAAGCGGCAAGTTAGCGCCGAAGCCAGGTTGCCCCGAATACCGGCGCGTCGGCCAACGTCTCGCGGAGGCCCCGATTGCATAATCGGAACCACAAAACGAATAGCTCCGCCTTCCCCGGCCGGGGATACAATACCTTTGCGGCATGACGCCAAAGTCCCCCGCCTCGCCCTACGCCGCTATTTTTATTGATTTCGAAAACGTCTATTATTTTCTCAAAAACCACTTCCACGACCCGCCCGACCTCAACGACTACGTGCTGGAACTGGTGCGGCGGCTCCGCGAAATGCTGCTGGAGAAGGGGCTGGATTCCCTGGTTATCAATGCATACGCCGATTTCGAGCGCCTGCCCTCGGCTCCGCAGGGCGCGCTCTACCTCATGGGCGTGATTACCCGCAACGTGCTGGGCACCGACCACAAGAACGCGGCCGATATGCAGCTCTGCATCGACGCGCTGGAAGTGCACTACACCCGCCCCGAAATCGGCACGTTTGTGCTCGTGGCCGGCGACCGCGATTACATTCCGCTGCTGGCCCACCTGCGGCGGCAAGCCCGGCAGGTGCTGGTGGCCGGCTTCCGGGAGTCGGTGTCCGGCGATTTGCTCCAAAACATCGGGGCCGACCAGTTCATCGACGCCCGCGACCTGTTGGCCCCCGCCCGCGTCGAGCAGCTCGAACAGCGTCGCCTCGACCGCCAGCGCAGCCTCGAAGAAAGCCGCCGGCTGCGCGAGCAGGGCCTGGCCGGCGTGTCGTCGGCCGCCGCGCTGGCCGTCCGCGCCGACATTCCCTCGGATGGTAATGCCATTTCCAGGGCAACAACCGCCGTACTGCCCGTGCCGGCGGCTAGTGCTCCGCGGCCCCTGGCCCCGGCCGCGGCCCGGCCGCCCGCAACGCGCCCCGTGGAGGAAGTACCCGATTTTGCCCCCAGCCGCCGCCTGGCCACCGACACCGAGCGCCGCACCCTGGCCTTCATGCTGGCCGAATTTCAAAAGCTGGAAGCCAAGCAGCAGCGCCGCGTGACGGAGCTGTGGCTGGGCCCGTTCATGCGCCTGCTCACCGACGAGCTGCCCGAGCTGCCCGACTACGAGCGCCGCGACCA
>JBBQSQ010000146.1:0-11744 GCA_038213745.1 Cytophagales bacterium
GCCTGACGGCCGGCCCCGGCATGTGCGTGGGCGTGCTGGGCCGCAACGGCGCGGGCAAAAGCACGCTCTTCAACCTGCTCACCAACGTGCTGCTGCCCACCAGCGGCCAGCTTATCATCGACGGCGAGGCGCTGGGCGAAACCTTCCCGGTGGCCGTGAAGCGCCGCATGGGCGCGCTCGTCAACCAGGGTTACCTCGTGGAGGAGCTCACGGCCGAGGAATACCTGCAGTTCGTGGCCCGCATCTACGCGCTGCCCGATGCCCAGGCGCGCATTGCCAGCCTGCTGGCCCACCTGCTCGAAGACTACGACACCGTGCGCCGCAAGCGTCTCGGCTCCTTCTCAACCGGCATGAAGCAGCGCGTGGCCATCGCCTCCTGCCTGCTGCACCGCCCCGAGCTGCTGATTCTGGACGAGCCCTTCAACGGCCTCGACGTGTTTGCCGCCGACCGCGTGCTGAGCCTGCTGCGCAGCTACCAGCCGCAGGCGCTCACCTTCATCTCGTCGCACAACCTGAGCCACATCGAGCAACTGGCCACGCATTTGTTGGTGATTGACGAGAGCGAAGTAAAATTCTGGGGCACCATGGAGGAGTTCGCGCATGGCGAGCGCGCCGCCCTTGGCGATGCCCTGCTCCAGCTGCTGCACCCCGCCACCAACCAAGCCCAGGACCTGACATGGCTGACCGCGCAACGCTAGGCCCGGCCCCGACCGGCGGCCGGCTCGGCCATTTCCTGCCCTACTTGCTGCGCCGCCGCCTGCTGGCCGTGCTGTGGCCCGCCGACAGCGGCGAGCGCACCGTTGCGCTGCTGCTGCTTGTCCTGGCACTGGCTTACGGTGCCGGCTTGGGCACTTTGCTCAGCCCCGCTGACTCCCTGCAAAAATCGGGTGCCTTCAGCCCCGGCATGTTGGTGGGGCTGAACGCGGCATGGCTGGCCTCGGCGCTGCTCGTCGATTTCCTGCCCACCCTGCGGCCGGTAACGCGGGTAGTACCGGAGCATTTCCCGGTATCGGCCCGCTGGAACGCGGTGGGGGCTTTTCTGCTTGATTTTATCACCCTGCGCCGCCTGCTCCTTATAGTAACGCTGCTAACGGCGGTAGCGGTGGCCCCCAGCAATGCGCTGGTGCCCGGCTTCAGCCTGCTGCTGATACTGGGGGCCACCGTGTTCAGCTTCAACCTACGGCTATTGGCAACGATGCGGCGCTGGCGGCACCCGCTGCTGCTGGCCCACCTGGCCAGCCTAGGCCTGATGCTGTGGTGGCTGACGCACCCCGCTGCTTCCTACAATACGCCGCTGGGCGTGGGCATGGCCGTGCTGCCCTGGCTGCTGGGCGCAGCGCAGCTCTTTTGGCTGGGGCCGTACTTCAGCCCCCGCTTTCTGCCCGATGATGCGGCTCCGGTTGCTCAACATTCGGGCTCGCTGCTGGCGCGGCTGTCGCCCGAGCACCGCGCCTACTTCGCCCGGGTATGGTCGCTGCTGCTGTTGGGACTGGTGCTGAAAGTAGTGCTGATGGGCATCATCAGCCTTGCGGAAGCAAACGGTAAGCTGAAAAGCCTGGCTCTTTTCTACCTGGCGATGGTACCGCTGGTGAGCTTCACCTACGTCAACAACAATCTGTTTGGCTTCATGCGCACGCTGGTAGCCAACGAAATCCAACGCCTGGGCCTCACCCGCCGGGTACTGGCGCTGTACCTGCGGCTGGTGCTGCCAGTGATGCTGCTCGAATGCCTGCTCACGGCGGCGCTGCTGCTGGGCTTGTTTCCGCGGGCGTTCTGGTCCTATCTGGGGCTGTTGCCGCTGGGCGCGGGTGCCCTCACCAGCCTGGGGCTGTGGGGCAGCCTCTACCAGGCCAAAATAGTGGTGAAGGTGGAGAACTTCAATAGTAACAAAAATGCCAGCATGCTCATGAACTTTGCCACCATTGGCATGGCAGTCGCCCTATATGCCCTGCCGTGGTGGTGGGCGCGCATTGCGCTGGCGCTGGTCATCGCCGCTTCAGCCTACTGGCCCATCCGGGCGGTGCTGCGCAACGAGGGCAACCTGCGCCGCCGGCTGTGGCGCGGCATTGGTGCCTGATTTTTTGGGCGACCTTTGCGGGAACGAAAGGAATTAAAAATTAAAAATGAAGCATTAAAAATGGCCCAATCTGGTCGTTAATGCGCTCATTTTTAATTTTTAATTCTCAATTTTTAATTCCTTTTCCGCATGGATTTTATTGAACTGACCGTCGAAGCCCCGCGCGAGTTGGCCGACATTCTGGTGGCCGAGCTGGCCGAAGTAGGCTTCGACACCTTTGAGGATACCGACGCGGGCTTCCAGGCCTACACCACCGAAGACGTATTCAACCCCGACGCGGTGGCCGAAATCATGAGCCGCTACGAGGGCCAGGGCGCGCTCAACCACTCGCACCGCATCATCACCCGCCAGAACTGGAACGCCGAGTGGGAGAAGAACTTTCAGCCCCTTATTATCGCCGAGCGGGTGTCGGTGCGTGCCCCGTTTCATCCCGCGCCGGCGGGCGTGGACTACGACATCGTGATTATGCCGCGCATGTCGTTCGGCACCGGCCACCACGAAACCACGGCCCTGATGATTGAAAACCAGCTCGATGTGCCCCACAAAGGCCTGCGCGTGCTGGATATGGGCACTGGCACCGGCATCCTGGCCATCATGGCCGAGCTGCTGGGGGCCCGCCAGGTGCTGGCCGTCGACACCGAGCCCTGGACCGTGGAAAACGCCCGCGACAACGCCGCCGAAAACCAGTGCCGCAGCATCGAGTGCCGCCTGGGAGGGGTCGAAACGCTGGCCGATGAAGCGCCTTTCGACCTGATTCTGGCCAACATCAACCGCAACGTGCTGCTCGAAGACATGCACGAATACGCCCGCTTGCTGCCCACGGGCCGGCCCATCCTGTTCAGCGGTTTCTACGAGGAAGACCTCCCCAAAATTCAGGCCGAGGCCAGCAAGCACGGCCTGCGCTACCAGCGCCACCGCACGCTGCGCAGCTGGGTGTCGGCCCTGTTCGAAAAAGAGTAGCCACAGCCACCAGCAATCCGGTCAGCATAGACCGCCCGGGGCAGGAGCTTCACGGCTTTACCATATTTGCGTTGTAATCTAGCAGGTGGTTCCGAGGTCCGGGCCGGCCGTTTTCTGCCGAAAGCAACCATGACGATAAAGCGAATACACACCGGGGTGCTGGCCGCCCTACTGGCCGGCGGCGCGGCGCTCATGGCGTTTCGGCCCGCCGAAGAAGGCTTGCCGCAGCGCATTGCGCGCCAGCTGGGCGAGTATTACCAGGCCGTGCGCGGCGAAAAGGCCTACCTGCACCTCGACCGCCCGGTGTACGGCACCGGCGAAACCATCTGGTTCAGCGCCTACGTAGTGGATGCTTCCCAGCACCAGCTCGACTCGCTCAGCTCCGTGCTGCACGTCGATTTGCTCTCGCCCGAGCGCAAAGTGGTGGCCCGCCGTACCCTGCGCCTGCAAGGCGGCCGGGCCAGCGGCGACCTCGATATTGCCGATACCCTGGCGGCCGGCACCTACGTGCTGCGCGCCTACACCAACTGGATGCGCAACGCCGGCGATGACTTTGTGTACAGCCGCCGCCTCACGGTATGGCCCGCCTCGCCCATCGGGCCGCAGGAAGCCGCCGCGCCCGCCGTACCCACCACGGCCGCCGGCCGCGCCCGCGCCCTGGCCGCCGCCCGGCCCGACGTGCAGTTTTTCCCGGAGGGCGGCGACCTCGTGGAGGGCCTGCCCGCCGTGGTGGCCTGCAAAGCCACCGATGCCAGCGGCCGCGGCCTGGACGTGCGCGGCCAGGTGCTGAATGCCCAGAACGCCGTGGTGGTTTCCTCCTTCACCAGCCGGCACGCGGGCATGGGGCGCTTTGCCTTCGTGCCCGGCGCGGGCCAGCGTTACCACGCCCACGTCTCGCTGCCCGACGGCAGCGCCGCGGACTACCCGCTGCCGGCCGCGCAGGCCAGCGGCTACACGCTGCACGTGGCGGATGGCGGGGCCGATTTCCTGGTGGAGGCGCGCTACCGCGGCCCGGCCGCGCCCGGCGCGGTGCAGCTCATGACGCAGGTGCGCGGCATTGCGGCCTACCCCGGCCCCCGGTCCCTTACCAGCGACGCGCCGGCCACTTGGCGCATGCCCAAGAAAAACTATCCCAACGGCATCGTGCACTTCACCTTGTTCGATGGCCAGGGCGCGCCGCAGTGCGAGCGGCTGGCCTTTGTGCAGAACGGCGCGGCCGGACTGCGCGTGAGCCTCACGCCCGACCAGGCCAGCTACGGGCCGCACGCGCCGGTGCAGCTCACCGTGCGCGTGACCGATGCCGCGGGCCAGCCCGTGGCCGCCAACCTCTCGGTGGGCGTGAGCGACGCCGGCCTCACCGCCCTCGACCCCAACGCCGAAACCATTGCCTCCAACCTGTTGCTCACGTCGGATTTGGTGGGCTACGTGGAAAACCCCGGCTACTATTTCCGCGAGCAGTCGGCCGGCAAATTCCTGGCCCTCGACGACCTGCTGCTGACCCAGGGCTGGCGGCGCTTCGTGTGGAAAAACGTGCTGGCCGGCCAGGTGCCGGCCGTGCGTTTTGCCCCCGAGCAGAGCATTAGTTTGGTGGGCCAGGTGGTGAGCGAAAATGGCAACCGCCCCATCGCCAACAGCCAGCTGACTTTCCTGCAAACGCGGCCCAGCAAAAACGTCGTGACGGCCACCACCGATGCCCAGGGCCGTTTCAGCTTTCTGGGCATTCCGGTGCTGGACACGGCCATCATTACGCTGCAAGCCCGGCGGGCCCAGGGCGGCACTAATGTGCTCATTCGGCCCGATGCTGGCCCCGTGACCACCGGGCTACCGCTACCGGGCCTGCCCGCGCTGGCGGCCGCGCCGGCCGGGGTGGCCGCTTTCGTGCGCCGCAGCCGCCAGGCGCAGGCCGCCGACCTCGACCTGCACCCCGAGAAAGGCATTCGCAACATCAACCTGGGCAACGTGGCCGTGACGGCCAAGCGCGAAACCGTGCCCAAAGACGACCCCCGCCGCCTCTACGGAGCCAGCGGCGGCACGGTGGTTGATTTCAAGGACATCCCCTCGGCGCAGTCGGCCACCAACTTGCTGCAAGTGCTGCAAGGCCGCGTGGCTGGCCTTACCATCAGCGGCAACCCGCCCAACATGACGGCGCAAATCCGGGGCGGGGGCACGCCGCTTTTTATCCTGGACGGCCAGCGGGTTGATATCGACTTCATCAGTTCCATTCCGGCCACGGATGTGGAGTCGGTAGAAGTATTTAAAGGGACCGAAGCCGCCATTTTTGGGGGCAGCAACGGGGCCATTGCCATTTACACCAAGCGGGCCAACCCCAATTACAAGGGTGCCGACCAGCCCCCGGCCCCCGGCATTGCCACGGTGAAGCTGCCGGGCTTCTACCCGGCCCGCGAGTTTTACCAGCCCCGCTACAACGCCCTGCTCACCAACCCGCCCGCCGACCCCCGCACCAGCACCCTCTACTGGAACCCGCTGGTGCGCACCAACGCCAAGGGCGAGGCCGACCTGCATTTTTTCACGGCCGATGGCAGCGGCACGTTCCAGGCCGTGGCCGAAGGCCTGAGCCCGAACGGGGTGCCGGCCCAGGGCGCGGGCACGGTGGTGGTGAAGGGAAAATGAGTGGTCGTTCAACAATAAGGAAAGCGCGCAAAACCGGCCGGGGCTGTTCCTGGCCGGTTTTGTTTTTGGGTAATTGGGCCACGCCGGCCGGGGGCAAGAAAGGGCTGCCGATAACGATTTTGTCCTCAACTTTGGAGTAAAAACAAAATTTTCCTTTCAGAAGCGGTTTTTTTACCGGAACATTACTTTCCCATAGCTTCGCGGCTGCGGCACTGCGGCACGTTGGCCAACCGCGCACACTCCCAACCCCACCCTTGCTGAATGAACAAGCTCGCTACGATTGATTACATCGTTTTCTTCGTCTATTTCATCATCGTAGCCGGCTACGGTATCTGGATTTACCGCCGCAAATCGGGGCACGACGGCACCTTGGAAGGCGACTCGAAAGACTACTTCCTGGCCGAAGGCTCCCTCACGTGGTGGGCCATTGGGTCCTCGCTCATTGCCTCCAACATCTCGGCCGAGCAGTTTGTGGGCATGTCCGGCTCGGGCTTCAAGATGGGCCTGGCCATTGCGGCCTACGAGTGGATGGCGGCGCTCACGCTCATCGTGGTGGCCGTGTTCTTCATTCCGGTGTACCTCAAGAACCGGATTGCCACCATGCCGCAGTTCCTGAGCCAACGCTACAACGGCACGGTGGCCCTGATTATGGCCCTGTTCTGGCTGGCGCTCTACGTAGTGGTGAACCTGACGGCCATTCTCTACCTCGGGGCCATTGCCGTGAGCAGCGTGTCGGGCCTGAACCTGAGCTTCTGCATGTACATGCTGGCGGGCTTCGCGGTGGTCATCACCCTGGGCGGCATGAAGGTGATTGGCTTCACCGACGTAATTCAGGTATTTTTCCTGATTCTGGGCGGCCTGGCCACCACCTACCTGGCCCTGAACCTGGTGTCGGAGCACTACGGCACCACCGGCGTGGTCAACGGCTTCCACCTGCTCACGACCCAGGCTTCGGACCACTTCCACATGATTTTCAGCCGCGACAACCCCAACTACCTCGACCTGCCGGGCCTCTCAGTGCTCATCGGCGGCATGTGGATTGCCAACCTCAACTACTGGGGCTGCAACCAGTACATCACCCAGCGCGCGCTGGGGGCCGACCTGCCCACGGCCCGCGGTGGCCTGCTGTTCGCGGCCTTTCTCAAGCTGCTGATGCCGGCGATTGTGGTGCTGCCCGGCATTGCGGCCTACGTGCTGTTCAAGAGCAACGTGTTCAGCGGCGAGATGATGCAGGACGGGGCCGTGAACCCCGACCGCGCCTACCCGGTGCTGCTCAACATCTTGCCCGTGGGCCTCAAGGGCCTGTCGTTTGCCGCCCTCACGGCGGCCGTGGTGGCCTCCCTGGCTGGCAAGGCCAATTCCATTGCCACCATTTTCACCCTCGACATCTACCACAAGTTCTTCAACCGGGAAGCCTCGGAAAAGCGGCTGGTAGCCACCGGCAAAATTGCTGTGGTGGTGGCCATGGTGCTGGGCGTACTCATTGCGCCCAACCTGGGCATCGACAAAAAGGGCGGCTTCCAGTTCATTCAGGAGTACACCGGCTTCTTCTCGCCGGGCATTTTCGCCATGTTCATTCTGGGCTTCTTCTGGAAGAAAACGACCTCCAACGCGGCCCTGTTTGCCACGCTGGGCGGCTTTGTGCTGTCGGTGTTCTTCAAGTTCCTGCCCCGTTACGTCGACTTGTCGGGCTTGTCCCGCATCGGCTTCGCCGCCCTAAGCTCCGACCCGGCCGACCACGGGGCCTACGTCATCCCGTTCATGGACCGCATGACCATCGTGTTTGCCATTTGCGCAGGTATGATGGTGCTCATCAGCTTGGTTGAAACCCGGCGCGGCGTGACCACCCACGGCCTGGAAATCGATAGCAGCATGTTCCGGCCCAACCGCAGCTTTGTGGTGGGCGCGGGCGTGGTGGTGACGCTGGTGACGGTGCTCTACACCGTGTTCTGGTAGGCTGTCCGCCATTTTTGCTGCCCCAGCACTTAAGCATTGCAAGCACCGCCACCCAGGCGGTGGGCTGGGCCTTTACGCGGCGGGGGGCTGCTCCAGTAGCTTAATCTGCCACCGCAACTGCTCGTCGCGGATGGGGTAGTGCACCTCGTGGCGAATGGCCTGGTACACGGCTTCGAATAGCTCCATGTAGTTGCCGGGCGCGGCCGGGTCGGGCGTGGTGGCTACGGTGCCATCGGCTGCGGCCAGCGTCAGTTGGCCTTCCTGGCCCGGCTGTTCGTGGCCGTAGCTAGGGGCGGTGGGAGCGAGGCCGGCCAGCAGCAGCGTTTCCTGCGGGTCGGTGCGGCGTTTATGGTAGCTGCCCCGGGTGCCGTGCAACACGTAGGCCGGGCCGGGCGCGGCCACCAGCAGGCTGGAAGTCAGCCACACGTTCAGGCCCTGGGGGTAGCGCAGGTGCAGCGAGAAAAAGTCATCGACCAGCGAGCCGGTCCGGTTGCAGCCCAGGGTTTTGCGGGCGCTCAAGGGCTGGCCAAACAGGCTGATGGCCTGGTCGATGAGGTGTGGGCCCAAATCATAAAGCAAGCCCGCGCCGGGACCAGGTTCCTCCTTGAATTTCTTAACGTTGAGGGCCGATTTGTAGCGGTCGAACCGGAAGTGCACTTCGATGAGCTGGCCCAGCTGCCCGCTTTCCACCACCCGGGCCACGGCCCCAAAGTCGCTGTCCCAGCGGCGGTTTTGGTAGGCCAGCAAGTGGCGGTTCATGCTTTTAGCCAAGGCCAGCAGCTCCTGCAACTGCGCCACGGACGTGGCCACGGGCTTTTCCAGCAGCACGTGCTTGCCGGCGCGCAGGGCCTGGCTGGCCAGCTCGACGTGGGTGTTGCTGGGCGTGTTCACCACCACCAGCTCGATGCGGGGGTCGGCCAGTACCTCGGCCACGCTGGGGTAGCTGCGGATGCCGGGATAGTCCCGGTGCATGCGCTGGGCGGTGCGCTCCACCACGCCATGCAGGTCGAAACCGGAGTGCGCGGCCAGGAACGGGGCGTGGAAGAGTTTGCCCGACATGCCGTAGGCCAGCAGCGCGGTGCGAATAGGAGCGGGGGGCGTCATGCCGTAAAGTAACGAGGTAGCGGCCGCAGCAAACCGCCCGGCTTCGGGCCAAATCCCTCCCAGTAGACAACCCACAAAGAGGACGCTACCTAGAAAATTGTTGACAATCAGCAGGTATCAATCCCTTATGCCCAAAGTTGGTGAATTGCTTTTTTGATTGTGCCTAACTTGTACCGGGTTTTTTAACAAAACATTGGGCACTATCCACCGTGCTAATCGTTTGCGTTGAAAAAGCTGCTTTGCCGGGCCGGTTTTGCGTCGTTGTCTCCAGGGTTCGAACGGGTGCTGGCCGGACCTCATTCACGAAAGCGGGGGCGGCCCGCGGCTTGCCCCAGGCAAGTCTCTACTCTACAAGAATATGATGATTTCTATGAAGCGAATAGTTCTTCTTACTGTGTGGCTGGGTGTATTACTTGGCAATTATAAGCCAGCCCAGGCCCAGACAAAAGCCCCGGCTGCCAGCGGGGCCGCGCCGGTGGGTGCTACCCCTGCCGCCCCCCCGCGCTACCAGGTGGGCAAGCTCTCGACCGACCCCGCCCAGTACATCGCCGACGTGCAGGGCATGATGGCCAGCACCAACAATGCCGCCGCCCGTGCCGCCGCCGCCCGCCTGCAAGAACTGTGGGCTTCCAACCAGCTCACGGCGTCGCAGCAGCGCAGCATCGTGTCTTTATCGCAAACCATGCTGGCTAAGAAATTTCGGCCCCGGCCGCACTTCGAGGCCTTGTTTGGCGCGATTGTGAATGGCGTAAACCTCGCCAAGCTCAGCGACCAGCAGATGGACCAGTACCTGAGCGTGCTGACCCAGACTCTGGAAAAGGAAGCGCCGCAGGAAACCGAGAAGTTCATCGCCACCACCAACCGCTTCTTCACCGGCGGCTACCTCTACCGCTCGGGCTACAACTCGCTGCGGGCCGTGGGCGGTGCCGTGTCGTTTGCCTATTCGCCCATTGCCGCGCCGGTTTCTAACCTGGAGTTTGGCGCGCCGACACCAGCGCCGAAAGACGAGCCCCTGCCCGCGGCCAAGCCCGCCGTGAAAAAGCCCGCGGCCAAAGCCGCCGCCAAGCCCGCGCCCAAGAAAAAAGCCAGCAGCAGCGGCTGGGACACCGCCGACCTGTGGTCGTCGCCCTCGGGCGGTGGCTGGGGCGACACCGACGATGGCTGGGGTGCCCCGGTGAAAAAGAAAGCACCGCCTAAAAAGCCCGTTGCCAAAACGGCCGCCAAGGCCACGCCGGCCACCGCGGCGAAAGCAGCCGCGCCCGTCGCCAAATCCTCGGATTTTGATGCCCCTTCGGCCTCGTTCGCGCCTTCTTCGCTGCCCTACGATGCGTATGCGCCGCCGCCCATGCGCGGGGCCGTTATCGTGGTGAAGGATGCCGACTTGCTGATGACCACGGCCGGCGACTCAGTGGTGCTGAAGAAGGTGAGCGGCACGGCCGTGCCCAGCACCGGGCGGTTTGTGGCTACCGGCGGGCAGCTGACGTGGTCCATCCGCACCAACCCGGTGACGGCCGACCTGGCGGGGTTCGACTTCGACATGGGCAAGCCCGAATTCACGGCCCAGCCCGTGACGCTGACCTACCCCGCCGTGCTGGAAGCCCCCGTGAAAGGCGCGCTCAGCTACAAGAGCGTGCGCCGCAAGCCCGGCGCAGCCGATACCGGCTACCCACGCTTCATCTCGCTCACCAACGACGCCCGCATCAAGAACCTGGGCGACAACATCAAGTACCAGGGCGGCATTTCGATGGCCGGTGGCAAGGTGCTGAGCGCCGCGCTCGACGGTTCGCTGTCGAACCTGGTGGTGAGCCTCGACGGCCAGCCCAAGTTCAAGGCCGCCTCGCGGGCCTACGTCCTCGGCGACTCTGTGATTACGGCCAGCCGCGCCGCCGTTACCATTTACGAAGGAGCCAAAGACTCCGTGACGCACCCCGGTACCCAACTCAAGTACCTGAAGGGCAAGCAGCAGCTAAAATTATCGCGGGAGGAAGGCCTGTACAAAAATACGCCGTACAGCGACTCCTATCACCAGCTCGAAATTCGGACCGAAGCCCTGACCTGGAACCTGCGCCAGCCCACCATCGACTTTGCGGTGCTATCCTCGAAAAACCAGTCGTCGGCCAACTTCGAGAGCAAGGAGTTCTTCACCAACAACCGCTACCAACAGCTCAAGAGCATCAACCGGCTGCACCCGCTGCAAATGCTGGTGGGCTACAGCCAGGCCCACGGCGACGCGAAAACCGTGAACGTGAGCGAGCTGGCCGAGAACCTGAAAACCTCGGTGCCCAACATGCGCTCCGACATGGCCGGCCTGGCCCGCGACGGCTACGTGGCCTGGAACCCCCAGACCGGCGACGTCACCATCCTGCCCAAGGGGGCGCACTACGTGGCCTCGGCCCGCGATAAAAAGGACTACGACCACATCGCCATCAAGTCGCTCTCGGGCACGGGCCGCAACGCCACGCTCAACCTGAACACCAACGAGCTGCTGGTGCGCGGCGTGGACCGCTTCAACTTCTCCGACGACTCGGCCGCCGTGTTTGTGCGGCCCGACAGCGCCATTATCCGCATCGGCAAGAACCGGAACATCAACTTCCGGGGCGCGGTGGTGGCCTCAGCCATGCGCTTCAAAGGCCGCGATTTCAATTTCGACTACGACGGCTTCTACATCGACATGGCCAAAATTGACTCCATCGTGATTCGGAGCGAGGCCCGCGACGCCAAGGGCAAGCCCACCGGCAAGCGCGCTGATTTTGCCCTCACCAACAAAGGCAACGTTTCGACCGGCCGCCTCTTCCTCAACGACCCCGCCAACAAGTCGGGCCGCAAGAAAAAGGGCCAGTATCCGGCCTTCGACTCCAAGAGCGGGGCCAACGTCTACTTCGGCAAGCAGAGCGTGCTCGGCGGCGTGTACGACTCCACGCTGGTGTTCGACATTCCGCCCTTCCGGCTCGACTCCCTCAACGGCATCGGCAAATCGAGGACGGGCTTCGAGGGCACATTCCGCAGCGGCGGCATT
>JBBQSQ010000147.1:0-11722 GCA_038213745.1 Cytophagales bacterium
TAACCCAAACGGTGGTGGGAGCTTACGACCCCAACAGCATGGAGGTGAACTACGAGCGGCTCACGCCCGCTCAAGTGGCGGCGCGCCAACCGCTGGATTACACCATCCACTTCCAGAACCTGGGCACGGCGGCGGCGGTAACCGTTATTCTCAGCGACACGCTGGATTTCAACAAGCTCAACCCGGCCAGCCTGATGCTAGTATCGCAGTCGCACAACTGCATCTGGAGCCTTAGCAGTACCGGCCCCAATACTGGCCTGCTCACGGTGCGCTTCCTCAATATCAACCTGCCCGAGCGCAACCAGGACGTCATTCGCTCGCAGGGTTTTGTGCGGTTTCGGGTGCAGCCGCGTACTACGCTGGCCGTGGGCGAGATTATTCCCAACCACGCCGGCATCGTGTTCGACTACAACGTGCCCGTGATTACCAACACGGCCACCACCACGGTATTTGTGGTGACGGCCGCCCTGGCCCGCCACGATGCGCCTGCCTGGAGCGCCTACCCCAACCCCGCAACCGAGGCCATTACCGTGGCCGCCGACCTGGCCACGGCCGGCCCCGTGCACATCGAACTGCTCGACGTGCTGGGCCGCCCCGTGCGCCAGCAAACCCTGACCGCCCCGGCCGGCACCCTGCGCGAAACGCTGGATTTGCGCGGCCTCGCGGCGGGCGTGTACGTGCTGCGTCTTGTCCCGCCCACCGGCCCGGCCACCAGCCGCCAGGTAGTTCTTCACTAGCCCTTCTTTTTTTCTTTCCACTTTCCAGCTCCCAAGCCGGACCGCCTTTTGGAGCGGTCCGGCTTTTTTGCGTTGGGCACGTGTGGTAGGGGCTTACCACTTGGCGGGCGCAGTGCCCTCGTGCTGGCGCAAGGCCCCCATCAGCCGCGTGACGGTCTGGTAAATAACGCCGCTGACGGCGGGCCAGCGGATGTCGAATTTAGCCGCCATGTCGTTGTCTTTGGGATGCGAGTCGAGGTCGGGCTGGTAGAGAAACTGGCGTGGGCTGGCGACCACGGTGCCGCTACCGCCCACTTGCCAAGCTACTCCCTCATAGGCCTGTCGGCTGGCGACCAGCGGTGCACCATTGGGCGAAGCGTCTTGCGGGCCAGTCACGGTTACCGGCACGCCCAGGTCAAACACTTGGTAGCGGTAGCGCCCCTCGCGGAAATCGAGCCGGCAGGTGAAGGCCAGCGGCGCGGTCGGTTCGGGGCGTTTCAATGTCCAGTCGACCCAGGTGGTGGTGTAGCCGCGCACGATGAGCACCCCGCGCGCCGCATCATCGAACTGCGTTACCTGGCGGGCATCCTGGAAGGTGAGGGCCACCCACTCGCGGGCGCGGGCCTGCAATTCGGCGGCCGATACGCCGGGCACGGGCACCACGCCCTGAAACTTGATGCGGTGGGTGAGGCTGTCGGCGGGCAGGCCGGGGGCGGGCACCAGCGGTTTTTGGGCGGCGGCCGGCCGGGCCAGCCCCCATGCTAAAACCCCGAGTAGAAGGTATTTTCTCATGCCCTAAAGATGAGTCGATTTTCTGGCCTTTGCTCGTCGGTGGTATTGGTCTGGTTCCGGGGCCGGCCAGTCTGAAAATTCCGGCGGTTAGTCGGTATTGAGGGACTGGGCGGCGAGGGCCCGCTTTTCAGCCGGCAGAGTTTGGCACGGTTTTGCAATGTACCCTTGCATCGGCCCAATAGCCGGGCCGAAGGTTCGGCCCCCAGTGGCCGGGTTCTTTCACCCACTCCAACCTTTTTTGGTTATGAAAATTTCACGCCTTTCGGGCGGCCTGGCCGTGGCTTGCCTATTCATTTCCGCAGCTGCCACCACGGCCTCGGCCCAGGGCACCCGCGATGCCTACGGCAACCCCAAAGCCGCGCCTTCGCCCCGCCCCATGGGCAGCATGTCGCGCCGGTCGGCCCCCGCTCGTTCGCAATCGGTGTATTCGGCCCCCAGCAACCCCAACACCTCCAGCGTGCGCTTCGGCTTCCGGGCCGGCCTAAACGTGGCCGACGTGCAGGGCGATGCCGTGAAGACCTTTACCAACCTGGCCGGCTACGCTCCCGACGGGGCCATTACCAAGGAAATGCGCCCCGGTTTCTACGCTGGTGTGTACGCCACGCTGCCCATCGGCCCCAGCTTCGCCATCGAGCCCGGCATCAACTACTCCGAAAAAGGCACCGTGCTCAAAGGCACCCTGCCCTTCCCCGCCCTCGATTTTCTAAACACGCAGGTAACCGGCACCGCCCGCCTGGCTTACGTGGATGTGCCGGTGCTGGCCAAGGTGTTCATCACGCCGGGCTTCTACCTCTACGCTGGCCCGCAGGCCTCGTTCCTGGTGAGCGGCAAGGCCCGCGTGGAAGCCGGCGCGCTGGGCTTCACGGCCTACAAGCAGGATTTCGATGTATCGAGCCAGCTGCGCAAGGTTGATTTCGCCGCAGTGGGCGGCCTGGGCTACCAGTTCGAAAACGGCCTGGGCCTGAGCGCCGGCTACGATTACAGCCTGACCTCGCTCGATAAAAACAACAACTTCGACGCCCAGAATCGGGTGATTAAGGTTGGCCTGAACTACTCCTTTTAAATTATCCGGCTGATTAACAGCCATTCTATTCCACTTATTCTCGTTGAATTATTGCTCGGGTAAGTATCCGAAATAGATTATAAAAAAGGCCCCACCGCTGCAACGGTGGGGCCTTTTTTCAGTGAACAGTTATCAGTGAGCAGTCACTATTCAAAAGCGCGCTGATAACTGCTCACTAATAACTGTTCACTGTTAATTGCTCATTGCCCTACCGCACCCCCACGGCCCCGCTGCCGCTCAGCCCTTCGGCTAACCTTATCAACCGCACCAGTTCGGCGCGGTAGCCGTCGGCATCGGTGCCGCGGGCCCCATAGGCTAACTTTTCGGTGGCAGCCCAGGTGGCAGTGCCGCGCTGCTCGCTCTGGCGCAGCAGCATGCCGAACTGCGCCACGGCGGCCGCAAAGCGGAAGTCGGGCGTGGCTTTTTCGATGCTGCAGGGCGCGCCATTGAAGGCCTGGGTGAGGAGCTTGCTGCTGGTGCCCTGCGGCTCTTTGTAGCGCAGCTTCACCGTCAGCACGTCGTTGGCGATGAACTGCTGCAGGGATGCGGCCGGGGCTTTGGGCTGCTGGTATTTCAGGTCGTCAATTAGGGGCTGGGCGCTGCCTACGGGCACTAGTTCGTACAGGGCCGTCACAGTGTGGCCCGCGCCGAGCTCGCCGGCATCCTTGCGGTCGTTGTTGAAGTCTTCGGCTTCGAGCAGGCGGTTTTCGTAGCCCACCAGGCGGTAGTTGGCCACGCGGGCGGGGTTGAATTCGATTTGCAGCTTCACATCCTTGGCCACGGTGAAGAGCGTGCCGCCGAACTGCGCCACCAACACCCGGCCAGCCTCGTCGAGGTTGTCGAGGTAGGCGTAGTTGCCGTTACCTTTGTCGGCCAGGGTTTCCATGCGGCTGTCGCGCAGGTTGCCGCGCCCGCAACCCAGCACCGTCAGGAAGATGCCGCTTTCGCGCTGGTCCACAATCAGCTTTTCCATCGCTTCATCCGAGCTTTCGCCCACGTTGAAGTCGCCATCCGACGCCAGAATCACGCGGTTGTTGCCTTCTTTCCGAAAGCTCTGGCGGGCCGTGGAGTAGGCCAGGCGCAGGCCCGCGCCGCCGGCCGTGGAGCCCCCGGCCTGTAGCCGGTCAATGGCATCGAGGATAACCTGGGGCTGCGAGCCGGGCGTGGGCGGCAGCACCAGGCCGGCGGCCCCGGCATACACCACCAGGGCCACCCGGTCCTGGGGCCGCAGCTGCTTCACCAGCAGCCGGAGGCCGGCCTGCACCAGCGGCAGGCGGTCGGGGCCGCCCATCGAGCCCGACACATCGACCAGGAACACGAGGTTGGCGGGCGGCAGCTTGGCGGTTTCAATCTTCTTGGCCTGAATGCCGATGCGGGCCAGCTGGTGGGCCGGGTTCCAGGGGCAGGCGGCCAGCTCGGTGCTGATGCCCACCGGGTCGGGCGAAGTGGCGGCCGGTGCGGCGTAATCGTAGCGGAAGTAGTTCAGCATCTCCTCCACCCGCACGGCGTCGCGCGGGGGCAGCTGGCCTTCGTTGAGAAAGCGGCGCACGTTGGCGTAAGAGGCATTGTCCACGTCGAGCGCGAAAGTGCTGAGCGGGACTTTGCGGGCATCGAAAAACGTGTTTTCCTTGATGTGGGCGTAGGTGTCGCCGGCTCCGGCTTCGGCGCGGGCGGGCAGGGTGGTGGTGGGGTAGGCCGGGCTGATGAACAAGCCCCCCACGCGGCCCGCCAGCCCGGTGGCCGGCGCGGCATACAGCGCATCGGCCGCGGTTTGGGCCGCTTTCACTTTGCGCCTGGAGGGGCCGGCGTGCGGCGGGTAGCTGCTGTCCTGCATACCGTAGCCGGTAACGACGGCCTCGCTCAGCTGCTTCGCATCCGGAAACAGCGCCACATTGATAACCCGATTCCCGCCCACGCGGCGCTCCTGCGTGACAAACCCTACGCTGGAAAACACGAGCGTGGCCGTGGCGGCATTGGGCACCGCCAGCAAGTAGCGGCCGCCAGCATCGGTGCTCACGCCCAGGGCAGTACCTTTCACGAGCACCGTGACGCCGGGAATACCTTGTTTGCCCTGCGCATCGAGCACTACCCCACTGATGGTGCGGTAGCGGGCGGTATCGGCGGGCGCGGGGGCAATGCCCGGCACCGAGGCAGCCGGCTTCATTTGCGCGGCGGCGGGCTCCGGGAGCGCCAGCAGGGAGGCGCCGGCCAGCAATGGAAACAGCAGGAGGTTTTTCATGGCAGCATTTTTTTGAGGTGAAACGTACTGACCTGATGCAGCCCCCGCGCCGATTGCACACGCCGGCCGAAAAGAACCGGCGGCGGAGCAGCCCCCGCATCTGCCCGAATTGCCCTAACTTCCCAGCGCCATGTTTTTCCGCCGCTCGCCGTTGCCTGCCGCTGCCGCGCCCCTCTCCGACCAGGAGTTGCTGGCCCGCTACCGCGCGCACGGCGACGTGGCCGACCTCGGCCGCCTCTACGACCGCTACCTGCCCGAGGCCTTTGCCGTGTGTCGGCGCTACTTGGCCCCGCCCGATGAGGACGCCCAAGATGCTGCCATGCAGCTTTTCGAGCATTTGGTGAAGGTATTGCGGACCCACGCGCCCGATAACTTTCCGGCCTGGCTGCACACCACCGCCCGCAACCACTGCCTCATGCAGCTGCGGGCCCGCAAGCGGGCCGGCCCCAGCGCCGGGCCGCTCATCCTTAGCTTTCCCGATGCCACCGATGTGGAAAATGCCGGGGCCCGGCATCGGCTGGACGAGGACGCCGCCGACGAGGATGCCCAGGCAACCGAAATCCGCCTTCAGCACCTGGAGACGGCCCTGGCGCAGCTACCACCGGCCCAGCGCCGCTGCCTCGAATTGTTTTACCTCGAAAAGAAGTGCTACCGCGACATCGCCACCGAAACCGGCCTCGAACCAAACCTGGTGCGCAGCCACTTGCAAAACGGCAAGCGCATGCTGCGCCGGCAATTGGAGCCGCCCGCCCCGCCGGCTGCCCCAGCCCATCACTCACTACCCGATTCCAGCAATAACCCCCTCCATGTCGCCCGCTGACTCGCCCTTTGCCCAGCTGCCCGCCTCTGGCCCGCACCCGGCCCCGGCGGAGCTGCGCGCCTACGCGGCCGGCACCCTCGCGCCCGCCCAGGAGCACCGCATCGAAGCCCATACGCTGGACTGCGAGCGCTGCGCCGACGTGCTGGAAGGCTTCGCCCTGACCGATGCCGCCACCACCGACCAGGCCGTGGCCAGGCTCCGCACCCGCCTGCAGGCCCGCATTGGCCGCCCGGCCGCGGAGCCGGCCGCTACCGGCTGGGCCTGGCCGCGCATTGCGGCCGCAGCGGCTTTAGTAGGCATAGTGGGCGGCCAGGCCTCTGGGGTTGGGAACAGCGCGAGCCCGCACCAAAACCAGAAATCGCACGCCTTGAAACCAGCGCGCCCGCTGCGCCGGCCGCCCCGAAGCAGGCAGCAAAACCAATCCCGCTCCCCACTGACATTGCCCGCGCAAACAGCGCTGCCGCCATGGCCGAATCAGAAGTCCCACCCGCAACACGGGCAGCTTCAGCGGCAAAGGCCCGGGCGCGCCAGCCCGAATACGCGGCCACCGTATCACCCCAAATGGCGCGGCGCTACAATGCGCCATTACGCCAGGCATCCGCATCCGCGCCCGCCGACTATGCGGTGCTGGCAGATGCCGCGCCAGCCCCGGCCAGCAGCGCCGTGGTTGAAGAAGTGACGGAAGCCAAAGAGCCCGCAAGTGTTGCGAATGCCACCGTAGCCGGCGTTGAAATATCCGCGTCGGCCAAGAAAATGGCGATGCCAGCGGCGGCCAAACGCGAAGCCACCTCAGTTGCGACCGTCGTGGCTGACTCCGCAACGGCTGACCGCAAGAACCTGCCTGCTAATTCATTCAATAAATCAAAAACCGCCATTAATTCCCTGGCGGCCGATAATGCGGCGGCGGCCAGCGTGCCCAATACCCCCATGCCGGCGGCGTTTGCCATCAAGCCCATTCCGGTGGGTGGCACGCCGGCTCTGCGCGACTACATCCGCCGCCAGGCCGCCGATTTTGAGCCCGAGGAAGGTGCTACGCGCATCCACGGCGTCGTGCGGCTCACCTTCACGGTGGGGGCCGATGGCAAAGTGCGCAACCTGAAAGTAGTGCGCGGCATGCGGCCCGACTACGACGAAGAAGCCCTGCGCATGGTGTGCGAGGGCCCCGCCTGGCAGCCCGGCATTGCCGCCGGCCGCCGCACCCCGCTGCCCATCGAGCTGACGGTAACTTTTTAATGGTTAGTGATTAATGGTTAGTGGTTAGTGGTTAGTGACGGGCAGCATATCAACGACATTCACCACTAACCGTTAATCATTAACCACTAAATCACAGCGTGGCACCCGGCTTGAGCGTGCCTTCGTCCACCGATTTCAGGAACGTAATCAGCCCTTTGAAATAGGTTTGCTGGTCGTCGTACATGCTCATGTGGCTGCCATTGGGGCAGGTGAGGGAATTGCCTTTCTGCACCTTGGTGGCAATCATGCGCATGTGGTCGGGGTCCATGGTGTCGTACTTGCCGCCGATGCTGAGCACGGGTACGCGCAGCTTGGGCAGGTCGGGCACACGGTTCCAGTTCGTGAGCTTGCCCGAAATACCGAACTCGCTGGGGCCCTGCATCGTCACGTACAGCGACTGATTAATCTTGCCCATTGCGCGGGCTACCGGCTCGGGGTTGGGCACGATGCGGCACAGGTGCTGGGCGTAGAAGTTGGGTTCGAGCAGGCCCATGTAGCGCGGGTTGCTGAAATCCTTATTGGCTTCGATTTTCCGGATTTCGGCCAGCACGGCGGGCTTCATCTGCTTGGCCAGCACCTCGTCGGCGTACTTGCCGTAGGCCGGGCAGCTCATCATCATGTTTGAGATAATAAGGCCTTTGAGGTGCTGCTGGTACTTAAAGGCATACTCGGCGGCCAGGATGCCGCCCCAGGAATGCCCCAGCAGGTAGAAGTTGCTGCTGTCCAGCTTCAGGGCCTGGCGCACCTGCTCCACTTCCTCCACGTAGCGCGGCAGGCTCCACATGGCGGTATCCTTGGGGTTGTCGGAGTTGCCGCAGCCGAGCTGGTCGTAGTAGATGAATTCAATGCCTTCCTTGGGCAGGAAATTCTCAAAGCACTCGAAATACTCGTGCGTGGCCCCCGGCCCGCCGTTGAGCAGCAGCACTTTTATTTTGGGGTTGTTGCCAAAACGCTTGGTCCAGACATTGAACGTGCCCTTGGGCGTGCTGATGGGAATTACGCGCACGTTGCCGTCCTGCACGCCGGTGTCGGTGTTTCGGAAGTAGGCGGCCGGGGCGGCAGCGGGTGCCGTGGTGCCCAGCTCGGTGGCCGTATCGGTATCGGGCGGGGCGGGGTTGCTGCAGCCCACGAAAAGGGAAGCGCTGAGCAGCAGAGCGGCGGCCAAAGTAAGCGGGGTAAGATTATTCATTGAAAAGGGTGAAATGAAGTATTTAGACTGCCCGGGCGCAGCAACCCGATTATCCGTCGGTAAGCTGCCCAAACACGACTGAGCCCCGAAAGTATATATTTTTCAAATATTTTACCTTTGGCATTGCAAATGCGGGGGGGGGAATATATTTGACCCATCGTTTATTCATCTACCCTGAATCGATGCGTATGAAACCCCTTTCCGTGCTGGCCCTGCTGGGCAGCACCATGCTGTGGGCGGGCTGCCACAAGGACGCCCCCGTTGCCCCCACCCCCGACCCCTGCCTCGGCACCAAGGCCAACCCGCTCAGTTTTCGCTTCCTCGAAAACTACGGCACTCCCACCCCCGACACGGCCTTCACCAAGCAAACCATCAGCTTTGAGGCCCCCGGCGCGCCCTACACGGCCTACCAGTGGCAGGTAGGCAGCGACCCGCGCAGCTTCACCCAGCGCAAGCTCAGCCTCTACTTCCCCGAAGTGGCCAACGGCACCTACGCCGTGCGCCTGATTGCCACCCGCCCCCTCAACCGCGCGTGCTTCCCCAAGGACGACGGCGTGGACACCCTCACCCAGGTGCTCACCCTGGTGAACCGCACCCAGCGGCGGGCCGCCGTCTACGGCAAATTCCAGGGCAGCAACACCGACGCCCCGCGGGATACTTTCACCATTCGCGTATACAGCGCCCCGGACTTTCACCAGCCCAACGACCCGGCCGCCGCTCCCTACGATTACCTGCGCAACCTAGGCCGGGGTTGTCAGTCGCCCTACTTCGGCATTAGCCTTACCTGGCGCGGCATTTGGTTTAAATACGACCAAACCGACTTTAACTGCTTCGCAGAAGCTGGTACCGGCTATTTAATATCCCGCGACTCGATTCGAATTGATTATTCGCGATACGAGTCCGAGCGCATCTTCACCCGCGTAGACCGCGTTTTCAAGGGTCGGCGCGTGCGGTAACGCTTCCTATACTTTCGAGTTTGCTTAGCCCTCACCCCTGCCTGCAGCTCCGGGGTTGGTAGCTATTGGGGTCTCTTTTTCACCATTTCCTCCATTTTTATGAAACCTTTTTTACCCGCCTTGGCGGGGGTGCTGGCTATTGCCTTTACCCAACCCTTTGCGACCAGAGCGCAAGCTCCGTGCAACATTAAGGGCATCTACACCGACCCGGTCCAGCCGGCGGTAAACCCCGAGTACCCAGCCAGAACTAACACCTTTAACTGGTATTCCGGCCAGCAAAATAGTGGCATGGCTTGGAGCCTGAACAGTCAGGCCATCAACGAAGCAAACATTCAGATGCCATGGTGGCAGACTGATAACGCCCAAATTACTCACCTCCAAGGCAAGCTCGACCTACCTAAAGATGGCTGGGAGCTGATGAAGCGCGACTTGGGCTACAATGATGCCGGGCAGCCTACTACGGGCACCCGCAACCCCTACGTCATCCTCTATAACAAGCGCACCGGCATGTTGCGCGTCTTCACGGCCATCGGCGATTTGTTCAACAGCTACCAGTTTGCCGAAATAAAGTTGAAATTTAATACCAATGGTTCGTCCCATAAATCCGCCACGCTCAACCGGATGGAAGGCATTGGCACGGCTTTGCTAGACACCCCCACGGGAAATACGAGCGAATTTGCGTCGATAGCGCCTTTTCTCAATTATAAGTCGAAATGGTTCATGGCAGACTTCCCAATGGAATATGACCCCTGTGCCTGTCAATTTGACTCCAAATTGGAAATTCGTGTAAACCTCATTAGCAAGGCGGATGTAAAAGAGCAATCTACCACCACCGGCACATTAGTGACGACTGATTCCAGCAATCCAAGTGCTACCAAAACCGGCTCGGGCTTCGACCAGGCTTTCGCAACGGGCAAAAAAATATATGACGGCGTTAGTGCCGGTCAAAAGTCTTATAAGTCAATCGACAGTTGGGCTTCCGGCGTGAAAGACAAGCTCGATATCAGCCCCAATAAGGCTGCTAAATCAGCCGCTATCGACGCACTAAAAGCCGCGATGAAAAACAGTGGCTTCATCAAAGCCGGTCTGAATTCCATTCCTTATGTAGGGCTGGCAGTCAGCGCGTTTGATGCCTTTTTTGGTGGGGGAAAGGAAGAAAGCGGCCCGCAGCCGGTAGCACTGCAACCCATGACGATTGAGATGAACACCATCACGACGGGTACCATCACGGCGACTTCGCTCTACAGCAACCCCACCTTCAACAACCCCGGCACCACTGCCATTACTACGGCCCTCGACTACCCGTATTACAACGAGGCGATGGGCGTATTCAGCCTCATTAAAAAGCCGGTGGTGGAGTACCACAGCACTTCTACCTACGACGGCAACACGACCTTCGGCCGTATTACCGACTACCATGTGGTCGAGAACCTGCAATACCTTATCAACCCCGCCTCGGGCCTGGAGGTGCAGGAGTTTCAGGTGGCGCTGGAGCAGTCGGGCAACAAGATACCCGACCCCATGCCCGGCGGCTGGGAATACGAAGGTTTTACCCCCGTCGCTAATAGTATTGCCAAAAAGTATTTTATACGCACCGACTACGTGAGTTCGGGCTGCCTCACCAACCAGCTATTTACCCTGGATGTGGCCAATGTTAAGAGTCAGTTCGCTTACACGCCCAGCAGCCAGACCGTCTACCTGAAATTCATGCTCAACCTGAAGCCGAAGGTGACGCCGGGTAACCCCGTCCCCCAAAACGTATTAGTGGTGCTCAAGTACCCGGTCACGTTGCGTTCGGTGCCCGAAATTGTGGTTGACTACTCGGCTCCCTGCCTCGCGGTACAGCCCCAGATGGCGGCGGCCGATGTACAGGCCGTGTGCACGGGCAGCACCTACCAGGCGGCTGTTGCGCTACGCCCTTCTGGTCCGACAAAAACCGGGGCTGCTACCACTACCACCACGGCCGCCTCTGTTATCGGCGATGTGCAGGTGTACCCCAACCCCGCCACCAATGCCGCGACTATCCGCTTTGCGGGCATCACCGCTGGGCGGGCATCGGCCTACGTGACGGATATGTTTGGCAACCAGGTACTAACCATTATGCAGGACGAACCGGTAGCAGAAGGATTGCAACAGAAGGCGTTCGACACGTCGGTATTGAAGCCCGGTCTCTATCAATGCGTGATAACAACCCCAGACGGCAAGCGCGTAAGTACTCGCCTAAGCATCACCCGCTAGTTACTACGGCCGCATAAATTACAAAAAAATGCCCCTGCCTAATTGCAAGGGCATTTTTTTGTGACACTATCGGTTTTACCCGCTGTAGCCGCCGCCGCTGGCGGGCTCGGTGGCGCTGCCGCCGGGCTCCCCACTTCGCGGGGCAGCTCGGGGGCGTGGTGCAAGGCATCTTCGAAGCGCTTATCGGACGAGGCCAGGATTTCAATGACTTACTTGACGGCGGACATGTAGTGCCATGGTGAAATGGAGTACGCAGAATATTTGGATGCAGCAACCTGGTTATCAGTCGGTAATCTGCATCAACACGATTGGTACACGAACATATATTTTTTGAAATACTTTATTTTTGGCATTGCAAATGCGGGGGGGGGGAATATATTTGACCCATCGTTTATTCATCTACCCTGAATCGATGCGTATGAAACCCCTTTCCGTGCTGGCCCTGCTGGGCAGCACCATGCTGTGGGCGGGCTGCC
>JBBQSQ010000148.1:0-11671 GCA_038213745.1 Cytophagales bacterium
TAGTGGGGCAGCATCACGCCGCCCGAGCCCAGGCGGATGCGCGGGGTCTGGCCGCCGAGGTGGGCAATAAGGACTTCGGGCGTAGTGCCGGCCAGGGTGTTGGTATTGTGGTGCTCGCTCACCCAGAAGCGGGTGTAGCCCAGGCGGTCGGCCAGCTGGGCCAGCTCCACGGTTTCGAGCAGGGCCTCGCGGGGCGTGCTGCCCGGCCGGATGGGCGACTGGTCGAGGACGTTGAGACGGATTGGGGGGGTGGCGGTCATAGCTGGGTGATTGGAACAAGGTGCTTAACCCCCGGTAGGGGAATCCGGTTCGGAGCCCCCACTGGCCGGGCCGGCACAATGAACAATTGCCCGCTGAATTGTTAAGGGCCGAAACATTCCCCAATTCTTTCAAATGAGCGACCAGAAATTCGTCACCCTTGCCGTGGCCGACGGCACCGAGATGCGTGCCTACACGGCTTTCCCCAGCAGCACCGGCCCCGTACCGGGCATTATTTTGTTGCAGGAAGCTTTTGGGGTGAACCACCACATCCGCAGTGTGGCCGACCGGCTGGCAGCGGCCGGCTACGCCGTTATCGCCCCCGAACTATTTCACCGCACGGCTGCGCCAGGCCTGGAAATTGCCTACGCGGACTTCGCCACCGGCGCAATGCCGCACTACAGCGCCATCAACGGCACGGACCTGACCGCCGACCTCCACGCTGCTTTCGACTGGCTGCAAGCGCAGGCTTTGGTGAAGGCCGATAAAATCGGCAGCATCGGCTTTTGCCTGGGCGGGCAGGTGTCGTTTCTGGCCAATGCCGTGCTGCCGCTGGCGGCCGGCGTATCCTATTACGGTGGCGGCACCCATACCATTGCCGACCGCGCCAAGGACCTGCACGCCACGCACCTCTTCTTCTGGGGTGGGCTCGATGCCCACATCGGCAAAGAGCAGATTACCGAGGTAATCGAGGCCGTGGAAGCGGCCGGCAAGCCCTTCATCAACACCGTTATTTCTTACGCCGACCACGGCTTCCACTGCGACGAGCGGCCGAGCTACAACGCCGAGGCAGCCGCTGAAGCCTGGGCGATGACGCTGGCGTTTTTTAAGGAGAAGCTGGGCGAGTAGGTTTTCACAAAACGTTAAGAAGAGCGTCATGCTGAGCGTAGTCGAAGCATGACGCTCTTTTTTCCCCGAACCAAGCCTTTATACAGCCGCCACCGCTGGTTCGGCCACCACTGGCTGCCGGCCCAGATACTGCGCCATGCTGCTGGCCAGCACAATCTGCAAGGCGTGGTAGAGCATGAGCGGCAGCAGGATAAGCCCGGTGGCGGCGCTGGCGGGAAAGAGCAGGCTGGCCATCACGCTGCCGTGCACCAGCGACTTTTTCGAGCCGCAGAACACGGCCACAATCTGGTCGGCGCGGGGGAAGTGCAGGGCCCGGCTCAGGCCCCAAATCAGGACGAACACGAGCAGGTACAGCCCCACCATGCCGGCCCCGAGCTTGGCAACATCGGCCGGCTGGTAGCTGGTGAAGATGCCGTCGGCAAACGAGTCGCAGAAGGCCGTGAAGACGATGAGCAGAATAGTTACTTGGTCGAAGATGCGCAGGCCAGCCTTGTGGCGGTCGGCGAAGGCGTGGAACCGGGAATTGAGCAGCACCCCCGCCCCTACCGGTAATACCACCTGCCACAGCAGCTGCAGCGCCAAGCCCCAGAGCTGGCCACCGCCCGTGCTGGTGTGCAAAAACAGGCTGGTGAGCAGGGGCGTAATCACGATGCCCAACAGGCTCGAAATACTGGCGTTGAAAATGGCCGCCGGCACATTGCCGCCCGCAATGCTCACCATCACCACCGACGTGGAAACCGTACTGGGCAGCGCGCACAGAAAGAAAATACTTTGCCAAAGCAGCTCCCCCCCTTCGGCCCCAAACAATGGCCGCACCGCCAGCGCCAGGGCCGGAAACAGCCCGAACGTAGCCAGCTGCACCAGCGTGTGCAGTTGCCAGTTGCGCATGCCTGCCCGGAGCTTATCAAAGCTCAGCTTCAGGCCGTAAAAGAAGAAAACCAGGGCCACGCCCACCGTGGTGATGGCGTGCCACGGCACGGGGCTGGCCTTGCTGCCCAGGCCGGGCTGGAAATAGGCCAGCGCCACCACGCCCAGCAGCGCCAGCAGAAACCAGTCGAGCCCGGCGCGGGCCAGCAAGGCAGCAAAACGGTTGGGAACAGGCGCGGGGGTACTGGATGGGCTCATGGCCGAAAAATACGCCGATACCGGCTGGCCTGCTGAAACAGATGCAAAGAAAAACGCCAGCCCTTGAAGGTCTGGCGTTTTGTAGAAGGAATGAAACGGCCCGGCGCTATTGGTCGCCGGCCCCGCCGCCCAGGCCGGGGGCAGCGTTGCCCTGCACGCCTTGCACGTTGGGCACGCCCATTTTCTCTTCGCGCTTGCGCTGGTACTTGGCAAACTGCGTGGGCGTGAGCACGTCCTTGATGGCCGAGAGGCGCGAGCTGCCCGCCGTTTCCACAAGGCCGGCCAGCTTGCGCGGGTCGGCCTTGTAGCGCAGGCGGCCCTGCTCTACCTGCTCCACCGCCCGGCGGTTGATGACCCGCACTTTTTCGGTTTGCTGGGGCGAGAGGCCCAGGTTCTGCTGCATGTTGGTGGTGAGGGCGTTGGCCTTGGCATCCACTACGGCATCGGATGGCGCGGGCACTTCGGCCGGAGCAGCGGCGGCGGCCGGGCTGGTTTTGGTTTTGATGCTGGGCTGGCCCACGGGCTTCACCTTGGTTTTGACGGTGGCCGTGGCGGGGGCCTGCGCCAGCACGGCCGGCGCGGCGGCCAGGCTCAGCAACGACGAGAGCAATAACAATTTCATGGGGCGTGGAGTCACAAGCACAAAAACAGAAAAGGGGGTGGCAGCGGAGCGGGGTGGAATAACGAAGTAAATATCGGGCCAAACCCTCGGACTCGTTGCCGCCCCAACGCCACGCCAGCCACGTTTCGTGCCAGCCTCAACCGAAAAAGCAGCTGGCCGCGTTCCGGCGTGCAACCTTTGGGACTCTTTTGCCATACAACCTGCATGAAAAACGCCAAGCGCTCCAAATCCAACTGGCTTCTGGCCGCCGGCCTCGGCGCTGCCACCCTGGCCGCCACCCTCTGGGGCAACCGCCGCGGCTCCTACGACCTCAGTCGCCGCGTGGTGCTCATCACCGGGGGCTCGCGCGGGCTGGGCCTGGTGCTGGCCCGCCAGGCCGTGGCCGAGGGGGCCCGGGTAGCCATTTGCGCCCGCGACGAAGCCGAGCTGGCCCGCGCCCGCCAGGACTTGCTGATGGCCGGCGCGGCCGAAGCCGACGTGCTCGCCCTCTCCCGCGACCTCACCAACGAAGCCGAAGTGCGCTCGATGGTGGCCGAAGTGGAAACCCGCCTCGGGGCGGTCGACGTGCTCATCAACAACGCCGGCATCATCACGGCCGGGCCGCTGGACAACATGGACGTGCGCGATTTCGAGGACTCGATGGCCACCCACTTTTGGGCCCCGCTACACGCCATGCAGGCGGTAATGCCCAGCATGCGGCAGCGGAGCACGGGCCGCATCGTCAATATTTCCTCGCTTGGCGGCAAGGTGGCCCTGCCGCACATGGCACCCTATAGCGCCAGCAAGTTTGCGCTCGTGGGCCTGTCCGAAGGCTTCCGGGCCGAGCTGCGCCAGTACGGCATCACCGTGACCACGGTGTGCCCTGGCCTGCTGCGCACCGGCAGCCCCGGCCACGCCGAGGTGAAGGGCCAGCACAAAAAAGAATTTGCCTGGTTCAGCATTGCCGACGCCCTGCCGGGCCTCACGATGAGCGCCGAGCAGGCCGCCCGCCAAATCTGGAACGCCTGCCGCCGCGGCGATGGCGAGGTCATTCTCTCCCTGCCGGCCAAGCTGCTGGCCACCTTCCACGGCCTGTTGCCCGGCACCACCACCGACATTCTGAGCTGGATGAACCGCGCCCTGCCCGCCACCGGCGAGAGCCCCGCCGCCAACGTGCGCCGCAAAGGCTACGAGAACGAGTCGGCCATTACCCGCTCGCCCCTCACAGCCCTCACGAAGAAAGCCGCCGCGAAAAACAACGAGTAGCGACGCATATTTGCGTCTCGTCGTTGAGCGTTGTGGCTGGGTTTTCCTTCCATCGTTCAATAACGAGACGCAATTATGCGTCTCCACCTCGTTCTCATGCATTTTCCCGTTGAGCTAGCGCTGGGCCCCGCGCGACTACCCGTGCACCTGCTCTGCGAGGTGCTGGCCTACGCGTTGGGCTACCGCCTCTACACGCACCTGCGCACCGGCCACGCCGACCGCATCAGCGACGCTCACCGCCAGTGGACTTTTGTGGGCGCAGCGGCCGGGGCCCTGCTCGGTTCGCGCCTGCTGGGCATGCTGGAGCACCACGAAATGCTGGCGCACCCGCCCGGCGGCTGGCTCTACTACTCCACCAACAAAACCATCGTGGGCGGCTTTCTGGGTGGTCTCGTCGGCGTGGAGCTCACCAAAAAGCGCCTGGACGCAACGGCCCGCAGCGGCGACCTCATGGTATTTCCCATCTTGCTGGGCCTGAGTATCGGGCGGCTTGGCTGCTTCTTCAGCGGGCTGGAAGATGGCACCTACGGCACGGCCACGACCCTGCCCTGGGGCATCAATTTTGGCGATGGCATCCGCCGCCATCCCACCAATCTCTACGAAATTCTGTTTCTGGGAGCGCTGGTGCTGCTATGGCTATTGGAACAGCGCGGGCCTTTGGCCGCCGGCCGCCGGTTTCAGTTGTTTCTGAGCGGCTATTTGCTGTTTCGGCTGCTAGTGGAATTTATCAAGCCCACGGCGGCACTGCCGGGGCTGGGGCTCACCGCAATTCAGTGGGCCTGCGTGGCGGGGCTAGGGTATTATGTTTGGAGGTGGGCGCGGGAAGCCACCAACGGGCAAAGTAGTGCGTTTGGCATACAATGAATTAACACTAAAATCACCAACCTTTTATGAAATCGAATGTCGAAATTGGTCAGCGGAGTTTCGCAACTAAAAAAGAAGCATTGCTTCACTACAAAGGCATCCTTAACTCATATAAGTTTGGGCAATCCTTAAATAATAGTGACTTCGTGGATTTACTAGCCTTGATAAATTATGAGTTTCAAATTAGCCTCGCTCAATTTTCACAGGTTGAGCATAGCAGCGAAGTAAATGAGGAAGAAGCTTATGAGACTTTTGATGTATCAATAGATAATATTGTTGTTTCCAAAGTTCAGTTTAACACTAAATGCTTCGAGGTCTTTTATAGTAATGGCTCAAGCTATTACATTTCCTACATCATGTTAATAAACAGAAAAGGTTATACGCCAGAAATGCTGTTTACAACTGCGTGCAGAAACTGTGTGCACAAAGATATAATGAGTGTGAAACAAGAATACTTTAAGAAATACTCTAATCAAGGGAAAGTGAAGTGTCAGGAAACCAATGTCCTTTCAAGCTGGCAGGAATTAGCAGTAGACCACAGACAACCAAACACGCTTTCCATAATAATTGACAGATTCAAGGAACTCAATAATATTGAATTGAGCGAAATAGAATATCGAACTACTAAGGATAACCTAATAATTTTTAAGGAAGATAAATTACTTCAGAAATTCATTTCTTATCACCGTGATAAAGCCACTCTGCGTGTAGTAAGAAAGGAGCAAAATTCATCTCGCTCAGCAATGGGTCGCGTCAAACCCAACTCCAAGGATTTGACCATTGTCCAAAATCAATTGCCGCTATTTTAAGCCACATCACTCTCCTTTCCCCATCATGCCCGAACGGCCCTACACCTATTACGACTTCACGCTGAGCCTGTACCCGCAGTGTCGGCACCGCATCGAGGCCACTTTTGCAACAACAGCAACTGCATGAAACACCTGCTTATAATCCGGCTGGCGCTACTTGCTGCCAGCCTGCCGCCCCGGTGCCAATAGCGTGGTGGTGGAAAGCCAGCCGGCACCCGCGCCGATAGCGGATGGATGAGCAAGAGAAGTAAAAACAGTGACATGGGTTGAGGCGTTGCGCTCGGCTATTTGGCCGTATCGACCCCAGCATTAGCGTTAAAAACCCGTAAGAACTCGTCTCTTCGTTATTATCCATAATTGTTGCCGAATTGTAATTACTCATCAACCAAGAAGCAGACGAAGCAACATTTACAAATGATAAACTCAAAAGTTTTTAATACTTTAATAATTAGTGTAATACTTATCATTGGTATTCTTATTCGAGTCATCCATTTTCCCACAAACCCCGCTGGCTTTAATGTGGATGAGGCTTCAGCGGGCTACGAAGCTTATTCCCTATTAGAGACCGGAAAAGACCGATGGGGAAACGAGTGGCCGGCGTATTTTCCTGCCTGGGGAAGTGGTCAGAATGTATTGTTATCCTATGCAATTATCCCAGTTATAAAAGCGTTTGGGCTGAGCATATTTTCCGTTCGTTTACCGAGCCTGATTTTTGGCCTGCTAACCCTGCCGCTGTTCTATTTCTGCGTCCGCCCATTGGGTCGCTATCCGGCCTTTCTGGGGCTGTTTTTGTTGGCGGTAGTTCCTTGGCACTTCATGCTATCGCGTTGGTCTTTAGAAAGTAACTTAGTGCCGTTCTTTATGTTGGCCGGTTGCGCTGTGTTGACGCGCGCATTCATTACTAACCAACGTAACTGGATTATTCCTTCCTTGATTCCTTTTGCATTGGCGCTGTACGCTTATGGCACGACAATCATAATTCTACCAGTTTTTTTCGGCTTGGTGCTGCTTCTATTTTATAAGAACATTCGCTTGCATTTTACCGAATGGTTGATAGCAGCAGGGCTGTTCACCATCATTGCGTTTCCCTTCCTTATTTTCTTAGCTGAGAGTTACATCGTTAAAAGGAACTTGGTGTGGGCCGATGGTTTATTCTTTTCAACCCCGCTCCTTCCTTCCAATAGATTCACCCCGGTCAGTGGCAATCTTTGGCGGTATATGGTTGGCGACAACATAAAATTCCTGCTTTCCGGATTTGATGACGGCACCGTCTATAATCTCCTGCCCGGTTTTCCGCTACTGCTCAGTTTCGTTGCTCCGCTGGGTTTTATAGGGATGCTTGCTGTTTGCTACAAACTAGCTACGCAGAAGCGGAGTGCGTTATCCGGGCCGCCGGACACTATCCTGCTGGTCTTTTTTGCCTGGGCAGCGGCATCTTTAGGGTTGGTTTTTTTATTCCCGCTCGACGTAAACCGAATAAATCATTTCTTTCTGCCTTGTATTTTATTGGCGGTTTGGACCATTCATACCACCATCAGAAATTTTAACGACACCATGCCCAAACGAGCCATCCAAATGGTGGTGGTTCTTGGCTTTGTCGCGGAGAGCGGCCTGGTCATCAGAAATTATTTTACGCATTATCCGGAAAGTAGTATTCGGAAAAATTTTAATGCGGGGATGAACGAGGCTTTTGCTGCGACCACCAGGCTGTCGGTTAAACAGATAAGGATATCAGACCATGTTACGCTGTCTTATGTCTACACCCTCTTTTACACGCACTACCCCCCAGCTGATTTTCAAAAAAAAGTTAATTATCAGATTGAAAATGGCAAATACAAAGTTAATTATTTTGACAAATACGTATTCTACGACGCGTATTTAACACCTGATGAAGACTACGGCTATTTATCTTACAAAGATGAATTTCCGGACAATGAGCAGCGCCACCGAACTATTATATTCACCAATGATTTGTGGGAAGTTGGAGTTATGCGTGTCAATCCAGACAACTAGTTCTTTAATGAGCCACTGGCTTTACAGCAAGCTATTTACCCGTTTGAAGCAGCCGATTGATTAACCAGCAGTTCATCTCCCCAACTGCTGGCTTCCATGCCTGAGCGTCCCTACACTTACTGCAATTTCACGCCAAGTCTGTGCCCGCAATGTCTGCGCCGCATTGAGGCTGTATAGCTTATGCTGAAAACCCGAATGAAGCATCCCGTTACGCTGCTTTGCCTTTTATTCTACCTGCCAGCCCGAAGCCAAAACTTCACAGTGCACGGAGGGGAATACATGGACACCACCACCACCCGCAATCCCGCGTGTGCGAAAGCGCCTTTGGCACCCTATTTCAGCGTGGGCGGCAAATACCCGCGCAGCTCCAAAACGCTGGTGGCCGACGTCACAGCTTTTTTGCAGCGCAAAAACCAGTATTATACTGGCAACGGCTACGTTACGTTCCGGTTTGTGGTGGACTGCGCGGGCTACCGCCAACCCATGACGCAGGTGCTGCAGACCGACGCGAAATACCAGGCCACCCATTTTAGCAAAGAACTGGTGAATGAGCTGTATGCCTATTTGCAGACGCTGAAAGCCTGGCAGGCCGTGACCATTCCAAACGGTATGCTGGCGAACTACTTCACCTACCTAACCTTCAAAATCAGCAATGGGAAAGTCGTGGCTGTTATTCCTTAGCCTGATGGCCCTGGCGCGGCTGGGGCACTGCCAGCCGCCGGCCAGTACCAAAACGGCGGCCGGCGACTGCGGCAGCAAGGCGTATCAGGACACGCTCGTGGCCCGGTACCTGGTCCGGGGCGCGCACCGCATCAGCTACCTCAGTCCGCAGTGGGGGCAGTATTGCGACAGCCTGATTGTGGCCTGCCCCAACATCGCCTACGCTTACCAGCAGAAAGCCATGCCGCTCATCAAGTGCGGCGACTACGCCGGTGCCATGCCGCTCGTGGACAAGGCTGTGGCGCTGGATGCCAACCGGTGGCTGGCCTACCGGGGCTTCCTCAAGTGCATTTTTACCAAGGACTACCCGGGGGCGCTCACCGATTTCCGGCGCGTGGCCCGGCTCAAGCCCAACGGCCGGGAGATGGACCACACCTACGCGTTTTTCGCGGGCCTGTGCAACATGGAGATGGGGAACTACAAGCAAGCCGAGGCTGACTTTAACCAGGATATGGCGTTGCAGCGCGGGGCCACCGGGCAGGGCGAAATTCATTTCAATACCCTGTTCTATGCCGGGCTGGTGGCCCTCAACCGGAAGCAGTACGCCGCCGCCCAATCCTACCTGGAACAATGCCTGAAAGCCTACGCGCAGCATCCAGAGGCCAATTATTACCTGGCGCTCACCTACCAGGCGCAGGGAAATGAAGCCGCAGCCCGGCACTATCTGGACGCCGCCCAGCGTGCCCTGATTGGCGGCTACCGACTGAATGAAGACATTATCTTCTATGCGAATTACCCGGGTCAGATAACGGAGTTTGAGGTAACGCAGGCCCAACGCTGAGGCAGGGGCGGGCCTTGCCCGGCAGGGCGGGCCCCCTCCCCTACTTCCTGAGCATGCTGCTGGTACTCATTATTGGTTTTGGGGCCTGCTCAGGCATTTTTGCCGTGCGCGACGGCCTCGGCAACATGCACTGATTCGGGCGCGGGCTGGCACTTGGGGCAGAGGTAAGTAGCCCGGCCACCCACGTAGTATTTCTCGATTTTTACCTTGGGGTGGCGCGGGCAGAAGGTGTGGGCGTCGGAGCCGGGCGTGGCCGAGTCGTCCCACTCGCGGGCGTGGATGAGGAAGGACTTGGGAAAGTTGCGGTAGTTGGCTTCGTGGGCAATGGCCGTGGTGAGCACCATCTGAATGGCGGCGTGCAGGGCCTTGGTTTCCTTTTCTGTGAGCGAGGAGCCCAGGCGCTCGGGGTGAATTTTGGCCTGAAACAGCACTTCGTCCACAATCCAGTTGCCGAGGCCGGCGAGGAGGCCCTGGTCGAGCAGCAGCGGCTTGAGCAGGGTCTTGCGGCGGCTGAGTTTCGCTTGCAGCTCGGCAGCGGTGATGGCGAGGGCATCGGGGCCGATTTTCTTGGCAGCCTGATGGGCGGCGGCGCTGTCGGCCAGGCGGATGCGGCCAAATTTGCGCGGGTCGATAAAGGCCAGGCGCAGGCCGGAATCCTCCAGGTGCAGCGCCACGCGGGTGAAGCGCGGGGCATCGAGCTCGTCGCGGTAGGCCCCGATATCGCCGGTCATGCCGAAGTGGAGCACCAGCACTTTGCCGTTATCGAGCTCTACGAAGCAGTTTTTACCCAGCCGGCTGGTGCCCGTGATGGTGCGGCCCACCAGGCCGGCACGGAGCTGGTCTTCGGGCGTGGCGAGCACGTGGGCATCGTTTACTTGAAAGGCAGCAATGGTCTGGCCCACGGCCAGCTCATCGATAAAGCGGCGGTAGGTTTCGACTTCGGGTAATTCAGGCACGGAGAAAAAGGGTTGAGAGGTGAATGTTGAGGGTTGAGTAAAAAATAACGTCAGTCTGAGCTTGTCGAAGCATCTCTACCGCTTCGTTGATATTACTTCTGCAACGAAGCGGTAGAGATGCTTCGACAAGCTCAGCATGACGTTCTTTTTTCTGCCCTGCTAACAGCCCAACCCAAATCCCGGTTACGCGCCCCTGCTACAAATCCTCGCGCAAAATACCTTCCAGCACCACGACCCCAGCGCCGCCAATCTGCACCGATTTAATGGCCTCGCGCGGGCCGCTGATGCGCACCTGAACTGCACCGGCGCGGCCCATGTCGTGGCCCTGCTCGGCGATAAATTCCGGTGAAGCAAGGTGGCCGTAGTGCCACAAATAAGCCGCCATGCCGCCCGTGGCCGAGCCCGTGACGGGGTCTTCCGACACATCGGGCGGGGTGCCGAAGTGGCGGGCGAAGGTCTGGCCGTCGGGCGTGGCCCCACCCAGGCAAAACAGGTGCGGGCTGAAAAAGTCGCTGGTGGCGCGGTAGCGGCCCAGGGCGGCGGCATCGGCCACGTGGGCGCGGCGCAGGGCGGCGTGGTCGCGCAGCAAAATCATGAGCTGCGGCGTGCCGGTGCTCACGGTTTGGATGGGCGCACCGGGCAGCAGGTCATCGGGCGTGAGACCGAAAAGCGGCAGCACCACCTCCGGCGCGTGCAGGACCCCAAAAACGGGTGGCCGTTGCGTCATCCAGACCATGGCCGGGCGGCCGGGCGCGCCCGGCAGCACATCGACCCGAATCGGGCCGTGCAACAGCTGTAGGGTTAATTGCAATGGCGCGCCATCGGCGGGCAGCATAACCCGGCCCGCGTGCAGCAGGGCCGTGACAGTGGCAATGGTGGGGTGCCCAGCCAGCGGAATCTCCTCAGCCGGCGTGAAAAAGCGCACCGTGAATTCGGTGCTGCCAGGCGCGGCCCGGTTCACAAAGGCGGTTTCCGATTGGTTGAACTCGCGGGCGAGGCGCTGGCGCAACCCGGGGTCGAAGTCGTCGGCATCGAGCACCACGGCGCAGGGATTGCCACGCAGGGGCTCAGTGGTGAAGGCATCAATTAGCAAAAAAGGCAGCATGGACGCAGGGCTTAATGAAGAATAAAGGAACGTCATGCCGAGCGGAGTCGAAGCATGACGTTCCTTTATTCTTCATTCCTCATTAAGCAAAGCGTTTACATCGTATCGTGCAGCTTAGCTACGCGCTGGCCGGCTTTATCGTACACGTCGCCCCGCTCGGTGATGAAGAGGCGGCGCTGCTGGCCATCGGTGAGCACGAAGGGAAAGGTTTGGCTGGTGGTGCGGGTGACGCGGCCCACTTCTTCGGCGTTGTCCTCATCATCCACGCGCACCACTTTCAGGGCGTTGGTGAGGTAGTAGCGCTGGCTGGGGTCGTTGCGGAAC
>JBBQSQ010000149.1:0-11547 GCA_038213745.1 Cytophagales bacterium
CCTCGTCATCGGGGCCAGTACCACTATTTCGCTCTACGTGCTGCCGCCGGTGGTGTCGGCCTACCTGCGCCTGCACCCCAACCGCCAGCTCAGCCTCAAAAACCGCAATTCCGATAATATTCTGCGCGCTCTGCTCGACCACGAAATCGAGCTGGGCATCATTGAGGGCATCCACAAAGTGAGCAACGTGACCTACACGCCGCTCCTCACCGACGACGTGGTGGCCGTGTGCGCCGCCAATAACCCACTTGAGCTACGCTCCCTCGAAGTGCACGACCTGCTTACCACGCCCCTGGCGCTGCGCGAGGATGGCTCCGGCACCCTGGCCGTGCTGGAGGAAGCCTTGGCCCGGCACCGCATCAAGCTGGCCGCCTTGCCGGTGCGCGTGCGCCTGGGCGGTACCGAGGCCCTCAAAAATTTCGTGCGCGTCGATACCTGCCTGGCCTTTCTGCCCCGTCAGGCGGTAGTGAAGGAGCTGGCTTCCGGCGAGCTGGTGGAAGTGAAAATCAATAATTTCCCGTTGAAGCGGGAGTTCAATTTCATTCAGCGCAAGGGCACCGAAAACAACGCGCCCTACAAAGACTTCCTCCAGTTCACACGGCGCTACTATTCTGGTAAGGCATAGGCTATTCCAAACGCCCATCCCAAACGGGCATACCCAGGGTGGGGCAGTTCCGTACTTTGCGCCATGAAACTGGTCGCCTCCGAATCCCTGTCCCGCCTCGCCGCCCTGCATTGCTCCGCCTGCGGCACCGAATACACTGCCTTCGATTTGCAGCGCGTGTCAGCCTGCTGCAACGTGCCGCTGGTGGCCGATTACGACCTGCACGAGCCGCTGAGCCGTACCGTAATCGACCAGGCCGATACCTCCATGTGGCGCTACGGGGCATTGCTGCCATTGCTACACGAAGAAAACAAAGTGACCCTCGGCGAAGGCCTGACGCCGTTGCTGCGCCTGCCGCGCCTAGCCGCCCGCTACGACCTCGCCCATCTGCTCCTGAAAGATGAAGGCCAGAACCCCACCGGCTCCTTCAAGGCGCGGGGCCTGAGCATGGCGGTTTCGAAAGCCAAGGAACTGGGCGTGGCCGGCTGCATTATTCCCACGGCCGGCAACGCGGGCGTGGCGCTGGCCGCCTACTGCGCCCGCGCCGGCCTGAAAGCGGTAGTGGTGATGCCCCGCCACACCCCGGCGGCTTTCAAGGAGGAATGCTACTGGTACGGGGCCGAGGTGGAGCTGGTCGACGGCCTCATCAGCGACTGCGGGGCCCGCGTGCGCCAGCGCAACGCCGACGGCGCGCTCCTCGACATCTCAACCCTGAAAGAGCCCTACCGCCTCGAAGGCAAGAAAACCATGGGCTACGAAATCGCCGAGCAGCTTGGCTGGACGCTGCCCGACGTGCTGCTCTACCCCGCTGGCGGCGGCACCGGCCTCATCGGCATCTGGAAAGCCTTCCAGGAAATGAAGCAGCTTGGCTGGCTGGCCCCCAACGTGAAGCTGCCCCGCATGGTGGCCGTGCAGGCCGAAAACTGCTGTCCGCTGCTCGAAACCTACGAAGGCCGCCAGCCCAACTGCCACGCCTACCAGGGCCGCGCCACGCTGGCCAATGGCCTGGCCGTGCCTCACCCGCTGGGCGAAAACATGATGCTGCGCGTCCTCCACGAGTCCAACGGCACCGTCGTCAGTGTGAGCGAAGAAGATATGCTAGCCGGTATGCGTGACCTCGGCCAACAGGAAGGCCTCTTCGTCGCGCCCGAAGGCGGGGCCGTGTGGATGGCCGCCCGCCAGCTGCTCGGCACGGGCTGGCTGCAGCGCGACGAAAAAATCCTGCTCCTGAACACCGGCAACGGGCAGAAGTACATGGACAACGTAGCCGGCCGCGCGTGGGGGTAAGAGGGTTTTTAGGGTAGGAGGGTATGGGGGTAGGAGGGCAGGAGGGAATGGTAATTTTAATCATCCTGCTCCTGCACATTCTTGCCCCCATACCCTCCTACCCCCACATCCTCTTACCCTTTCCCCATGCCCGGCAATACCTTTGCCGGATGCGTATTCTCCACGTTCTTTCGGCTGAGTTCTTTGCGGGCTCCGTGGCCTACGCCGTACAACTGGCCGAGGCGCACCGGGTCCAGGGCCATGCCGTGTGGCTGCTGTCGGATTCCGACGCGCTGCCTACCGGGGGCACGCAGGTAAAAATGGCCATTAGCGACCGGCGCTTTGGACAGCGGCTGCGCAACAGCCAGCGCATCCGCCAAGTGGTGCAGCGGGAAGGCATTGACGTGGTCCACGCGCATTCCCGAGCAGCCAGCTGGGTGAGCTACCTCGCGCTTCGGGGCCTGAAAGTACCCTTGGTGAGCACCGTCCACGGCCGGCAGCACCTGCACGCGTCCACGTCATTGTTCGATATCTACGGCGACAAAGTCATTGCCATTTGCGGCAATCTGCGGGCCCATTTGGTAGCGGAAGTGAAAATGACCCCCGCCAAAATTGTTGAGATTCCAAATGGGGTGGCCTTCGGCTCGCTTAATGAAGAATTAAGAACGAAGAATGAAGAATTAGCTGACACCTCAGCCGGCAATAATCCCTCATTCCTCATTAGCTCACGCCTTCCTTCGGTTCCTCAGTCCTCATTAAGCGAAGCGCCCCGGCTCGCGTTCATCGGCCGCTTCAATGGCGGCAAAGGCGAGCGGGCTGCCGCTTTGCTCGAACAGGTTTTTCCAGTGTTGCTGCGCGCGTTTGCGTCGCTGCGCGTGGCCCTCATTGGCGGGGAGTTGAATGGCCTTCCCGCCGCCGGTAAAGTGGCCCTGGCGCAGCTGCAAACCGAATTCGGCGCGCGCGTCGAAGTAGTAGGGTTCACCAATGACGTGGCTGGCTGGCTGGCGCGCACCACCCTGGTCATTGGCGCGGGCCGGGTAGCCATTGAGGCACTGGGGGCCGGCCGGCCAGTACTGGCGCTGGGCGAAGCCAGCTACGCGGGCCTCGTGACCGAGGCGTCCTTTGCCGCCGCCGCCGCTTCTAATTTTGGCGATATATCGGCGCAGCAAACCACCAATGAGGTCGATTTTGCGCAGCTCCTGACCGATGCGCGCGCTTTTTTACAAGCCCCGCTGCCAATGACAACCGCCTTGCAGCAGCGCGTGCGGGCGCATTATAGCTTGGCTACCGTAGCCGCCCGCGTGCTGGAAACGTACCAGGCCGCCCGGATGCGCAAAGCGGTGCCCGATTTTATCCCGGTGCTGATGTACCACAAAATCCCCGATGCGCCGCTCGCCACCAAGCACCAGATTTACGTCACGAAGGCCAATTTTGAAAAGCATCTGGCGTATTTCAAGCAGCGAAAATTAACGCCCATCACCTTTGTTGATTACCTGCAATACGCCAGCGGCGAACGGCCGCTGGCCGATTTCCCCGCCCGGCCCATCATCCTCACCTTCGACGACGGCTACGTCGACAACTACACCAACCTGCTGCCGCTGATGCAGCGGTACGGCTACCGTGGGGTGATGTATTTGCTGGGCGATTTCGATGTGCGCCACAACCAATGGGACTTGGCCGTAGACCCCACCGAGCCGCGCTCCGAGATAATGGACCAGGCGCAAAAACAGGCTTTTGTGGCAGCGGGCTGGGAAATTGGGGCCCATACCATGAGCCACCCCCGGCTAACAACGCTGCCGCCGGCCGAAGTCACCGCCGAGCTTCAACGCAGCAAAACAGCTTTGGAAACCGCATTGCAGACGGAAATCGTGAGCTTTGCCTACCCCTACGGCGACTTGAACGAGGCCGTGAAAAGTGCGGTGCGTGGAGCGGGTTTTGTCCTCGGCGTGGCCACCGATACCGGCGGGCTGCACCTGGAAGACGACCGCATGCAGGTATTCCGGATAAACATGTTTCCAAACGAAACCCCGGGCAGCCTCTTCAAAAAAACCTCGTCTTGGTACCGGAAATACTACCGCTGGAAACGCGGGAAATAGGCACCGCCGGGTCACTGCCCGGCGTTTGCCGCCCGGCATTCGGCCAGCACCGCCAGCACCTGCTCATCGCTCACGTCGGCCAATTCCACTTTCTTGAAGGGCGACGTGTGGCCGGCCAGCAGCGTAACCCTGTTTTTCGCGACGCCGAACACGGTGGCCAGGTACGCCTGAAGCACCGCATTGGCCTTGCCCTCCTGGGCGGGCGCGTGCAGACGCACCACCACGGCCCCGTCGGGACCCACGAGGAGTTGGTTGGCGCGGCTACCGGGCTTGGCTTTAACGTGAAGAATGGCCATTAGAAGCCGAAAATAACCTATTCACTTCGGACCAATAGGGCCTGCCCAAACGGGCACTGGTCCAGCACCACGCAGCGGCCACAGGCCGGCGCGCTGAAATAGCAGCACTTCTGGCCATGAAACATGAGCGCCTCGTGGTGGTCGTATACCTGCTGGGCATCCCAGCCGGGTGGCAGCAGGGCTTCCAGCAGCTTGTGGGCCGGGCCTTCGCCCACCTTCGGGCCAATGAGTGCCAGGCGCTGGGCCACGCGGTGGTGGTGGCTATCCACGGGCATGGCCGGGATGCGTAAGGTGCTGAATAGGAGCGTGGCCGCGCTGGTTTTGGGCCCCACGCCGCTGATGCTTTCCAGCCAGGCGCGGGCTTCGGGAATGGGCATTTCGGCCAGGAAATCCAGGGCGCACGGCGCGTCGGTGCCGCAGCGGGCGCTGATTTCGCGCAGCACGGCCTGAATGCGCGGAGCCTTCTGCTCGGGCCAGGTGCAGGCCCGGATGGCGTGCTGCACGCCCTCGGGGGGGGCGTCGCGCACGGCCTCCCAAGTCGGATATGTGGCTTTTAGCTCCTGGTAGGCCCGGTGCGATTCGGCGTTTTTGGTGCGGTGCGAAAGCAGGGCACTCACCAGCTCGCTCAGCGGGTCTTTGGTGCTAAAAAACGGAAACGGGGCCCCGTATTCGGCGCACAGCCGCGCGTGCACCAGCAGGGCTTTGGCTTGGCGGGTGGCAAAGTCGGCGGTGGCGTCGGTAGGAGCGGCAGCAGGTTTCATGCCCCGCCTACGCACGCAGTGGGGGCACAGGTTGTCAATTATTTAATGAGGAATGCAGAATGAGGAATGAAGAATTGGAAAATGATTGAACGGGTCCGAAATTCCTCATTCCTCATTCCTCATTCCTCATTCCTCATTAAGCGAAGCGCAATGCGTAAATTTGGCCTTCATGCTTCCGTCGAATGGCCGATAACCGTTATAAAAACACCCCCGCCGACGCCTCGGCCAACCGCCCTGCCGACCCTCGGCCGAACCGGCGCAATGAGCCGCGCCCCGATGGCCCGGCCCCCACGGCGGCCCCATTGCGCCCCGAGTCCCGGCCCACGGCCGCCAACGTGCCCAAAGCCGCGCGCCCGGCCGCCCCGCCCAAACCACCCCGGCCCCCGCGCCGCCCGCTGCCCGGCATAAGCAACCTGCTCGACTTGCTGCGCGACCGCCGCTTTCACCTCTTTATTGGCTTTGGGCTGCTGCTGGGCAGTTTGTACCTCACCATTGCCTTTACGTCGTTCCTGTTCACGGGCCATGCCGACCAGAGCACGGTGGCCGCCATGGGCACCCTGCCGGTGAAGGAAGCCGGCCAGGAATCGAACAACTGGCTGGGCCTGCTGGGGGCCTGGGCCGCGCAGCTGTTCATCTACAAGCTGTTTGGCGTGGCAGCGTTTGCCCTCATCCCCATTGTTTTTTTCCTGGGCTATAAAATCGTGTTCCGCACGGCTACCGGCTCGGTAAGCTACGTGCTGGCGTTGGGGCTCTTCACGATGGCTTGGCTGAGCGTGTTGCTCGGCTACGTGGTGGTGACGCTGGCCACGCCCGGGGCCGACCCCGCCCTGGCGCACCGCCTCGATTTCCTGTGCGGCGGCGTGGGCTTTGAAGCTGCTTCCTGGCTCGACAGTCTCATTGGCTGGGGCACGGTGCTGCTGCTGGCTTTCGCCCTGATTTCGTTCGTGGTGTTCTTTTTCAACGTTACCAGCATCAACCTCAGCAATTTCCGCCGGCTCGGCGTGGCGGATGATGCCGACGAAGACGCCGAGCTGGAAGCCGAAATTGCCGCCGAGCAAGCGGCGGCGGCTGTGCCAGCTGCCGCCGTCCCGGCAGCCGTAGCACCGGTAAAACCCAAGCCTTCGCCGCAGGAATCAGCGGCCACCGCCGCGGCTGCCATGGCCGCCGGCGGTGCCCAGGCCACGGGCCCCGCGTTGCAGCTCAGCAACGACGAACCCGAAGAAGCGCCAGCCGCGCAGGAGTTTGAGCCCGCCCCCCGCCCCGGTACCGCCGTGGCGATGAGCCTAGCCGGCGCGCTGACGGCTCCGGCGGCCAGTGCTGCCGCCGCCGCTGTCACCCCAATCGCACTGGCGGCCACCGGCCCGGCCTTTTCCATCGA
The DNA here is from genome assembly GCA_038213745.1 of Cytophagales bacterium. GTDB lineage: Bacteria > Bacteroidota > Bacteroidia > Cytophagales > Hymenobacteraceae > Hymenobacter. Next base: position 6,402 of record JBBQSQ010000149.1, read on the forward strand.
GATGCCGATTGCCGAGGAACTGCTCACCGCTCCTGCCTCGCCGGTTTCCGCCATTCCCACGCCGCTCTCGCTGGCCGATTTGGCCGATGGCGACCTGCCACCAAGCACCAGGCACCAGGCACCAGGCCCCAGGTCCCTGGAAATCACCACACCCGGCCGCGACGACCTCGACCCCAACGCCGGGGCCGCCATTGCCGCCGTGGCCGACGAGGATGAGGACGCCGAGGCCATGCCGCCCGGCAACTACGACCCCACCCTGGACCTTTCGCGCTACCAATTCCCCACCCTGGAGCTGCTCAACGACTACGGCCAAGCCAAAGCCCAGGTCACGAAAGAGGAGTTGGAGGCCAACAAGGACCGCATCGTGGAGACGCTGGGCCACTACGGCATTAGCATCGCCAGCATCAAGGCCACCATCGGCCCCACGGTTACGCTCTATGAAATTGTGCCCGAAGCCGGCGTCCGCATCTCCAAAATTAAGGCGTTGGAAGATGACATTGCCCTGAGCCTGGCCGCGTTGGGTATTCGCATTATCGCGCCCATTCCGGGCAAGGGCACCATCGGCATCGAGGTGCCGAACACGAAAAAGGAGATGGTGAGCATCCGCTCGGTGCTGGGCTCGGAGAAGTTTGCCCGCACCGAAATGGACCTGCCCATCGCCTTCGGCCGCACCATCACGAACGAAGTGTTCGTGGCCGATTTGGCCAAAATGCCCCACCTGCTCATGGCCGGGGCCACGGGCCAGGGCAAGTCGGTGGGCCTGAACGTGATTCTGGCCTCGCTGCTCTACAAGCGCCACCCGGCCCAGCTCAAGTTCGTGCTCGTCGACCCCAAGAAGGTGGAATTGAGCATCTTCAACAAGATTGAGCGCCACTACCTGGCCAAGCTGCCCGACACCGACGAGGCCATCATCACCGACACCAAGAAGGTGGTGAACACCCTAAATTCGCTCTGCATGGAGATGGACCGGCGCTACGACCTGCTCAAGGAAGCCGGCTGCCGCAACCTGAAGGAGTACAACGTCAAGTTCATCGAGCGCCGCCTCAATCCCAAGAAAGGCCACCGCTTCCTGCCCTTCATCGTGCTGGTCATCGACGAGCTGGCCGACCTGATGATGACGGCTGGCAAGGAAGTGGAAACCCCCATTGCCCGCCTCGCGCAGTTGGCCCGCGCCATCGGCATCCACCTCATCGTGGCCACCCAGCGCCCGTCGGTGAACGTGATTACCGGCATCATCAAGGCCAACTTCCCCTGCCGGATTTCCTTCAAGGTGACCAGCAAAATCGACTCGCGCACCATTCTGGACACCGGCGGGGCCGACCAGCTCATCGGCCAGGGCGACATGCTCTTCTCGGCCGGCTCGGACTTGATTCGGGTGCAGTGCGCCTTCATCGACACGCCGGAAGTGGACCGGGTGTGCGACTTCATCGGCGAGCAACAGGGCTACGCCGATGCCTACCTGCTGCCCGAAGTGGCCGGGGCCGACGGCGACGCCGGCAGCGGCAACGAAGAAATGGACCCCTCCGAGCGCGATTCGATGTTCGAGGACGCGGCGCGCTGCATCGTGCTGCACCAGCAGGGCAGCACCAGCCTACTCCAGCGCAAGCTCAAGCTCGGCTACAACCGGGCCGGCCGCCTCATCGACCAGCTCCAGCACGCCGGCATCGTAGGGCCGTTCGAGGGTAGCAAGGCCCGCGACGTGCTCATTCCAGACGAGTATCAATTGGAGCAGTTGCTTAATTCTATGAAGTAGCCGTGTGCCGTGAGCGTTGGCCTGCGGCAAGCAGACCGGGTTCCGGCAATCGCGCCGTGTAATGCGTGTACTTGTTGCGCCCGCCGCAAGCTAGTGTTTAAGGTGCTGTAATTATTTTTGGCTTCATCTGGCCTTCATTGGCACTTTGGCCGGTCGTTTGTTAAACGAAATCCGTATCAAGCCTTCGAAGCCTTGTGCAAGTGCCTTTTTGAAATTCCCCTTCTAATGAAAAAATCATTTTCCCTGCTGCTGCTCGCGGCCTCGCTGGCCTTGCCCGCCGCCGCCCAACAGGACCCCAAAGCTGGCAAAATCCTTGACGAGATGAGCTCCAAATACCAGGCGCTCAAAGCTTTTCAAGCTACTTTCACCCAAACGCTGGAAAACCCCGGCGCTAAAGTAAAGCAAAATATCAACGGTGATATTGTGGTGAGCGGCCAAAAATTCCGTCTCAAAATCAGCGGCCAGGAAGTCATCAACGATGGCAAAACCACTTGGACTTACCTCAAGAACGAGAACGAGGTAAACATCTCTGATTCCGACCCGGATTCGCAAGAAATGTCACCTTCCCAGATTTATACGATGTATAAGAAGGGCTACAAATATAACTATGTGCAGCAAGTAACCGAAGGCGGCGAGGCCCTGGATGTCATTGAGCTGTCGCCCGAAAACCGTCAGAACGACGTGTTTAAAGTACGGCTGAAGGTGCGCAAAAAGGACGCGTCGGTAAAAAGCTGGCAGATGTACAAGAAGAATGGCAACCAGTACACGTTCTACATCAAAAAATTCCAGCCCAACCCGCCGGTGGACGCCACCACGTTTGCCTTCGATAAAGCCAAATACAAAGGCGTGAAGGTGGTGGACTTGCGCTAATTGATTAGTTGTCAGTTATTCGTTGTCGGTTGTCAGGCCGATGAAAAAAATGGCCCGCTTCGAGAGATGCGGGCCATTTTCGCGTTAGGCCAAACAAGGGATTGGCTCTAATAACTGACAACTAACAACTGACAGCTAATTTGCGGCCATGCGCGAAGATTTCCTCCACTACGTCTGGCAGCACCAGTACTTTGATAAAACTGATTTACGCACCGCGGCCGGCGAGGAAATCCAGGTATTACGCCCCGGCCACCGCAACGCCGATGCCGGCCCCGATTTTCTGAATGCGCGCCTCCGCCTGGGTGAGGTAGAATGGAACGGGGCCGTGGAAATTCACCTGCGGGCCTCCGACTGGGCGCGCCATAATCACCAGGTCGACCCCAAGTACGACCAAGTAGTGCTGCACGTGGTGGGACAGCACGATGCCGAAGTCGTGCGTACCAACGGCAGTCGTATTCCCGTCCTGGCCCTGCAAGTCCGTCTGGCACCCGAGCTGCTGGCCCGCTACCAGGCATTAGTAGAAGCCCCCGCAGCCGCGCCTTTGCCTTGCGCCCCACTGCTAAGCCTGGTGCCCGAAATCACGAAAACTATGATGACCGAACGCGCCCTGCTGGAGCGCGTAGAGCGCAAAGCCGACGACCTGATGGCCCTGCACCAGCGCCTGGGGCAGGACTGGGAGGCCACCGCCTACCACGCCCTGATGGCCGCTTTTGGCTTTCAAAAAAACAGTGAGCCACTAGCCCGCCTGGCCCAGGCGCTGCCCCTGGCCGTGCTGCGCCGCCACCGCCACAACCAACGCCAACTGGAAGCGCTGCTGTTTGGCCAGGCGGGATTTCTCGTTGAAAATGAGGAGACTGCCACCGATGACTATATCCGGGACTTGAAGCAAGAATACGACTTCCTAACCCATAAGTATGGCCTGGGGGCCACGGCCATGCTGGTGCACGAGTGGAACTACCTGCGCCTGCGGCCGGCCAACTTCCCCCCCGTGCGCCTGGGGCAGCTAGCGGGCTTGCTGCACGCCCGCCCCACGCTCTTCGATGCCCTGCTGACGGCCGGAAGCGTGCTCGCGCTTACGGAGTTTTTCCAGGCCCCGGTGCCGCCGTACTGGCGCACGCACTTCCGGCCCGGCCGGCCCGGCAAGGTGCCCAGCCTCGGCAAAGCCAGCACCGATTTGCTCATCACCAATGTGGTGGTGCCGCTGCGTGTGGCCTACGCCCGGCACGTGGGCCAGCCCGCGCTGGTGGAAAGCAGCGTGGCCTTACTTAACGGCCTGCCCGCCGAGCACAACCAGTTTACCGACGTGTACGAAGCCCTCGGTTTTGCCCACCGCACGGCGGCCGACTCGCAAGGGCTGCTGGCCTTGCACAAGGGCTACTGTGCACCGCGCTGCTGCCTGCATTGCGCCATTGGCAGCCGGCTGGTGCAGCAACCCCGCGCCAACAGATGAGAATAGGATTGGCGATTCTGCTCAACGTTGCAGTGTTGAGCGTGCTGCTGCCGTGGCTTTGGCGGCAGTGGCAGCAGGCGGGGGCGGGCTGGTGGGGGTTGGCGCTGGTCGGCGGCCTGGGGGTGCGGGTGGGATTGGGGCTGTTGCGCAATTGGACCATGCGGCTTGATGCCGAATTCATGAACGACCAGAGCCACGAGGTAACCCGGCAGCTCTGGACCAATCCTGGCCAGGCTTGGCAGGTGCTCACCAAATCGGTGACCATTATCGAAATGGGAAACTACGAGGCCGTGTACCAGGGAATGTCCAACACCTGGTTTTTAATCAAGCTGCTCGCCCTTTTGAATTTCGCCTCGCTGGGCATAGGCTGGCTGAATGGCTTGTATATGAGCGTGTTTGCCTTTGTGGGCTGTTGGCAATTGGTCCGGACCATTGCCCGGATATTTCCGACCACGCCGGCAGGGGCGGGCGTGGTAGCCTTTTTGCTTTGGCCTTCGGTGTGGTTTTGGGCCACTGGCCTTAGCAAAGAAGCCTTGCTGCTGGGCAGTGGGGCTTGGTTCACGGCATTGGTACTAGGCCGGCTATACGGCAGGGAGAAGGCCGCGCTGACTGGTCTGGCCAGGGCGGGTCGGCAGCTGGTTTGTGGGCTGGGAGCCATCGGATTGGCGTGGCTGCACTTCAAAATGCGGTATTTTTTTGCGGCACCGCTATTGATTCTGCTGGCGGGGGTGGCCCTCGCCCGGGGGCTTGAGCAGCTGGGGCTGGCCTGGGCGCGCTGGGTGCAGGTAGCGGCGGTAGCGGCCGTGCTGGGGCTGGGCGGTTGGCTGGCCCCGCAACTCAGCGTTGCCTTCCGCATCAATAAATTCGTCAACCAAGTGGTGCGCGTTTATGCCTCCGACCTGCCCAACCTGGCGGGCCGGCCGCACTTCGAATACCCCACGCTGCAGCCCACCCTGGAAAGTGTCTTAGCACATGTTCCTCAAGCCATTGCCAATGCGATGGTGCGGCCCTGGCTGGGGGAATCCCGCGACCCCCGAATAGTGGCGGTTGGCGCTGAAAACCTGCTGCTGCTG
>JBBQSQ010000150.1:0-11378 GCA_038213745.1 Cytophagales bacterium
CTGGTGCGACACGGATGTTTTCATAGCCGGGAAAAGTTCTTAAATTTTCCGCTGGGGGGTGTTACCGGGTGGTATTTTTAGTCCGCGATTAATTCATGGGAACTCGGGGACTAAATGTCCCTCCGGGTACCACCGCGCTGCGTAAAATTTACGAACTTTGCCCGGCTATGAAATCAGCCGTGTCGCACCTTTGCCGGCCGGTTTTTGCCCTTTAGAAGATTCCGTGTCGTACGAACGAATTGATATTTGCCCGGTCTGCGGCAAAACAGATTTTAAGAACAAGCTGGTGGTGGAAGACCGCACGGTGAGCCACGAAAGCTTCGCCATCGTGCAGTGCGCGGCGTGCAGCTTTCAGTTCACCAACCCGCGGCCGAACGAGGACGAAATTGGCAAGTACTACGAGTCGGATGCCTACGTGTCGCACAACAGCGGGGCGGCCGGGCTTATCAACCAGGCGTACAAAGTAGCCCGGTTTTTCACCATGCGCCGCAAGGTGGGCCTGCTGAACAAGCTGGCCCCGCGCCGGGGCAAGCTGCTGGATTATGGCTGCGGAACCGGGCATTTTCTGGCCGCCGCCAAAGCCGCGCACTGGCAGGTGGCCGGGCTGGAACCCAACGCCCGCGCCCGCGCCGAGGCCAGCCAGCGCTTGGGCCAGCCGATAGGGCAGGAGGGCCTGACGCAATTTCAGCCGGGCACATTCGATGCCATCACGCTCTGGCACGTATTGGAACATGTGCACACGCTCAACGAAACGCTGACCCAGCTAGTGACTTTGCTGAAGCCGGATGGCGTCATCCTCATCGCCGTGCCCAACGTGGAAAGCCTCGATGCCCAGCACTACCGCGAGCTTTGGGCCGCCTACGACGTGCCGCGCCACCTCTACCATTTTGCGCCCAAAACCATGGCCCAGCTGCTCAAAAAGCACAAGCTGACCATCCGCCAGACGCTGCCCATGCCGCTCGATGCCTACTACGTGAGCATGCTCAGCGAGCGGCACAAGGCCGAGCGCGCCGGTGGCCTGCTCACGGTGCTCAAAGCGGGCTTCGCCTCCAATAAGTACGCGGCCGAGCACGACGGGCAATATTCGAGCTTGCTCTACGTGGCCGGGCGGCGCACCCCGGCGGCCTGATGCGGCGGGCGGCGGGGTGGCGGCTGGGGGTGACGGCGGGCCTGCTGGCCGCGGCCGCCCACGCCCAAACCCCGCCCGCGGGCCCCGTTGATTCCACCAAAACGCCACCGCCGACCTTTGTGGTGGATACCGCCCGGCACGTTGTGGTCGTTAGCGCCGAACCGACCAGCGCCGTGACGCGCCGGACGGGGCTGCGCATTGGGGTGGCCATTATTGTTCTTACGCTCACCACGCTGTTGTTGTATAATGTCCGTTCGCGCTGAACTGCTGGCTTTGCTGGCGCTGGTTGCCTTGCTTGAAAGCTGTGCTGCGGTGGCCCCGCCCCTGGGCGGCCCGCGCGACCGCACCCCGCCCCGCCTCGTCAGCAGCTCGCCCGATAGCGCCGCCCGCAACGTGAAGCAGCAATTTGTCCGCCTCGTGTTTTCAGAGCCCGTGGTGACCAAAGATTTGAGCAAAAACCTACTCATCACGCCCCAGCTGGCCGCCGACAACCCCTACAAGCTGCGCGAAGACCGAAATTCTATCACGCTCCTCTTCGAAAAGCCGCTGGATGAAAACACCACTTACAGCTTCAATTTCCGGGAAAGTGTGGTGGACATTACCGAGGCCCTGCCGGCCAAAAACGTGGCCCTCAACTTCAGCACCGGGGCCGTGCTCGACTCCGGCAAAGTGAGCGGCACCGTTACCGATGTGCTCACGGCCCGGCCCGTTGCCGAGGCCAGCATTGGCCTCTACCGGCAGGCCGACACGGCCGGCGTGCGGCGCGGCCGGCCCTACTACACGGTCCTCACGGATAAAGAAGGCAAATTCAGCCTGAATTTCCTCAAGTCTGGCGACTACAAAATCTACGCCGTGGCCGATAAAAACAACAACGGCCGCTACGACGATGGCGAAAAAATAGCCTACCTGCCCGCCCCCATTACCATTGCGGGCAGCACCAACGCGCCCGTGGCGCTCGTGCTCACCCAGCCCGACCAGCGGCCGCCCCTGCTCACCACCCGCACTCCTGGCCCCACGCAGTTGCGCATCAGCTTCAACGAGGGCCTGCGCACGGCCACCCTGGCCCCGTTGGGCACAGGCCAGGCCCCGGCCGCCGTGGCTGAAGCCGTGCAGTTGAGTGACCGCGGCCGCACGGTGGTCGTCTTCAAAACGCCCGTGGTGGGCGACGGCCGCTACCTGCTCACCACCGCCGACAGCACCGGCAACCCCGGCCGCGACACCCTGCAAATCAAATTTCCGGTACCCGCCGCCACGGCCAAAAAAGTGGTTACCCCGCCCCTGTACTCAGTAGAAGGTGCCCCGCGCAGCGTGTACCCCCAAGGCCAGGTGCAGTTTCGGTTCAACGTGCCGGTGCGGGTGGCGGCCGGGCAGCCCTTCGGCACACTGGTGGAAGACTCCACCAAGCGCCGCCCCCTGCGCCTGCCCGCCGACGGCCTGCTCGATGCCGACCGCACCCTGCTCACCGTGCGCTTCAAAGCCAAGGCCAAAAACCGGCTCGATATTATCCTGGATAGTACCGCCATCACGGCCATTACGGGCCAGTCGTTGCGGTTGAAGCCCCTGCGGCTCGGCATCAGCGAACAGGACGTTTCCACCAGCCTGTCGGGCACCATCACCACCACCGAAAAGAGCTTTGAGCTGCAATTGCTCGACGATAAATTCCAGCTTGTATCCAGCCTGGTTTCGCCCAAAGGCACCTATTCATTTGCCGACATGCCTCCCGGCACCTACCGCCTGCGGGTGCTTATCGACCGCGACGGCGACGGCCGTTGGCGCGGCGGCGACCCCAACCTGCTCCTCGCCCCCGAGCCCGTGTACCTCCACCCCAAGCCCCAGCAAGTCCGCGCCGGCTTCGATATTGTGGAACCCTTGAAATTCTAGCCTCATTGGTTTTTCCAGTTAAATACTGGCTCGGCGTGCCTCCGCGCGGTTGCGCACCCCACGCACCCCACCGTAGTCCACTCCGTCGCTAACCCAACTGCTCTGGCGGGGCTTCGTTCATTTTGCGGCAATTCACAGCCTTTTTTCGGCCGTTTGCGCAAATCAGTGCGTTTCCGATTTCACCAACTTACGGTTCTAAAAAACACGCTAGATGGCGCTCCTTATCCACAATAGTGGATAACTCAACCCTTTTTCCAGTTACTGAGAGCATTTTTTCGGCTTATTCCACCCGTTTTCCACGTGGTTTTCCACATCGAATGTCCTGTGAGGATGATTTCGGGGATAACCTGGGGGAAACATGCCGGCGGCACGGGGATAAGTGGGGTAGAAGTTTTTTTGGCCAACCGACTGCCTGCACAGGGCAAACCGAGCGGGGATAACCGTGGATAACTTTCCCCGGGGAAAAGGCCTTCCCACACCGTCATTTTTCAGGGGATAATAAAAATGTGGAAACGTGGTGGACATGTTGAAAATCCACGCAACGTACTATGGAACAGCGCCTTGTTTTCCACAATGCCGGTGTATAGCCCGTGGATAAAATCAGTATTACCCCCATGTTATCCCCAGCGTGGATAACCCCGCCGGCTTTTCCACTTATCAACCGACCTAATGAGTGGAAACAAGAAGGGTTTTTTAGAAAAAAATTTAATCAAAAAATAAAAGTGGGGAAAACCTGAATCAGACCGAAGAAAGGTTTTGGGTCCTGCTTCGAGAGATTGACTTGTGAAGGGAAGAGGAATCAGGTATTGGTTCCAAAAGCCAGCCGCCAAAAAATCCAAGCGCCCGAATTCGTATTTCTAAACAACAGGTTCTCGGTTTTTGCGCGAATACGTATGGGTTATGCACAATCCCTAACTCCTTTTCCCCATGCCGTTCGACTACACCCTCGATTTCCACTCCGTTGATTTTCGCCAGCACCCCGAGCTGTACCGCGTGGGCCGGGGCGAGCAAGGCGTACTGCTGGTGCAGCCCTACAAGGCCGAAATCCTGCCCCACTGGCGCTTCAAAGACGCGGCGGCGGCCACGGAGTCGTCCGAAACGATTTACGGCCTGTTCGAGGCGTATTTGAAGGCCCACGACTTTGTGGGGGCCGATATGGCCCGGAAGTTCATCCAGATGGGTTTCACCCGGGCCCGGCGCTACGCCAACCACGCCGGCGGCAAGAAATACGCCGGCCCCGTACCCGACGACAAAAAAGGACAGAGCGGAGCCCACGGCCGGGCCGAATTGCCCCGTAATCCCCACCCCGATGGGGATAAGGTGGAGGCCGCCGCTATTTTTAAGCGCAAGTGGGACGAAGCCAAAGCCCACCCCGAATACCTGCGGCAAAAGGAAGCCTTTGTTGCAATGTACGGCAAGTGAATTTTTAGTGGTTAACGGTGAATGGTTGGTGGTTAGTGAGTAACGAAGCCGGAAAGCCACCAAACGCCTGCATTCGCCAGCGGCCACAAAAAATCACTACCCGTTAACCATTAATCACTAACCACTGAAACCTACCTTTGCCACCTCCCCTTTACCCCAATCCCATGAGCACTCCCCAACCCTCCAGCATCGAGGAAAACGAAATTATTCTGGGCACCGGCATGGGCCCGCTGCGCTTCGGTGCCACCATGGACGAGGTCCGCACCCTGGTGGGCGAGCCCGAGGAAATTGAAGAGTCGGACGACGACGACGACTTCGAGCACCAAGCCTGGAACTACCACGAAGAAGACTACCTGCTCTCGCTCTATTTTGACCGCGAAGACGACTTCCGCCTCAGCTGCATCGAAACCGACAACCCCAGCATGCGCCTCTACGGCGAGGCCATTCACGGCCTGAGCGTGGACGAGGTGAAGGCCCTCATGGAGCGCCAGGGCCAGGCCACCCCCGAACTGGAAACGATGGAAGAAGGCGCGATTCGCCTGTCCTACGAGAAGTCGATGATTGACTTATACTTTGAAGAAGGTCAGCTACAGTTCGTTAATTTCGGCGTGTTCATCAACGACGACATGGAGGTGCAGTGGCCCAAGTAGGGTTAGTTTATCCACAATATGCTGGCTTTTTGCTGTGGATAAGTGGATAAGTGAATGAAAACAGGGCATTTAACCCCGTTTTTGGAATACCGCCTCAAAATGGGGCAGTTACGTTCCTGCTGCCAACAAAAAAGGCTGTCCCGCACCGGGACAGCCTTTTTTGTGTTTTGGCTGGTTTAGCTGCCTAGCCCAGCACCGCCCGGAAGAGCAGGAATAGCACGCCGGACAGCACCATGGTCACCGGCAGCGTAAGCACCCAGGCCAGGGCAATGTTGCGCACCATGCCGGGGTTGATGTTCTTGACGCCGCGGCTGGCCACCATGCTGCCCGCGATGGACGAGGTGAGCACGTGCGTGGTGGACGAGGGCAGGCCAATGGACGTGCTGGCCCCAATCATCAGGGCGGCCACCAGCTCCGAACTGGCACCCTGCGCGTAGCTCAGGTGCTCCTTGCCGATGCGCTCGCCGATGGTTTTCACGATGCGCTGCCAGCCAATCATCGTGCCGCAGGCCAGCGAAAGGCTCACCATTAGCAGCACCCACCAGGGGGCATAGTCGGTGAAGGATTTCATGTTGGCCGTGGCCGCGTCGTAGATGTTGCGGTCCTGGGTGCTGAGGCTGACGTTGGGCGAGGCGAGCAGTTTCTTGGCGCGGTTGCCGAGCATGAGCACATCGCGCCGGATTTCGAAGCGGGTTTGCTGGGGCAGGTCCTTGATGCTGACAGCGCCGGCAAAAATCCGGTTCAGGTCGGCGGTTTGGGCCTGCACTTCGGCCAGGCTTTTCTGGTCGACTGGGCTGAGCTCGTTGCGGTTTACGCGGCTGATGACGTACTCCACTTTGCCCAGCGACTCGCGCAGGTCGAGGGGGTTCTTGGCCTCGTCGAGGGCGAAGCGGAAGGGCACGATGCCAATCAGAATCAGCATAATCAGGCCCACGCCTTTCTGCCCGTCGTTCGAGCCGTGGAAAAAACTCACCAGCGTGCAGGTGGTGATGAGTAGCAGCCGAATCCAGAGGGGCGGGGGCTTGTGCTTGTGCGGCTCCTTAAAAATAGCCTTGCTGGGCACGAAGCGCTTGAACAGGAACATCATGCCGATGGTGAGGGCGAAGCCCAGCAGCGGCCCCACCAGCAGGGCTACGCCCGTTTCGCCGGCTTTGGTCCAGTTCACGGCCGCCCCGCGCGACTCGGGCAGCAGCGAAAAGGCGATGCCAACCCCCAGAATGGACCCAATGAGCGCGTGCGAGCTGGAAGCCGGAATGCCGTAGTACCAGGTACCCACGTTCCAGATAATGGCGGCCAGAATGAGCGCGCCCACCATGGCAATGCCGTGGTACACGTTGGCGTCGACCAGGCTTTCGACGGGCAGCAGGTACACAATGCCCATGGCCACGCCGATGCCGCCCGAGAATACGCCAATGAAGTTCCAGAACGCCGACCAGACGACGGCCACCCAGGGCCGCAGCGCGTTGGTGTAGATAACGGTGGCCACGGCGTTGGCCGTGTCGTGGAAGCCATTCACGAACTCGAACGCGCAGGCGGCCAGCAGGCACACGCCGAGGAGTAAAAGTACGTGAGGTTCTAAACCAAACATAAAAGGCGGTTTTGTGGGAAATTGAGTGTAATCATGGGTCAAAGGTAGGAGTATGGCCCGCTGTGGGTATGTTACCGAATTGTGACGGCAAAACGGTCGGGTTGAATGAGAACGTCATGCCGAGCGTAGCCGAGGCATGACGGGCTGCTCGGCGTTACCCAATTTCGCGCCTTCTACGCACAAGTTTCGGCTTCCGCCGGACCGGCCTACTTTTGTGGGCATGAACCCAGCAATCGAAACCACCCAGCTTAAGGATATTGTGGCCCACGCCAAGGAATACGGCTTCGTGTTCCAGTCATCGGAAATCTACGACGGCCTGGCCGCCGTGTACGACTACGGCCCCAACGGCGTGGAGCTGAAAAACAACCTCAAGCGCCTGTGGTGGGAAGCCATGACCCAGCTTAACGGCAACGTGGTGGGCATCGACGCGGCCATTTTCATGGACCCGCGCACCTGGGAAGCCAGCGGCCACATTGCCGGTTTCAACGACCCGCTGATTGACAACCTCGACAGCAAGAAGCGCTACCGCGCCGACGTGCTGCTCGAAGAAAAAGCCGCCGAGTACGAAAACGCCGGCGATGCTGCCCGCGGTGCTGCCCTCACCGCCGAGATGGGCCGCCTGCTCACGGCCAACGACCTGGCCGGCGTGCGCCAGCTCATCATCGACGAGAAAATCCTCTGCCCCGTCTCCAAAACCGGCAACTGGACCGAAGTGCGCCAGTTCAACCTGATGTTCTCCACCCAAGGCTCGGCCGTGGACTCGGATGCGCCGCCCGTGTACCTGCGCCCCGAAACCGCCCAGGGCATTTTCGTGAACTTCCTGAACGTGCAGAAATCGGCCCGCATGAAGATTCCCTTCGGCATTGCCCAAATCGGTAAGGCCTTTCGGAACGAGATTGTGGCCCGGCAGTTCATTTTCCGGATGCGGGAGTTTGAGCAGATGGAGATGCAGTTCTTCGTGCGCCCCGGCACCGAAGGCGAGTGGTACGACACCTGGAAAGCCGCCCGCCGCAAGTTCCACGAGGCGCTGGGACTGCCGGCCGAGAAGCTGCGCTTCCACGACCACGACAAGCTGGCCCACTACGCCAAGGCCGCCGTGGACATCGAGTACGAATTCCCCTTCGGCTTCAAGGAAATGGAAGGCATCCACTCGCGCGGCGACTTCGACCTGACCCAGCACCAGAACCTGAGCCGCAAAAAGCAGCAGTATTTCGACGCCGACATCGACCCCGCTACCGGCAAGTCCTACGGCAACTATGTGCCGTTCGTGGTCGAAACCTCGGTGGGGGCCGACCGCCTGTTTCTGGCCACGCTCTGCAATGCGTATCAGGAAGAACAAATCACGGAAGGGGAGGGCGACGCCCAGACCACCAAAACCCGCGTCGTGCTGAAGCTGCACCCTGCCGTGGCCCCGGTGAAGGCCGCCATTTTCCCACTCGTCCGCAAAGACGGCATGCCCGAGAAAGCCCAAGAAATCTTCGACGCCTTGAAATTCGACTTCCGCCTCGTGCTGGAAGAGCGCGACGCCATCGGCAAGCGCTACACCCGCCAGGACCTCATCGGCACGCCCTTCTGCATTGTGGTGGATGGCCAGACCCTGGAAGACGAAACCGTGACCGTGCGCCACCGCGACTCCCGCGAGCAAACCCGCATGCCGATTTCGGAGCTGCGGAGCTACATCGGCGAAGCCGTCAGCTTCCGCCGCATCTTCGAGCAGCTGTAGGCATACGGCGTCACCTCACGAGACCCCTGCGGGGCGGGCCCCGGTTCGCCTGATGCGCGAAGCCCGCGGAGAGGAGAGCCTGACGAATTCAGGGTTTTAGTTGACAATTCAAACAGCCCCATCTCCCTTTTGAGTTGGGGCTGTTTGTTAGAAATGATATCAAGTTTCCAGAGCGCCAGTGGCGTCAGGCTCCCCTCTCCGCGGGAGAGGGGTCGGGGGTGAGGTTAGCCCCGCGCCGCGCTTACGTAACTTTGCCTCTTATACAAGGACTTTATGTGGGAACAGCTCGCCTTATTCATCATCCGCTTCCGTCTGTCGCTGGTCGCGATACTAGCTGCAATCACCGTCTTCATGGCCTACAAGGCCAAGGACGTGGAAATGACCTACGACTTCGCCCAGGTAGTGAGCGAGAAGGACCCGGACATGCTTTACTTCAAGCAGTTCAAGCGCACCTTTGGGGAAGATGGTAACGTGCTGGTTATCGGGTTGCAGGACAGCTCGGTATATAAGCTGGGCAATTTCAATGAGTTCCGCCTGCTCACCGATACGTTGGCCAAAGTGGAAGGCGTGAACGGTGTGCTCAGCGTGAGCAAGCTGCTTAACATCAGCAAAGACACGGCGAATAATAGCTTCAAAGCCGCGCCCATTTTCCGGAATCCGCCCCGCTCGCAGAAGGAGCTCGACAGCCTGATGCGCGTCGTGAACAGCGTCGAGTTCTATAAAGGCCAGCTCATCAGCCCCGTCACCGGGGCCACGCTGCTGGCCCTCACCATGGACCCGAAGTACCTGAACTCCTCGAAGCGGCAGGCGGTGATGAACAACATTCTGGGTTTTGCCGGGCAGTTTGAGAAGAAAACCGGCATCAAGCTACACTACGCCGGCCTGCCCTACGTGCGCTCCACGATGACGAGCAAGGTGGCCTCGGAGATGAAATTTTTCACCATCCTGGCCATGATAGTGACTGGCATCACGCTGCTGGTGTTCTTCCGAACGTGGTCGGCGGTGGTGTTTCCGCTCATCGTGGTGGGCGTGACCGTCATCTGGTGCATTGGCTCGATTGTGCTGTTGGGCTTCAAAATCAACCTGCTCACCGGCCTGATTCCCAGTATTATCATCGTCATCGGCATCCCGAACTGTACCTATCTGCTCTCGCGCTACCACTACGACTACCGCAAATCGGGCAACCAGATGCTGGCCATGACGCGGGTAATGCGCAAAATCGGCCTTGTGACCCTGATGAACAACACGACCACCGCCGTGGGCTTCATCGTGTTTGCCTTCACCGACATTGCCATTCTCTACCAATTTGGCCTCGTCGCCACCATCAATATTTTCGCGGCCTTCCTCATCAGCTTTATCCTGATTCCGGCCGCTTTCACCTACCTGCCGCCGCCCACTGCCAAGCAGTTGGAGCACCTCGACGCCGCGCCCCTCACCAAGCTGCTGGAGTTTTTCGACCACCTCGTGCTCGACCGCCGGCCCACCGTCTACATCGCGGCGCTGGTGCTGGTGGCGGGGGCCGCCATCGGCATCTCGCGCATCGAATCGGTGTCGTACATGGTGGACGACCTGCCCAAGAAAAGCTCGGTAAACTCCGATTTGGCCTTCTTCGAAAGCCATTTCAACGGCGTGATGCCGCTGGAATTCGAAGTCGATACCCACAAGAAAAAAGGACTACTGAAGCTTAAAAATTTGGAGAAAATCGACCAGTTCGAGAAGTACCTGCGCACCCAGCCGGAACTGTCGCCGCCCGTCAGCTTGGTTACCTTCCTCAAGGCCACCACCCAGGCCTTTTACAACGGCGACCCCAAGTTCTTCCGCCTGCCCGATAACTCGGAGAAGAATTTCATCCTCAGCGCCCTGGCCAATTCCAAAGGCAACGCCGCTGGCGCGGGCATGAACAGCAAGCTCCTGCGCTCCTTCGCCGACAGCACCGGCCAGAAAGCCCGCATCAGCCTGAAAATCGCCGACATCGGCTCGCAGAATCTGGACACGCTGATGAACACGAAAATCATCCCGGAGATGAATCGCATCTTCAAAGGCACGGGCATGGATATCCGCCCCACGGGCACCACCATTATCTTCACCAAGGGCAACGAATACGTTATTCACACCCTGCGCGACAGCCTGTTTATGGCCTTCGGGCTGGTGGGTTTGGTGGTGCTGCTGCTGTTCCGCTCGTTCAAAACCGTTTTGTTTGCCCTCATCCCCAATGCCGTGACGCTGATTCTCACGGCCGGCATCATGGGCTATTTCAACATCGCGCTCAAGCCCAGCACGGCCCTGATTTTCGTGATTGCGCTGGGAATTGATGGGGATAACTCCATCCATTTGCTGGCGAAATTTCGCCAGGAAATGGCCCTGAATGGCCAGCGGGTGCGCGAAGCCGTATCCGTCACGCTCAGCGAAGCCGGCACCAGCATGATATACACGAGCATCGTGTTGTTCGTGGGCTTCAGCATCTTCGCCTTCAGCGAATTCGGCGGCACGAAGGCGCTGGGAATGCTCATGTCGGCTTCGTTGTTGATAACCAACTTCTCCAACTTGATTCTGCTGCCCTCGCTGCTCGTGACCTTCGAGCACGGCAAGGGCGGCGATATGGACACCAACGCCCTCATCCGGCACTACGACGAGTCGTACCACGAGGAGGACGACGACGCTGATTTGAACCTCAAGCAAATGCACAAAGCCGCCGATTACGAAGGCGACTACACGATTTAACCCCACCCCCGGCCCCTCCCCGGTGGGGAGGGGTGCGCTCAACGACTCTTTATTATTTCAACAGCTCCGCGTCTGGCACCCCTCCCCACCGGGGAGGGGCCGGGGGTGGGGTTGAACTTCGAACAATGAAATACCCTGAATACAAGCAGCCGCTCAACTACGGCCAGCTCGGCGAGGACATCCTCGCCTGGTGGAAGGAGCACGGCATCTTTGAAAAGAGCGTGAGCAGCCGCGAAGGCCAGCCCACGTTCGTGTTTTACGAAG
>JBBQSQ010000151.1:0-11307 GCA_038213745.1 Cytophagales bacterium
CGTGAGCAAGTCGGATGCCGCGGCCGTGCTCGAAATGGCCGTGGGCGGCAAGGAAGCGACGCAGCTCTACGAGGGCGAGCGCAAATTCCCCATCCGGGTGCGCTACGAGCCGCAGTTCCGCCAGACGCCGGCCGAAATCTCGGGCCTGATGGTGCCCACGCAAGCGGGCAAAACCATCCCGCTCACCGAAATAGCCGACATCCACTCCGTAACCGGCCCCAGCCTGATTTACCGCGACGACAACCGCCGCTTTGCCGCCGTGAAATTCTCCATTCGGGGCCGCGACATGGGTTCGACCATCAAGGAAGCCCAGGAAAAAGTGAACCGCCACGTGCAACTGCCCAAGGGTTACGAACAGAAATGGACCGGCGACTTCGAAAACCAGCGCCGCGCCCAGCAGCGCCTCACGCAGGTGGTGCCGGTGAGTCTGGCCCTCATTTTCTTCATCCTGTTCATCCTCTTCGGCAACCTGAAAGATGCCGGCTTGGTGCTACTCAACGTGCCGTTTGCCATCATCGGCGGCATTGCGGCGCTGCTCATCACGCACACCAACTTTTCGATTTCGGCCGGCATCGGCTTCATCGCCCTGTTCGGCATCTGTATTCAGAATGGCGTGATTCTGATATCCGTCTTTAAGCAGAACCTGGTCAAAAAGTACTCACTCGACCAGAGTATCAACGAAGGCTTGATTTCGCGGGTGCGCCCCGTGGTGATGACGGCCCTCATGGCCACCATCGGCTTGATGCCGGCTGCCATTTCTACGGGTATCGGCTCGGAGACTTCTAAGCCGCTGGCCATTGTAGTAATTGGCGGGCTGATAACGGGTACCATCCTTACGCTCTTCGTATTCCCGCTGGTGTTTGAGCGATTCTATCGTTCGGAGCACACCAAGTACGTGCCGCTGCCCGGCGAGCCCGGCTACTACGAGCCGGTGGTCGTGCACTAGCCGACGGAATTTAACTGGAATGAAAAGCCCGCTCCCTACTCAGAGAGCGGGCTTTTTTTGGGCTGTTGGGCTTCATATATTCTTCACGGCTTCATAGAATCCTCATTGTTTTTTCGCCAACTTTTCATCAAATTCTCATTTACTGGCCCGTTTCAAATTGATTTAGCCAGAACAGCGCCCGCCTGCTACCTATACTTCTCCCTTGCATTTGCATGAATAAATTTATTTCCGGCATCGTAGCCTTCTCGCTGAAGAACCGCTTCTTCATCTTTTTCATGACGGCCTTGCTCGTAGCGGGCGGTACTTACAGCTACGTCCACACCCCCATCGAGGCGTTTCCGGACGTGACGAATACCCAAATGATTATCGTGAGCCTCTGGCCCGGCCGCTCGGCTGAGGAGGTGGAGCGGTTCGTGAGCACGCCCATTGAGGTGGCCATGAACTCGGTGCAGATGAAGAGCAACATGCGCAGCATCAGCATGTTTGGCCTGTCGGTGCTCAAGATAAACTTCGAGGACAACGTGGAGGATTTCTTTGCCCGGCAGCAGGTGAACAACCTGCTGAGTGGCGTGAACCTACCCACCGGTTGCGACTCGCACGTGCAGCCGCCCTACGGTCCGACGGGCGAGATTTTCCGCTACACGGTGCAGAGCCGGGCCGGCCGCAGCACCAACGAGCTGCTGGCTATCCAGGACTGGACGGTGGAGCGGCAGCTGAAATCGGTGCCCGGCGTGGCCGATATCGCGGCCTTCGGCGGCACCCGTAAGGTGTACGAAATCAGCGTGAACCCTGCGATGCTGGCCAAGTACGACATGACCCCGCTGGAGGTGTTCGAGGCCGTGCAGAAGTCGAACATGAACGTTGGCGGCGACGTGATTGAGAAGAACTCGCAGAGCTACGTGGTGCGCGGCATCGGCCTGCTCACCAAGCCGGAGGACATCGGCAACATCATCGTCAAGGACATCAACAACGTGCCCGTGCTGGTCCGCAACGTGGCCCAGGTGAAGGAGAGCAACGCCCCCCGCGTAGGCCAGGCCGGGCTGGACGACCAGAGCGACGTGGTGGAAGGCATCGTGATTATGCGCAAGGGCGAAAACCCCGCTGAAGTGCTGGGCCGCGTGAAAGCCAAAATCGCGGAGCTTAACGAAAAGGTGCTGCCCAACGACGTGTACCTCAAAACGTTCTACGACCGCGACGTGCTGATGGACCACTGCACGCACACCGTCATCCACAACCTGATTGAGGGCATTATTCTGGTCACGCTCATCGTGCTCATCTTTATGGCCGACTGGCGCACCACGCTCACGGTGGGCGTGGTGGTACCGCTGGCGCTGCTGTTTGCCTTTGTGTGCCTTCGCCTCAAGGGCATGAGCGCCAATCTGCTGAGCATGGGAGCCATTGACTTCGGCATTATCATCGACGGGGCGGTGGTGATGGTGGAGGGCATTTTCGTGGTGCTCGACCACAAAGCCCACCAAGTCGGGATGGAGAAATTCAATAAGCTGGCCAAGCTGGGCATGATTAAGAAGACCGGCGGCGAGCTGGGCAAGGCCGTGTTCTTCGCTAAGCTGATTATCCTGACCTGCCTGATTCCCATTTTCGCTTTTGAAAAAGTAGAAGGCAAGATGTTCAGCCCGCTGGCCTACACGCTGGGCTTCGCCCTGATTGGAGCCCTGATTTTGACCTTGACGCTGGTGCCGGTGCTGTGCTCGCTGCTGCTCAACAAGAACGTGCGGGAGAAGAATAACCCGGTGGTGAATTTCTTCGACCGCATCGTGACGAGTGCCTTTGGCTTCACGTACCGCAACAAGCTGCTGAGCTTTGGCGTGACGATGGCCGTGGTGGTGGCGGGCCTGTACTCGTTCAACTTCCTGGGTTCGGAGTTTCTGCCCGAGCTGAACGAGGGCGCGCTGTGGGTGGAAACCAAGCTGCCCATGTCGTCCTCGCTGACGGAGACGAACAAGATGGCGGCCAACTACCGCCGCATCCTGCGCTCGTTTCCGGAGGTGACGTCGGTGCTCTCGCAAACGGGCCGTTCTAACGACGGTACCGACCCCTCGGGCATCTATTACGTGCAGGCCCAGGTCAACCTCAAGCCCAAGGAGGAATGGAAGCGCGACATTACCAAGGAGCAGCTGATTGAGGAGATGGACGCGAAGCTGAAGGAGTACCCCGGCATCATTTTCAACTACTCGCAGCCCATCATCGACAACGTGGAGGAGGCCGTGGCCGGCATAAATGCTGCGCTGGCGGTGAAGATTTTCGGCAACGACCTCAAGGAGCTCGACGGCAAGGCCAACGAGGTAATGAAGGTGCTCAGTAACGTGCGCGGCGTGAAGGACCTGGGCATCCTGCGCAACCTGGGCCAGCCCGAAATGAGCGTGCGCCTCGACCAGACCCGCATGGCCGCCTACGGCGTGCAAACCGCCGATGCCCAAACCGTGGTGGAAATGGCCGTGGGTGGCAAGGCCGCCACCCAGATTTACGAGGGCGACCGCAAGTTCGACGTGACCGTGCGCTACCCCAAACAGGACCGCGACACCGAAGCCAAAATCGGCGAGCTGCGCGTGCCCACCATCCGGGGCAGTAAGGTGGCCCTCAAGGAAATAGCCACCATCAAAACCGAGAACGGGCCGGCCTTCGTGTACCACGATAACGGCCAGCGGTTTATCGCCGTGAAGTTCTCCATCCGCGACCGCGACATGGGCTCGACCATCGCCGAGGCCCAGAAGAAGATGGACCAGACCATCAAGCTCGGCAAGGGCTACCGCATCGAGTGGGCCGGCGAGTTTGAGAACCAGGTGCGGGCCACCAAGCGCCTCACGCAGGTGGTGCCGGTGTCGCTGGTTATCATTTTTATCCTGCTGTTCATCACCTTCGGCAACGGCAAGGATGCCGCCTTGGTGCTGGCTAACGTGCCTTTTGCGCTCATCGGTGGCATTGCGGCGCTGCACATTACGGGCGTCAACTTCAGCATTTCGGCCGGCATTGGCTTCATCGCGCTGCTGGGGATATGTATTCAGAACGGCATCGTATTGATAACCGTGTTTAAGGAAAACCTACGGAAGAAAATGACCCTGGCCGACAGCCTCCGCCTGGGCGTGGCCTCCCGCGTGCGCCCCGTGGTGATGACGGCCCTCATGGCCATGATTGGCCTGTTTCCGGCGGCCCTGAGCACCGGTATTGGCTCCGAAACGCAGAAGCCGCTGGCCATCGTGGTCATTGGTGGACTGGTGACGGCCACGGTGCTCACGCTGCTGATATTCCCGCTCATCTTCGCCTTTTTCTACCGCGAGATGCACCAGGATGGCCCGGCTCCGAAGCGCGTGAGCGAGGAGCGGCCGGTGCTGGTGGGGGCGTAGGCATGTAGCGTGGACTCTGCGAGTCCGCGCCCGTTCGTACCGTCCCGCGCCGTGTGCAATGATTAAACGATAACCAGGCAGGCGCGGACTCGCAGAGTCCACGCTACTTTGGAAAGAACCTTGGCCGGGCAAACCAGTTGTTCCCAACGCAACGTAATTTTGGCGACAACTCTCGAATTCCTCTTCTGAATATGGCTTCTTCCGAAACCCACGCCCAAGTCCAGGATTACTACGGCACCCAGCTGCAAACCAGCCAGGACCTGCTCACCAACGCCTGCTGCACCGACGATATTCCGCTGGCGCACCGCCGTATTCTGGCCCAGCTGGAGTCAGAAGTCCTGGAGAAATATTATGGCTGTGGCGTGTGCATCCCGGATGCCATTGAGGGCATTACGGTGCTCGATTTGGGCTCCGGCTCGGGCCGCGATGCGTATTTGCTCTCCAAACTGGTGGGCGAAAACGGCCACGTCATTGGCGTGGACATGACCGAAGAACAGCTCGACGTGGCCCGCCGCTACGTCGATGCGCACACCGTCACCTTCGGCTACTCGAAACCCAACGTAGAGTTCCGTCACGGCTACATTGAAGATTTGAAATCGGCTGGCATCGCTGATAACAGCGTGGATTTGGTGGTTAGCAACTGCGTGCTCAACCTGAGTACCGACAAGGAAGCAACCTACCGCGAGATTTTCCGGGTGCTAAAACCTGGTGGCGAGTTGTTTATCGCCGATGTATTTGCCGACCGCCGCGTGCCCGAAACCTTACGTCAGGACCCAATTCTGTATGGCGAATGCCTGAGCGGAGCCATGTACACGGAGGATTTTCGCCGCCTGCTCCTGGGTCTGGGCATAAACGACTACCGCTTGCTGAGCAGTCGCCGCCTCACCATCAACAATGCGGAGATTGAGGAGAAAGTAGGCAACATCGGCTTTTACTCGCTCACCGTCCGCGCCTTCAAGCTCGACATCGAAGACAAGTGCGAAGACCACGGCCAAGTAGCTACCTACCTGGGTACCATCCCCGGCCAGCCCAACCAGTTCGTGCTCGACGACCACCACACGTTCGAAACCGGCCGCCCTATGCTGGTCTGCGGCAACACCGCCGCCATGGTGGCTGACACCCGCTACGGCCAGCACTTCCGCGTATTGGGCGACACCAGCCAGCATTTTGGCCTGTTTGATTGCGGGTCGTCGCCGGTTGCCGTGGCGGCGGGCGAGGCGGCGAGCGGCAGCTGCTGCTAAGCGGGCCGTTCAACGGTAACCTCACCCCCTAGCCCCCCTCTCCTGTGAAGAGGGGGAACTATTTTTTAGTCTTCTAAATCTAGGTTCCGATTCTAGCGTTAGAAGCTAGTTCCCCCTCTCCGCAGGAGAGGGGGCTAGGGGGTGAGGTTACGGCCGCGCAGCTTGCTCCACAGCGCTACCGCCTCCGGCGCGGTACCCATCAGCAAAATGCCCGCTCCATACAGCACCGTGAGTACGCCGCCGCGCATGAGTAGTGTGAGAAACGCATTGCCGGTATCGGGCAGCACCCAGGCCACGAAGCCCGCCCCAGCCGCCACGGCCAAGATGCGTGCGATGCTGCCATCAAACGGCTGCATGCCGTAGCTGCGCCACACAAACCACGTCCGGGCCGTGTTGATGCCGACCAGGGCAATGCAGTAGGCGAGGGCTGCTCCGGCCAGTTCCATCCAGGGAATAAGTATCCAGTTGAGGACCACCACAGCCGCCGCGAGCGAGATGTTGAACACCAAATCGAACCGGTAGCGCGGCGACGTGGCCACGATAATGCCATTGACGCCCGTGATGCCATCGAACAGCCGGCCGGCCAGCAGTAGGAGCACGGCCGTGGTGCCCGCCGCATATTCCGGCCGGTGAATAAGACCGTAGATAAAGTCAAGGTTCAGGCCAATGCCCAGGGCTAAGTAGCAGCCCAACAGGGTGTTGATGCGGGTGCTGTGACGGTAGAAGTCGGCCATCTTTACCATATTGTCTTCTTTCCAATATTCGGCAATGAGGGAGTAGGCCGTTTTGTAGAGCGCCCGGAAGGGCAGGACCAGGGCCGTGCTTACGTTGGTGGCAATGAGGTAGATACCGCCCGCGGCAAGGCTGATTTTGGTGCCCACCATCAGGCTGTCGATGTTGAGTAGAACGGTACCCGAAATATTACTCAGCAGCACAAAAGCTCCGAAACCCAGCATTTCGCGCAGGGGCTTAATGCGCAGGGCCGCCCGCGTGGGCCGCAGGTGCAGCTCGCCGATGGCCGCCAGGTAAATTGCCAGCAGCACCGCCACCACCGCGTAGGCCCCCACGTAGGCCAGCACGAAGCTATGGAAGCTGATGACGCCCTGGCTGTAGGCGATGGCCGCCCCTACCAGCATCAGCCGCAGCAGAATTTCCTGGCAGAAGGAGGAAAACGAGGTGTGAAACAGGGACCGCAGGTAAGCATCCTGCAAGGACCCCAGCATGATGCAGCCCGCCAGCGCAATAGCGGCCAAATAGTGTGGGGCCAGCAAATCGGCGTCGCCCTTCGCGTACCAGTGCATCAAAAGCGGCTTTCCCGCCCACATTAGCAGCGCCACCACCCCGAAGCCAACGAGCGGCGGCCCCAGCAGCAGCGGAAAAAATCCGGCGTGGTTCCGGCCCTGATTCCGGAAGAAAGGGAAGTACCGGATGCCCACGTTGGCGAAGCCAAAGGATGCCACCTGGGCCCCAATGGTAGCCAGCGGCAGCAGCACCGTGGCCGTGAGGCCAATCTGGGCCGGTGAGAGCAGCCGGGGCAGCACCAGAATGGTGTTGGCGAAGCCAATAACCAGCCCGACGTAGGAAATTAGGGTGTTGCGGATGCCCTGGCGCTGAACGATGCCCAAACTGTAAGTGAGTAAATGAGTAATTGAGTAACACTTACTTCAGCCTGGGACTAGCCTAAGCTAAGGCATGTGCTAATGGCCTCAAAGTTCGGCCACAATCTGGCTTCCGGTGAGGAAAGCGGTGCCGCGCTCTTTCAAATAACGCATGATTTCGGCGAACTGGCGCGGGCCGGTCACGGCATTGATTGGGTCGAAATGGTCGTTGTGCCAGAGCACGGTGGCCACGCCACCGAACCGCTCAATCTCGGTGAGCATGGGCTGGATGGCGGACAGAATTTCATCGGCCCGCAGCTGCAAGTAGTTGGGGTGGTGTAGCGTAGCGTCCATCACGTTAAGGGGGATTTCCAGGAAAGCGTGCGCCTCGCCGGTGGCGAAATTGAACGGGTAGAAGGGCCGGCAGTAGGAATTTCGAAACCCAAAATGCTCGGCAAACCCTAAGGTCGAGTCAAACTCAAATCCTACGATATCCACTACGTCGGGGGTACGGCGCGGCTCCCAGCGCAGGTAGTGGAAGCGCAAGCCCTGGCTGTGCGGCTGCATTGTGGTAATCTCGCGGCCCAGTTGCGCGGCATTGGCCGCCGTACCAATACTGCCATGCAGGCCAATTTCGCAGCCCTGCTGCTGAAGCCGCAGCAGTCGCTGATGGAGCGTGGAGGTAGTTGCGTAGTCCGCGTTCGGGGTGCCGTCGGCCCCCAGCCGGTGCTCGGGCAGAATGAAAAAGGTGGACCGCGCCCCATACTCCGCCACGGTCGCGGCTATGGCTTCCAGGTTGTCCCAGGTGTCGGGCCGGGTCAGGTGCTGCCAAAGCTGCTGCCCGAAACGGAAGAGATTTCCTTGCTTCAGCGCCGCTTTGGCGGGGGCTTTCCAGCCGCTATTCAGATTGTCGATGTCGTGGGTGATGAAGGCGGCGAAGGACGCGCCGCCGGCCCAGCGGCGGGGCCGGAGCGGCCGTCCGGTGACGTGCTCAATGGCCGTTTTCAGTACGTCGAAATAATAGTTAACGACTGGTAAATCCACAAAACCGTACTGCTGCTGCACACTCGCCGAGTAGGGAAAACGGCCGTGTCGGTCGCGCGCATCGGAGTAATATTCCTGCCAGCCGCTGAGTAGGTAGAAGGCGGCGGCGATGATGTCGGCGTTGATACTGACCACCCCCGCGCCTCGGTCCAGTAGCGGAGCTTCGGGCTGGGGGTCGAAGAAAAAGGGTACTTGCTGCCCGGCCCATTCGCGGAAGTTGGGGGCGCCCGGGTAAGGCACGGCTTGCCGGAAAAAGTCGCTGGCCCCGTCGGTTACCGTGATGCTCAACTGGGTACCCGCGTAGCCGATGGTAGCGTCGGGCACTTCCTCATATCCCAGCCGGAAATGCCGCAGCACATAGGCCAGCCGGGTTGCCGCCGAAACCGAAGCGGCACCGGGCGCGGGCAAAGCAGTAGAAGGAGCGGCAGCAGGCATGAGCTCAAAAGTACATTCGGCTCAGGTGGTAGCGGGCGCGTCCGTAAGCCACGCAGCGAGCAGGGCCAAGGTGCGGGGCTGGCTGCGGCCTTCATCGGGCGTGCCGAGGGTGGCGTTGTAGTAAGCCGCCCGGCGGTAGAGGTCGGCGGGCTTGCGTTGGGCGTAGCGGCGCAGCGTGGCGGCCAAGGCTTCTGGGGTGTCGGCCCGGTCTACCAAGCCCCGGGCGGCGTAGCCATAGTAGTCGTTGGTGAGTGGGTTGGTGCCGAAGCGGTAATAGATGCTGGCCACGTTAAGGAGCGTGGCCTCCAGGTGAGTAGAAGTGTCGGCCGCCACCAGCGCATCCTGCCGCAGCAGAAAATCGAACACGTTTTCCTGCCGGGCGCTCGACCATTGCAGGGCCGGCAGCAGCTTCCGCAGCGGTTCGAAATCGCGGCCATCACTGGGGTGCGGGCGCATGGTAAAGGTCAGCTCCGGCAGCGCTTTCACCACGTAGGCCAGCGTGTCGATGATGGCCGGCATGGGGTCGTGGATGTTGCAGGCAATGCCGACGCAGCGCACGGCCGGGGCCATGTTTTTTTGGCTTAGGTAAGCATCGGCCTTCGGCATACCCACTAGCGCTACGCGGCCGTGCACGGGGCCGCATTGGCGGTATTTGTCCAGCGCATCCTGGCCTTCGAGCAGGCTCAGGTCGAAGCCCAGGGGCGGGAAGTTGGCGCTCACGCTGGCGTGCTGTACATAGGCGGTGGGCACGCCCTCGGCGCGGCACGCGAGCAGCAGGGAGCGGGTGTCGTCGTTGTGGTCATTGGAAAACACCACTGCCCGCGGCCGGTAGTGGCGCAGGGCCCGCCGGTACACTTCATAGTAGCCAATGGCGTAGAAAATGAAGTCGAAAAATCGCCAGGCCCGGCCACCATCCGTTTTCAGTAGCCCGAAAAAGGCAGAGGGGAATTGCCAGTAATACAGCAGCTTGCGGCGGAGCGACAGCCGGTTCACCGCCGCATTGTAGCACCCGATATTCTTGGCTTGGCCCGCCACCAGCACCGCATCCGGCCGGGCTTTTTGGACGAATTCCAGCGCGTCGTAGTTGTTGGCACTCACCACGTACAGCCACACCTTGCCATGCAGGTCGTCCTGGTTTTTGATGGGTTGAAAGATATTACCCACCAGCCGCAGGCCTGCGTAGCCGAGCACCCGGGCCAGCCGCTTCAGCGGGTTGGCCGGCGAAATATCGGCCAGGGCCGCCGGGGGCAGCGCCGCAAAAATGGCAGTGAAGCGCAGCTGTAAAATGTCGCGCAGGCGCTTATTTAGGGTAGGAGGGTATGAGGGTGTGGGGGTAGGAGTTATTGCCGAAGAAGTGACCTGGGAACCTGTTGACATGCTTTTGAAACCTGAAATTCCAGCTAAAGTAGCACCCTCACACCCTCACACCCTCATGCCCTCATGCCCTCATGCCCTCATGCCCTCATGCCCTAAATCGCCTCCCACGTCAGCGGGGTGCCCGGCTTGAGGTCTTTCACTGCCTTGCGGCCCAGCACCACATCCCAGTGCCGCGGCCACAGGCCATCGCCGGGGCGAATGATTTTCAGGTTATCAATAGTAAGTTCTTCGCCCGCCGCTATGGGCTTGGATACGTAGATGCTGCGCTTGTAGAGCCGGCTTTTTTCCTCGCCGCTCTGGATGCATAGCTGCACCGTACCCAGTGCCTGGTGGGCCCGCTCGGTTTCTTCCACCAGCATCTTCAACTCGTGCGGTTCCAACGAGAAGGCCGAATCCACGCCGCCCTCGGCGCGGCTCAGGGTGAAATGCTTTTCGATGACGCAGGCCCCCAGGGCCACGGCGGCCACGCTCGCGCCCACGCCCAGGGTGTGGTCGCTCAGGCCGACGGGGCAGCCGAAGGTTTCGGCCAGCACCGGGATGGTGCGCAGGTTGGTGTTGGCCGGCGAGGCGGGGTAGGTGCTGGTGCATTTCAGCAGCACTAGCTCGCGGCAGCCCGCTTCGCGCAACACCCGCACGGCGTCATCAATCTCGGCCAGGGTGGCCGCGCCGGTGCTCACAATCACGGGTTTGCCCGTGGCGGCTACTTTGCGCAGCAGGGGCCAGTGGGCATTTTCGAAGGATGCAATCTTATACGCCGGCACGTCCAGCGACTCCAGAAAATCGACGGCTGTTTCGTCGAACGGCGAGCTGAAGGCCAGCATGCCGTGCTGGCGGGCGCGAGCAAACAGCTTGGCGTGCCACGCCCAGGGCGTGTGGGCTTCCTCGTACAGCTTGTACAGGTTCTTGCCTTCCCACAGCGACTGGCCTTCCTCGTCGATGGCAAAGCCGGTGTCCATCGTAATGGTATCGGCGGTATAAGTCTGGAGCTTAAGGGCATCGACGCCGGCGGCAGCGGCGGCATCCACCAGGGCCAGGGCGCGGGCTAGGCTCTGGTTGTGGTTGCCCGACATTTCGGCGATGACAAACGGCTTGTGCGCGGGGCCAACCGGACGGCCACCAATGGTAATTTCGGTCATGAGTTTATTGGTGCGAATCGGAAAGGCAAAGGTACTGTGCTACGCAATGCGACGTAGCGCGGGCTTTTAGTCTGCGTGTGGGCGGGCCATACATGAATAGCCCGCAGACTAAAAGTCCGCGCTACAACTCATCCAGCGTGTGAATGCTCCAGGCTGCCTCGTGCGCCG
>JBBQSQ010000152.1:0-11055 GCA_038213745.1 Cytophagales bacterium
GCTCAGCATCGGCGACCGCATCATCGGCGTGCTGGCCGTGCAGGACTACGGCCGCGCCGACTCCTACACCCCCGGGGACCTCGACGTGCTGCACTTCATCTCGAACCAGGTGGCCCTGGCCATTGAGCGCAAGCGCAACGAAGAGCAGATTGGCAAGCAGACCGCCCGCCTGAACGCTATTTTCGAAAGCGGCTCGCACGTGATGTGGACCGTGGACACCCGCGCCCACCTCATGAACTTCAACCGCAACTACGCGGCCCTGTTTCTGCGGCGCAACGGCACCTACCCGATGCGGGGCCTCAACCTGTGGGAGGCCGACCTGGCCAACATGCCCGAGGCCGAGCGCGACACCTTTGTGCGCTACTACGACGCGGCCGGCAAGGGCGAGGCCCAACGCTTCGAGATGCGCTTGCGCGATGCCCGCGGCTACGACGTGTGGACCGATATCTACCTGAACCCGATTTACCTCGGCGATGGCTCGTTCGATGAAATCTCGGCCATTGCCCACGACATCACCGAGCAGAAGCGCGCCCAGCTGGCCCTGGAGGCCCAGGAGGAGAAGTTCCGGTCCATCTTCGAGTCGTTCCAGGACATTTATTACCGCACCGACGCCCAGGGCCTGCTCACCATCGTCAGCCCGTCGGTGCGCGAACTGCTGGGCTACGAGCCCGAAGACGTGATTGGCTTGCCGGTGATGGACTACTGCGTCGACCCCGAAGACCGGCCGCGGGCCCACGAAGAAATTGAGCGCAACGGTGGGCTGCGCAACTTCGAAACCCAGATGTGGCACAAGGACGGCTACCCGGTGAGCGTGCTGGTGAATGCCCGCGTAGTGAAAAGCGGCGAAATCGGAACCGAGGGCATTGCCCGTGACGTGACCGAAATCCAGCAGATGCAGAACGACCTGCGCCAGGCCAAAGACGCCGCCGAAGCAGCCCTGGAGGCCAAAACGCAGTTCCTGGCCAACATGAGCCACGAACTGCGCACGCCCATGAACGGCATCATCGGCATGATTGACCTGCTGGACCAAACCGTAGACACCGACGAGCAGGTAGACTACGTGGACACCCTGCGCAAGAGCTCCGATGCCCTGCTCACCATCCTGAACGACATCCTGGACCTGTCGAAAATCCAGGCCGGCAAGCTCCAGGTGCGCGAAGCCCCGCTGGAGCTGCAAGCCGTGATGGAGCGCATCCGCTCCCTGTTCATCTACCGGGCCGAGCAAAAACACATTCGGTTCACTTACCATATCACGCCGCACACGCCGCGCTACGTCCTCACCGACGAGGTGCGCCTGATACAAATCCTGTCCAACCTGGTGGCCAACGCCATCAAGTTCACCAACGAAGGCACGGTGGGCATTGTGGTGAGCAGCGTGAGCACCGACGGCGAGCTGCACACCCTGCGCTTTGCCGTGCAGGACTCCGGCATTGGCATTTCGAGCGACAACGCCAACCTGCTCTTCACCAATTTCACCCAGCTCGACACCACGCCCAGCAAGGCCTACGGGGGCACGGGCCTGGGCCTGAGCATCAGCCGGCAGTTGGCCGAACTGCTGGGCGGCGAAATCGGCGTGCTCTCCGACGAGGGCGAGGGCAGCGTGTTCTGGTTCACCATCAGCGCCCGTGAGGTGCAGGTGGAAGACTTGCCGGTGGTCGCGCCGGCGCGCAACGATGCGGCCGCGTTTCAGCCCTTCGAAGCTCCGCCCCGCGTGCTGCTCGTCGACGACAATGTTATCAACCAGAAGGTGGGCCAGCGCCTGCTCACCAAGCTGGGCTGCGAAGTAGACGTGGCCAGCGGCGGCCCCGAAGCCATTAGCCTGGTGGCCGCCCCCGGCGCGGCGTACAACATCATTTTCATGGACATTCAGATGCCGGAGATGGATGGCGTGGCCGCCACGGCCGAAATCCGCCGCCGGCTGGGTGCGCTCTGCCCGCCGGTGGTGGCCATGACAGCCTATTCCATGCAGGAAGATGCCGGCCGCTTCATGCGCCAGGGCCTCGACGACTACGTGGGCAAGCCCGTGAAAAGCCGCCACCTCTACGATGTGCTGCACCGCTGGCTGCGCCCGCGCGGAGCCCGGCCCACCCCCCCCAACGAACTTCTGATGGCTCCCGCTGCCCCCGTGCCCGTGGCCATTGGGCCCACCTTCGACGAGGCCATTATGCGCCAGCTGGTGGAGTTGGGCGGCCCCGAATTCACCGCCGACCTCTACCAGGAATTTGAGCAGGAAGCCGGCGATTTGCTGCGCGATGCCGCGCCCATTGCCGCTGGGGGCAACTTTCGGGAGCTCCTGCCCATGTTGCACCAGCTAAAAGGCACGGCCGCTACGTTGGGTGGCGTGGCGCTGGCTGCCCAGGCCCGCCACCTCGAGCACCAGCTCAAAGAGGGCCGGACGGAGGAGGGTGCCGAAGGATTTCAACTTTTGGAACATTACTTTGCACAGTTCGTTGCCGAATACCCTAGCGCTGTCGAGCGAGCCATCAATGCCCCGGCCGTTTGATTACAGCGGCTACCCCAATGATTATCTACCCTATGAACCCAACCCAAACCCCCACGCTCATGTCCGCTGACCCCCAAGCCAAAACCATCCTCATTGCCGAAGACAGCTCGGTAATTCTCAACCTCACCCGCAAAATTCTGGAGCTGCAAAAGTACAAGATTGTGTTGGCCAAGAACGGGGGCGAAGTACTGAAGCAACTGGAAAGCAACCATGTTGACTGCGTGCTGATGGACATCAACATCCCCATCAAGGACGGCATGCAGTGCACCCGCGAAATCCGTGCCCACGCCGACCCCAAAATTAACAAGCTCCCCATCATTGCCATCACCGGCAACGCCAATAACTACTCGATGGACCAGTTCCGCGAGGCCGGCGTGACCGATTACCTGCCCAAGCCGCTCGATTTCGACGCCCTAGTGCGCGTGGTGAAGCAATACGTTTCGTGAAATAATTATGAGTTATAAATTATGAATTATGAGTTGATGACAAGCAGTATTTTCACATGTTCTTCGACTGAAAATGCGGGGCCGACCAACTCATAATCTATAACTCATAACTCATAATTTGAACGCAGTGAAAGTTACCTTCCTTGGCACGGGCACCTCCTCCGGGGTGCCGATGATTGGCTGTGATTGTGAGGTGTGCCGCTCGCTCGACCACCGCGACCACCGCCTGCGCGTGTCCGTGCACCTGGCCGTGGGCGGGCGCAGCATCGTCATCGACTCCGGCCCCGATTTTCGCCAGCAAATGTTGCGCGCCCGCGTCACGCACCTCGATGCGCTGCTGTTTACCCACGAGCACAAGGACCACACGGCGGGCCTCGACGATATTCGGGCCTTCAACTTCCGGCAGCGCACCGACATGCCGCTATTTGCCGAGCCCCGGGTGCTGCGGCAGCTGGAAAAGGAGTTCGCCTACATTTTTGCCGAGCACAAATACCCCGGCGTGCCCCGCGTGGTGCTGCACCCCATCGAGCGCGACGACGAGCCGTTCGACGTGCTGGGCGTGGCCGTGCTGCCCCTGCGGTTTTTGCACCACAAGCTGCCCATCCTGGGCTTCCGCATCGGCGGCTTCTGCTACCTGACCGACGCCAACCACATTGGCCCCGAAACCCTGGACCAGCTCCGCGGTGCCGACGTGATTGTGCTCAATGCCCTGCGGCACGAGCAGCACATCTCGCACTTTACCCTGGCCCAGGCCGTTGAAATTCTGGAGGAAGTGAAGCCCAAGCGGGCTTACCTCACGCACATCAGCCACCAGCTGGGCCGCCACCACGACGTGGAAGCGCAACTCCCGCCCTGGATTCGGCTGGCGTATGATGGGCTGCAAGTGGTAATGTAAATTGCCGAAGCGCCGGTTTAAATGGCGCTGTCCCCGATACGACATCGCCCCAAAGTGTGCCCATCACCAACCCCAAACTACAGACCAATGACCGTCATCAACCTGGCGCAAAAGTTTGCGCAATTCACTGACCAGTGGCACCCGCACGTGGTAGCGGATTTGAACGACCAGCACGTGAAACTGGCCAAGGTGCAGGGCGAATTTGTTTGGCATCAGCACGAAGCCGAAGACGAGCTGTTCGTCGTGGTGAAAGGCCAGTTGCATATTGATTTTCGGGACCACACCGTGACCATCAACCCGGGCGAAATACTCGTGGTGCCGCGCGGGGTGGAACACCGGCCCCACGCCAGCGAAGAAACCTGGATTATGCTCGTCGAGCCCCAGGCCACCCGCCACACCGGCACCGTGGAGCACGCGCTTACCCGCCACGAGTTGCCCCGGATTTAACACCGCGTTTTGCATACCAACTATTATTTTCTACGCCAGCTGGCCCCCGCCCTCACCGAGCGGCTGCGGGGCTACCGCGTGGCCGTGTGCTTCTCGCAGGAAAAGGACGAACTGGTGGTTGGCCTCACCGATGGCACCAAGGAATTTTGGCTGAAGGCGCAATTAGGGGCCAATTTCCCCGCCGTGGCGCTGCCCGAAACCTTCCAGCGGGCCCGCGCCAACTCGGTCGACTTATTTCCTGATTTGCTGGGCGAGCAAGTGGAAACCCTAGTGGCTTGGCCCCAGGACCGGGTGCTGCAAGTGAATTTCCGCAGCGGGGCGCGGTTGGTATTCAAGCTCTACGGCCCGCGTCCCAACGCCATTTTCCGCGCCTCGTCCGATGCACCGGCGCAGCTATTCCAGCAAAAGCTGCTGGCCGACGCCGACCTGCGCCCGCAACCGGCGAAAACAGCACCCGCGCCGACCATAAAATCCGACCAATCCGACGAATCCGATAAATCCGCGGTTCAGACCAAGCTTCCGCCACCCCTGGCCGACCTGCCGCTCCGCTACCTGCGCGCCCAGGGCTACGATTCTGCCCCGCCCGAAACCAAAACCCGCCTCGTGAACCAGGTGCTGGCCCAGCTGGAAAAGCCGGCTCACTACTACCTCATTCAGCTCGATGGCCGCACGCGCCTGAGCCTGCTGCCGCTCGGCGAGGTGCTGAAAACCTTTCCCGGCGATGACCCCGTGGCCGCGCTGCGCCGCTTCGTGCCCATGGCCCTGGGCCGCCGCGCCCTCGAAATGGAAACCAAGCAGCTCCGCCAGCTGCTGGAGCGCCGCGCCGACGAGGCCAGCACCGCCGCCGCCCACGCCCGCCAGCGCCTGCACGCCCTGGCCCACGAGGCCGGCTACCGCCACACCGCCGACCTCATCATGGCCAACCTGCACGCCATTCCGGCCGGGGCCACGCAAATCGAAGTGCTGGATTTTTATACGAATCAGCCCAAGCTCATTAAGCTGAAGCGCACCGAAAAACCACAGTTTACCGCCGAGAACCTCTACCGCAAGGGCAAAAACCAGCAAATCGAAGAGCGCCAGCTCACCGAGCGCATTGCCCGCCGCGAGGCCGAAGCCTTCACGGCCCTGGAGCGCCTGGAGGAGCTGGATACCCAGCCGGCCCTGGCCGAGCTGCGCGGCCTGCGCACCTGGCGCAAGCAGCACGGCCTGGACCCTACGCCTGCGGCGTCCAAAGCGGCGACGGAGCTGCCATTCAAGGTATTTGAGGACCGGGGCTTTACCATTCTGGTGGGCCGCAACGCCGCCAACAACGACCTGCTGACCCAGAAGTACGCGCACAAAGACGACCTCTGGCTGCACGCCAAGGACGTGACCGGCTCGCACGTCGTCATCCGGCATCGGGCGGGCCAGCCGGTGCCGGAGCCCGTGGTGGAGCACGCCGCCATGCTGGCCGGCTGGTACTCGCGCCGCCAGCACGACACGCTGTGCCCCGTGACCGTGACGCCCAAAAAATACGTCCGCAAGCCCAAAGGAGCCCTGCCCGGCCAGGTGGTGGTAGAGCGGGAGCGGGTGGTGCTGGTGAAACCCGGCAACCCATTTGACGCGCAAGGCCAGTAGCCCGAAGTGTAACTGCGGATATTAGCAAAAAAAGGCCCGTTCCAAGCAATTGGAACGGGCCTTTTGATTTGCGTGCGCGCGGGGAGATTCGAACTCCCACACCCGAAGGCACCACCCCCTCAAGATGGCGTGTCTACCAGTTTCACCACGTGCGCAAATTGGGCAACAATACTGGGCAATTCGGCCGAAACCGGCTTCGCTAAGGCGGCGAAGCGGGTGCAAAGATAGCCGGCGCGTTTTGCTCGCACAACCTTTGGGACGTGATTTTCATCAAGCCCCCACCATTCAGCTGTTTATCTTGTGGTTGCGTAGAGTGCCAGTGCCGCTTCCGTGCGCTTTACCCCTTATTGAGCCATGAATTCATCCGCAAATTCCGCTGCTGGCCCATCTACGGGCTCCTTTTTTGGCCGCATGGCCGAGGGTATTACCAAGTTCTCGGGGTCTACGGCGGCTTTTATGGCGGCAGCGGGCATTGTAGTGGTGTGGGCGGTGACGGGCCCTTTGTTCGGCTATTCCGAAACCTGGCAGCTCTTCATCAATACCGGTACCACCATCATTACTTTTCTGATGGTCTTTCTCATTCAGCGGGCCCAAAACAAAGATTCTCTGGTGCTGCACCTCAAATTAAATGAGTTGATTGCCGCCACCAAAGGGGCCAGCAACCGACTTATCAATGCCCAGGATTTTTCGGAAGAAGAAATCATGCTGCTTCACAACTACTATTCCGCCCTGGCCAAGCTGGCCAAAAAAGACAGCGACCTGGGCCAAACCCACTCCGTGGAAGAGGCCGAAGATAATGAAAGCGGAAAAGCAGAAGCGCGGGCTTAGTAAATGTGAACTGGTGAAATGGTGAGGTGGTGAGTTTGATGTTTCGATGGCGCAGTTTGCGCGACCAGAACATCAGACTCACCACCTCACTATTTCACCAGTTCACCGCTTACTTGGCAATGACGAGGGGCGAGTCCACGACGTGCTCCGACACGAACCACACTTGCAGCTCGTTGGTGCGCATAAGCTGACTCACGATGAGGTCGTTGGTGCCATCGTCGCCCGACTCGTCGGCTTTCTTGGCGTAGTCGTGGCAGTTTTTGAGGATGGACTGGTGGGCGCTCAGCAGGCGCGAAACCTGCACGGGAGCTTCTTCGCGGTCGCGGGGCACGCGGGGCAGGCTGGTGAGCTCGGCCACGTCGTGGGCCATGGCTACGGCCACCCCGCCCAGAATCTGGATGCGCTCGGCAATGGTGTCCACCAACTCGGCTTGCTCCTCGAAGTGCTTGTCGTAGAGCAGGTGCAGCTGGTAGAACGTGGGGCCCACCACCTGCCAATGGTGCTTCTTGTACATGTCGCGCAGCGTCATGGTGTCGGCCAGCAGCTGGTTGAGCATGGTGACGCTGCTATGGCGGGTGGCTTCGTCGAGGCCGATGGGCAGGCGCTGGCTCACGGTGCCGAAAAGCTGGGTGGGGGCGGGGGCGTTGTTCTGCTGGTTGAGAACCGGCTGAATGTCGACGGCCGCGTTGGTGCCGGCACCTTTGCCGTTGTTGCCGGCAGCGGGAGCAGCTTTTTTGGCAGCGGGAGCAGCAGCTTTTTTGGGGGCTGCAGCTTTGGGCGCAGCGGCTTTAACGGAAGAAGCCATAATAATGGAAACGGGTGAGGTGAAGAAATTTAAGCAGAAACAATTCCGTATCAGAAATGCTATTGCTGCGTACGTAAAGCAGTCTCCGGGGTTAATAATACCGTACCTAAAAATTGTCTTAAGATGAGCGATATGGCCAGCCAAACCGTTACTGAACTTCCCCAGGACCTGCACCCCGAAGACCACATGACCAGCTCGGCGATGTTGCAGGACATCGTGATTGGCCTTTCCGACGGCCTTACCGTGCCCTTTGCGCTGGCGGCGGGCCTGAGCGGGGCCGTGGCGTCGTCGGGGCTCGTGATTACGGCCGGGCTGGCCGAAATCGTGGCGGGCAGCATTGCCATGGGCCTGGGCGGCTACCTGGCCGGCCGCACCGAAGTAGAGCACTACGATGCCGAGCAGGCCCGCGAGCGCCGCGAAGTGCGCGAGGTGCCCGACGTGGAGCGCGCCGAAGTAGACGAGCTGCTGGCGGCCATGGGCCTCTCGGCCGAAACCCGCCAGCGAGCCGTGGCTGAGCTCACCGCCGACCCCGAGCAGTGGGTAAAATTCATGATGAAGTACGAGCTGGGCCTGGAGGAGCCCGACCCCAAGCAGGCCCCCAAAAGCGCCGTTACCATCAGCGCGGCCTATGCGGTGGGCGGGCTTATCCCGCTCAGTGCCTACTTCGTAACCGATACGCCCACCCAGGGCCTGGGCTGGTCGGCGGCCATCACGTTGGTATGTTTGCTCGTGTTTGGGTACTTCAAAAGCCGCATGACCGGGCAGCCGCCCGTGGCCGGGGCCGTGAAGATGGCCGTGGTGGGGGCCTTGGCCGCCGCGGCGGCCTTCGGCATTGCACGGGTGGTGGGCAGCTAGCCCGCTGCCCTGGTAGTTGCGTAGGCATCCCTGAACTGATTCAAAACGTATTTTCAGCAAGCAGCCTGTGAAAATTAAATTCCCTGAAACGCCGGCCGTCCAGGTCAAGCACAAGTCCTTCCGCCTCGCCGACGTTGACCCCGACGCCAGCAAGCCTTTCGCCCACAAGCACCTCGACAAGGACAAGGCGCACCCCTACATGGACGTGCTGCGCCACCGGCTCTGCGAGCTGCAGGAGCTGCTGTATGCGGAGCACAAGCACAGCATTCTGCTGGTGTTCCAGGCCATGGACACGGGCGGCAAGGACGGCCTCATTGAGAATCTGCTCACGGGTGTGAACCCGGCCGGGGTGGAAGTAGCCAACTTTAAAGCCCCTTCAACCGAGGACCTGAACCACGATTTTCTCTGGCGCATTCATGCCCACACGCCCAAGCGGGGCCGCATCGGGGTGTTCAACCGCTCGCACTACGAGGACGTGCTCGTCACCCGCGTGCGCGGACTTGTTGATGATAAAACGGCCAAACAGCGTTTTGAGGACATTAATAATTTTGAGCAGCTGCTAACCCGCAACGGCACGCGCATCCTCAAGTTTTTCCTGCATATCTCCAAGGAAGAGCAGGCCGTACGCCTGCAGGAACGCCTCGACGACCCCGCCAAAAACTGGAAATTCGACCCCAACGACCTCAAGGAGCGCGCCCACTGGGACGATTACCAAAAAGTATACGAAGATGCCCTGCGTCACTGCTCCACCGATGAGTCCCCGTGGTTTGTGGTGCCCGCCAACCGCAAATGGGTGCGCGATTTGGCCATTGCCGAAATCGTGGTGGCCGTGCTGGAGGAGATGAACCCCCAGCCGCCCAAAGCCACTTTCGACCCGAAGAAACAGGTGATTGTGTAACGCGTACGCCTCTCTTGAACTCCCGCTGGCGCGGATTGACGCAACGTAACCCGCGCCAGCCGAGTGCAGGATGCTTTATACCGCTACGGCGCTGGTCGTTTCCGCTTCCTTGCGCTCGCCAATCTGCTGGCGCCACATGGCGTAGTAGAGGCCTTTTTGGAGAAGTAGCTCATCGTGGCGGCCTTGTTCGGCAATTTTGCCGCGTTCGAGTACGAAGATGCGGTCGGCGTGCAGGATGGTACTTAGGCGGTGGGCGATGAGGATGGTCATGTGCTGGCGCGAGCCGGACAGCTCCCGTACCGTCTTGCCGATTTCCTCCTCGGTGAGCGAGTCGAGGGCCGAAGTGGCTTCGTCGAACACCATGAGGGTGGGCTTGCGCAGCAGGGCCCGGGCAATGCTGAGGCGCTGCTTTTCGCCGCCGCTCACCTTCACGCCGCCCTCGCCAATTACGGTGTCCAGGCCCAGCGGGGCGCGGGCCAGCAGGGTATCGGCCGCCGCCTGGTGCAGGGCGTGCAAGCATTCGTCGTCGGTGGCCTGGGGGGCCACGAAGCGCAGGTTTTCGCGGATGGTGCCGGCGAAGAGCTGCGTGTCCTGCGTGACGAAGCCAATTTGCTCACGCAGCTCGTCCAGGTCGATTTCTGCGCCGGGGATGCCGTTGTAGAGAATCTGGCCCGAGAGGGGCGGGTAGAGGCCCACCAGCAGCTTCACGAGCGTGGTTTTGCCCGAGCCCGAGGGGCCCACGAAGGCAATGGTTTCGCCAAGCTTCACCCCGAAGGAAATATTGGTGAGCGCCTTGCCCTTGGCCGTGAGGTGCTGGAAGCTAACGTGGTCGAAGGCCAGGTTGTCGATGTGAGCGACGGACTTGGGGTGGGCCGGCTTCACGTCCTTGGGCGTGTCGAGAACCGATTGGAAGTTGCCCAGCGAAATCTCGGTTTCGCGGTACACCCCGATGATGTTGCCCAGCTCCTGCAGCGGCCCGAAGATGGAGAACGAGTAGATGAAGAACGAGAAAAACTGCCCCAGGCTGATGTGGCGCTGCACCAGCAGGTAGAGCAGCAGTAGCACAATCACGTTGCGGAGCAGGTTCACGAAGGTGCCCTGCACGAAGCTGAGCGAGCGCAGGTAGCGCACCTTGCGCAGCTCCAGCTTCAGAATTTTGGTGGTGGTGGCGTTCAGGCGCTCGGTTTCCTGCTGGGCCAGGCCCAGGCTTTTGATGAGCTCGATGTTGCGCAGGCTCTCGGTGGTGGAGCCGGCCAGGGCCGTGGTTTCGGCCACGATGGTTTTCTGAATCACCTTGATGCGCTTGCTAAGGAAAAAGCTCAGAATGCCCAGCAGCGGAATGGTGAGAAAGTAGCCCAGCGCAATGGGCCAATACACCGTGATGGCGTACCACATCACGAAAATGATACCCACCAGCGCCGTGAACAGCACGTTCACGAAGCTCTGAATGAGCTTCTCGACGTCAATCCGCACCTTCTGAAGCTTGCCCAGCGTTTCGCCCGAGCGCTGGTCCTCAAACACTTGGTAGGGCAGCTCCAAGGAGTGGCGCAGGCCGTCGGAATACATCTTGGCCCCCAGCCGCTGGGTGATGACGTTGACGTAGTAGTCCTGGAAGTTTTTGGCAATGCGCGACACCATGGCCGCCCCCAGCATCAGGCCAATGTAGGGCAGGGCCTCGCGCAGAAACGGCCAGAAGGGCACCAAATGAACCGCGCCCAAGTCGCCGCCCTTGGGCGAAAAATGGTCGATGAGCTTGCGGAA
>JBBQSQ010000153.1:0-11009 GCA_038213745.1 Cytophagales bacterium
GCTTGCGCACGTTTGCGCTCCCGTGGATGGGCACCGGTGGCAGCAACTCGCGCTAGCTGCTGCACTTGGGCGACGGTCAGGACTATCGGAGCAAGTTTCATCCCCTAATCTACTGCCTTTTTACTTTTGACGCACTACTTAGTTACTGCCTTGGTGCTGGGCCTGGCGAGCTGGCAGCACTCGCTAGCCGGTGGCCCCCGCCAAGTAGCCGGCCGGGGCCCCGCCGGCAATATCACGGGCCAACTCACCAACCTGCGCGGCGGGCGCGGAGCCTGCTACCTGGCGCTGTTCGCCGGCCCCGAAGGCTTTCCCCGCCAAACCAACCAGGCCGTGCGGACGCTGCGCCTGCCAGTGAGCAGCGGTACGGCCAGCTTCAGCTTTGATAACCTGCCGCCCGGTTCCTACGCGCTGGCCGTGTACCACGACGAAAACAGCAACGGGAAGCTGGACAAGAACTTCTTTGGGCTGCCTACCGAGCGGTACGGCTTCTCCAATAATGCCCGGAGCATGATGTTTTTTCCGCCCTCGTTTGGCGCAGCCCGGTTCGTGGTAGCGGGGGCTGGCACAGGCACCGCCATCGTGTTGAAGCTGCGGTAGGCCCGCCCTCGGCTGGGTAGCACCAAGCCGGGCGTACACGCTACTACTCTTCGTCTTCCGGGGCTTTGCCCAGGTCATCGAGGGCCATCTTTATCAAGTCCTGCTCGTAGCCTTTGCCGGTCAGGTACTGCGATATTTTCATGCGGCGCACGCGCGGGTTTTTCTCCTTTTCCTGGCGGTCCTTCTTTTCCATCACCTCCACCAGGTTTTGGTAGTATTCCTCGCCGTCAATCTCTTTCATGCCCGATTTGATGCAGTATTCGCTGATGCCTTTCTGCTTGAGGTCCTGCACGATGCGGCGGCGGCCCCACTTTTTCTGGCGGTAGTGGCCGCGCACGAAGGCCTGGGCAAATCGCTCCTCATCGAGCAGCTTTTCGCGGCTCAGGCGGATGATGATTTCGCCGGCCTCGTCTTCATCCAGGCCGTAGGATTTTAGCTTTTGCTCAACCTCTTTTTGGGTGCGCTCCTGGTAGGCGCAGAAGGCGGCTATTTTTTGCAGCGCTTCGCCGGGCGTGTACTGCTTGGGGGCTTTGTCTTTGAACATGTAGCAATTAGTAATTAACAGTTAACAGTCGTTCAACGGCCCTTGTCCGCATCCTGATTTACTAACATTGCCGGTCGAAGTTCGTTTCCTCTGGGTTGGTGCCGCCCCGTCGTAATGCAGAAGGCAAGAACGATTGGTAACTGTTAATTGCTAAATGTTAAAAGAAATAACGCCCGGCGTCCGGCTGATGTTGCTGAGCACCTTGCTCTTTGCTGGCATGAATGCTTCCGTGAAGCACCTGCACCACCTGCCCGCGCTGGAAATTATATTTTTCCGCTCGCTCTTTTCCATTGGGGCCAGCTACGTGGCGCTGCGGCGGCTGGGCGTGGCCCCGTTCGGCCACAATCATCGCCTACTCATCAGCCGGGGCAGCACGGGGGCGGTGGCGCTCATCTGCTATTTCCTGGCCTTGCACCACCTGCCGCTGGCCACGGCCGTTACGCTGCAATACCTGGCCCCGATTTTCACGGCGGTGCTGGGCATCTGGCTGGTGCGCGAGCCCGTGCACGGCTGGCAGTGGGTGTTTTTCGGCGTGAGCTTTGGGGGCGTGCTGCTGGTGCAGCAGGGCGGGCCGGTGATGGCTCCGGCGGCCGGACCGGCCGCTTCAGACGTGCTTTTTCTGGGCATCGGGGTGGTGGGCGCGCTGCTATCGGGGCTGAGCTACAACGCCATCCGCAAGCTGCGCGGGCGCGAGCATCCGCTGGTTATCGTGTTCTACTTCCCCCTGATTTCGCTGCCGTTTGCGGCCATTGGTTGCTTGTTTCAATGGCAGCTGCCCCAAGGCAGCGACTGGGTCTGGCTGCTCGTGTGCGGCGTGTGCACCCAGGCCGCGCAGGTGGCCATGACCCGCGCCTACCAGCTCGAACGCCTCAGCCGGGTGGCCCCGCTCAACTATTTGGGCATTTTCTACGCCCTGGGGCTGGGCTACTGGCTGTTTGGCGAAAGCTTCGGGCTGCTGGCCTACGGCGGCATGGCCCTGGTGCTGCTCGGTGTGGGCCTCAACGCCTGGTACACGGCCCGCGTCGATGCCCGCGCCGCGGCCCTGCTGCCCGCCGAGGAAGTAGTGGCTTGAAACATTCCGGCCGGGCCGGCGTCATTACCCAGGGCAACGCTTTGGCTGCGGTGGGCAGCAGTTAAGGCGCGGGCGTACCTTGGCCCTGCCTTTTTCTGCCGTTGGTCCGCTATGTTGCTTTTTTCGTTTCGCTTGCTTCTCTTTTGGCTGCTGTGCGGCCTGCCGTTTCTCAGCCGCGCCGGCGTTGTGAAGGGCACGGTAAGCGGGGCCAACAAGGCCGGGCTGGCCTTTGCCAACGTGGCCGTGCGCGGCGCGGCCACCAGCACGGGGGCCAACGAGCAAGGCCAGTTCCAGCTGCGGCTGCCGGCGGGGCAGTACGAGCTGGTGTTTCAGTACGTGGGCTACCGGCCGCACATTGAGCCGGTGCGCGTGCTGGGCGGCGACTCCGTCCTGAACGTCAACATTACCCTGGAGGCCGAGGCCTACAGCCTGGGCGAAGTGCTCGTGAAATCCTCCGACCGCGACCCGGCTTACGCCATCATTCAGCAGGCGCAGCAGTGGCGGGCCTACCACAAGCGCGAGGTGGCGGCCTACCGCGCCCGCATCTACATCAAAACCCTGGGCCGCATCAACGACACGCCGGCCAAAATCATGGGCCTGTTCAAGCTCGGGCCCGACATCAAAAAGGGCATTTTCTACCTCTCCGAAAGCCTCTCCGATTTCAGCTTCACGCAGCCCAACATCGTGAAGGAGCGCATGATATCGAGCCGGGTGAGTGGCGACTCACGCGGCCTGAGCTTCAACCGCGCCAGCGCCGGGCGCGACCTCACCTTTTACGAAAATCTGGTGAAGCCCGCCTTTTCGGAGCGCGGCTTCGTGTCGCCCATCGCGGCCAACGCCCTGCTGTTCTACAAGTACGAGCTGGTGGGCAGCACCACGCAGGGCGGCGACGTGGTGCACAAAATCCGGGTGGTGCCGCGCCGCCGCACCGACCCCGTATTCGCCGGCTTCATCTACATCGTGGACGGTTCCTGGCGTATTCACTCCGTTGATTTCACCTTGGGCAAAGAGGCGCAGATTGACTACGTGGACAATGTGCAGCTCAACCAGCAGTACGCCCCGGCCCCCGGCAACCCCAACGTCTGGCTTATTCAGTCGCAGCAAGTGCGGGCCAATTTGTCGGGGCTGGGCTTCAAAGGCTCGTTCTACATCACGGCCGTGCTCTCGAACTACGCCAGCGTGGTACCCACCTACCCCACGCCCCCCGTGGCCAAAGCTGCCCCGCCCGTGGTGGCCGAGGGCAAAGACGCGGCCCCGTTGGGCCAGGAAACTGCCGCCCAGATTCGCAAGCGCAAGCCCGACCTGCGCGGCCTGAATGCGCAGGTGCGTAAAAAAGTGAAGCAGGCCGCGCGCGATTCCATCCAAAACGACCCTTTCGCCCGCATGCCGCGCGGCCAGGTGCAGTTGGTGGAGAAAGGCGTGAACGAGCGCGATTCGGCCTATTGGGCCACCATTCGCCCCGTGCCCCTCACCGCCGAGGAGCAGAAAGACTACACGGTGAAGGACAGCACGGAGGTCATCCGCCGCTCGCGCCCCTACCAGGACTCCATGGACCGCAAGCGCAACAAGTTCCAGCCGGCCAGTCTGTTGCTGGGGGGGTACACTCACCGCAACACCTTTCGCAAACGCTCGGTATCGGTGCTGCCCGTGCCCCAGATTTTGCAGTACAACACCGTGGAGGGGGCCGTGCTCAACGCCCAGGCCACTTTTAGCCAGCGCTCCGACGACCGCCGCTATTTCACCCTCACGCCCATTCTGCGCTACGGCTTCAGCAGCAAGCAGCTAAACCCCGGTCTGGAGCTCGACTGGCAGCTGCACCCCGCCAAGCGCAAGCAAATCAGCCTGGTAGCGGGCCGCACGATTGAGAATTTCGATAGGAATTCGCAGCTAACCCCGCTCATCAATTCGGTATACACGCTGCTCGACAACCGCAACTACGCCAAGCTTTACCGCCGCGAAGGGGCCGAACTCACCTACCTCACCGAGCCGCTGAACGGCCTGAACCTGCGCGTCAGCGGGGCCTATTTTGACCGCTACGAGCTTT
The DNA here is from genome assembly GCA_038213745.1 of Cytophagales bacterium. GTDB lineage: Bacteria > Bacteroidota > Bacteroidia > Cytophagales > Hymenobacteraceae > Hymenobacter. The sequence goes on from JBBQSQ010000153.1 coordinate 4,258, forward strand.
ATAATGCCACCACCCGCCTGCTGCACGACGTGCCCGGCCGGGCCTTCACCCCGAACCAGCCGGTGAGCGACGAGCTGGCGGATACCGGCTTCGGCCGCAGCCGTGTGCTCACGGTGGGCCTGTCGGCCGACTACAAGCCCGGCCAGCGCTACATCAGCCGGCCCGATGGCAAGTTCAACCTCGGCTCGAAGTGGCCAACCTTCAACGTGCAGGGCCGCCTGGCCATTCCGCACGCGCTGGGGGCCGACGTGCGCTACCTGCTGCTGCAAGCCGGCGTGCGCGACAACGTGCCGCTGGGCCTGCTGGGCACCAGCAACTTCCGCGTGAGCGTGGGCGGTTTCGTGGGCAAGCAGGAGGGCATGACGTTCGTCGACTACCGCCACTTCTCGGGCAATCAAACCCTGCTCAGCGGAAACTTCAGCAACTTCCAGCTGCTCGATTACTACCGCTTCAGCACCAACAGTACCTACCTCGAAGCCCACTACGACCACCACTTCAACGGCTTCATTTTCAATAAAGTCCCGTTATTCCGCAAGCTCAAGTGGCAGGAAGTGGCCTCGCTTAATTACCTCACCACCGCTCAGGCCGGCCATTACGTGGAGCTGGGCGCGGGCATCGAACACATTCTCAAAGTGGTGCGGATTGATTTTTACACCGCCCTCCAAAGCGGGCAGAAGCTGGGTACCGGGTTCCGGGTGGGCATTGGGTTTTGAAGCACGCGAGTACGGAGCAACGTGGTCCGAAATTCGTCCTTGCCCACTGCCTTCATTCCACTACCAGCCGCTGCACCGCAGTGCTCCCAGCCGTGCGCACGCGCACCGCGTACACGCCCGGCCGCACCGTGGAGGGCAGGTCTAGCCGCAGCGGTTGCGGCCCCGCCACCAGTTGGTGCAAGGCAACGACCCGGCCGCTCAGGTCCAGCACCGTTACGCTGAGCGGGCCAGGGGCGGCACCGGCCAAGCTGAAGCGCCCGCCCGGCGCGGGGTTCGGATAGATGGCCAAGGTTTCGCTGCTCGTAGCCCCGCGGGTGCCGCTGATGACCGGAGCCGCTGGCACCGTCACGCGAAACGAGCGGGTGATGCTCCCGTTCTGGGCCTGGCCATTGCTCACCGTCACGCGCACGGTGGCCGTGCCGCCGCGGGAGCTACTAATGGTGTATGGCAGGGTGCCCGTGGCGGCCGGGCTGGTGTAGCGCACCGTGCCCAGGCTCACCAGGGCCGGGTCGGAACTGACGGCCGTGACCGTGAGGGGCAACACCTGGTTGGGGTCGCCATCGCCGATGCCGGCCAGGGCCACGGGTACCTGCGTGGGCAGGGCGCGGTCGGCTGTCACGTCGGCAAGGGCGTCGAGGGTGGGCGGCGTGGTGGGCAGCCCCGGCGTGCTGCTGGGGTTGTAGAAGACGCGAAACGTGCGGTTGGCGGTGCCATTGGTGGGCTGCCCATCGTTCACGGTGATGGTGACGGTGGCGTAGAGCCCGGGCGGGACTGCAAGGATAAGTAAGTTGAACTGGCCGGTGGTGGCGGGGCTGGTATAGGCGAATGAGCCGTTGGAAATGACTCCGGCACCAACCAGCGACACCGTGGCGCTCAGGGTCAGCAACTGATTCTCGTTGGCGGCCCCCGCCGTGATGCCCGACAGCGGCACCGCAATCGGCAAGTTGGCACCCACTCCAATGGTCTGGGTCACCACCACGTCCGGAATGGCATCGAGCGTCGGCGCGTCGTTTACCGGGTTCACCGTCACCCGGAACGTGCGCGCCACGGTGCCGTTTTGCGACTGCCCATCCGACGCCGTGACGGTAATGAGGCAGGTGCCGAACGCATCCGGGGCCGGCTGGAAGCGCAGCGTGCCGGCGCTGGTGGGGCTGAAATAGGCAATGGTGGGATTGGGTACCAGGGCGGGGTTGTCGCTCACGGCCGTAATGCTCACGGCCTGGCCGGGCTCGCCGCCGTTGCCGATGCCGGTCAGGGCCACCGTCTGCGGGGGCGCGTCCTCGTCGATGGTCAGGTCGGCTAAGGCGTTGAGGGTGGGCGGGTTATTAAGGTTTGGGCCCAGGCCGGTGTAACGGTACACAATGAGGTTGCCGGTGGTGGCGTCGTACGCGGCCAGGTCGGTACGGCCGTCCAGGTCAAAGTCTCCCGCTCCGAAGGCACTGCCGGCCAGGTTGTAACCGATGGGCTGGCCGAAGCCGCCGCCGGCCTGTCCGGGCAGCACCGCGAACGCGCCCGACAAAATGCCGGCGCATGCCAGCAGGTCGGGCAGGCCGTCGCCGTTGGCATCGGCCACGAGCTGGTAATCGTTGAGGTTCGCGGCGCTCGCCGGAAATGGGCCCTGCAAGGAGAAGCCTGTGGCCGTGCGCTGCGCCACCACCGTAGCGCGGGCCGCGTTGAACAGCGCGTTGAGCACCACATCGGGCCGCCCGTCCACGTTCACGTCCGCCAGCAGGGGCAAGCCGAACGCTGTGGTATTGTTCAGCAGGCTCACCACCGGGGCGTCGTAGCCGGTATTGGCGGCGTTGCGAGCCAGCAGCAGCAGTTGAAACGGGGGTTGGCTGAAAAACTGGCTCGGCCCCAGCAGGGCAATGTCCAGCCGGCCGTCCTGATTGAAGTCGGCCACGACCTTGCCCAGCAGGTTCTCGGTTAGCAGCAGCCCCGGGGCATCGAAGCCGGTGCCGTTGTTACGCAGCTCAACAAGCTGCACGGGGTCTCCTGGCTGGGCGTTGCTGGTCGTGGTGAGGGCCAGTAGGTCGGGTCGTCCGTCGGCGTTCAGGTCCTGCACGTCGAGGGGGCCCACGGGGAATCGGCCATCCAGGTTGAGCAGCGCGGCACTGGTAAAGCCGTTGCCGCTGCCCAGGCTGCGGAATAAGTACACGCCTGAAAAAGCCGTCACCAGCAAGTCGGCAGCACCATCGGCATCCACATCGGCGGCTTGCACGCTGCGGGGGCTGGTGCCGGCCGCCAGTCGCAGGGGCGGCCCGTAGCCGCCCCTGCCATCGCCGAGCAGCAGGTTCAGCTGCCCATCGGCCACGATGGCGAAGTCGGGGTAGTTATCGGCGTTGAAGTCCGCGACGGCAAGGTTTCGCTCCAGGCTGCCAATTATCTGGGGCGTAGCCACGGGGTAGGTGGTGGCCTGGTACGAGGCCGCGTTCAGCCCCGGCCCGGCAAAGCGCAGCGTGAAAAACGGCGTGGCCGACCCCAGCGACGACCCCAGCTGCCGGCTCACCAGGTCCGTCACCGTTACGGGCGCAATCGAGGTGGCACCCGGCGGTACCTGCACCGTGAGTTGGGTGGCCGTGGCGGCCGTCACGGTGGCCCGAACGGCCCCAAAATTAACCGCGTCGCGGCCCGCCACCGCCGAAAAACCCGACCCGCTGATAACCACCGTGGCCCCCACTGCCGCCGCCGCCGGAGCCAGGCCCGTGACGGTGGGCTGGGCCCCGCCCGGCAGCGCAAGTAGCACGCCGGCTATTAAAGCCCCAAGCCAACCAAAAAATTGTAGTGAGTGCCTCATAGAACGAACAGAAAAAAGGGCCTGTAGAAGTAGAAAAACGCAAAGCTTTACGCTTATAACCAGCTAATTGACGGGTGGTTTCATGCTTTGATGCATCAAAACAAAGGCCGGGTTTCGTAAATAAAAAAGAGGCCAGGTTCATCCGACCCCGGCCTCTTTCTACCCCCGATTGCCAAGTAGTTGTTCAGAAGTAAACGGGTTGTTAGTTGCTCGTTGTCAGTTGTTAGTCAAATATTTGCAAGGCACTGCCAACTAACAACTAATGGCTGACAACTTAGCCGCCCGTTCAGGATGGCTCGTAACGGCTCTCAGGCCTCGTCTCCATGTCGCGTCGCCAGCGGGCGGCATCCATGCCCAAGGTCACGAGCAGGGCGTGCGGCAAGGTCACGACGGAGGCGGCCAGCAGGGCCAGGCTTACCAGTACGGTGCTGCTGGCCGACCACGCCCAGGCCAGCCCAAAGAGCACCCCCAGCCCACCCAGGCTGATGAGCAGCAGTGGTGCCGAGCGCCGCAGAAAGAAGCCTATCTCTGCCCACAGCCCCTGCCGGGAGTCAGCGGCGGAGCGGTCCATCAGCCGGTTCATGCGCAGTACATGCTGCAAACTATGCCAGAATACGAAGTACACGCCGGCTGCCAGCACGGGCGGCAGCACCAGAAGCAAGGTTGTGAGCAACAGCGTTTCCAGCGCGTCGGTGCGGGCCAGCGCGCCCTGCTGCTGCCGGTAGTAGACCAGCCAGAGCACGGCATGCCCGGCTAGTACCACCGGCAGCAGGCCGGCGGCTTGCGCCACGGTGGCTGCGCTCACGGGCGCAGCCCCTCCCAGCGCCAGCAAGTCGTTCACAACGGCCGCGGTTTCGGCGGGCCAGTGCCACAGGGGCACGGCAAATAGCAGGCTGCCGCGCAGCAAACTGTGCGCCACCCATTGGCCCCGGCGCACCTGAGCCGGGGCATCGCCCGAGCCCCAGTGCCAGGCCGTGAGCCCAAAAAACAGGGCCACGGCCAGTGCCGGGTGCCACCACCAGAGCAGGCCTACGGCTGCCGCCAACCCCAAATAGCCCGCCAGGAATCCCGCCCAGTACCGGCCCCGGCGCTGCGCCAGCACCGGGTGCGTGGCCGGCACCACAAACTGGTCGCAAGCACCGTGGGCCACGCCCAGCAGCACCATCCCTGCCAGCACGGCTGGCCCCAGCAGCCAGGCCGCCTGGCCGGGGGCCAGCCAGCCTACCACCACGGCTCCCAGCACTGCTACGTAGGAATACTGCTGGGGTGCGTGCAGGTGGGTTTCGGCGTTGGTAACGGGCGTTGTAAGGGGTAGCATAGCGTGGCGGGAGCATTCCCTAATGCAGAGCAAAAGCAAAAAACCAGATGGGCAGCCGCCCCCAAAAACTTATTCCCGCCCCGCCAAGCATTCATGGAGAGCGGGAATAAGCGTGGTGGTCTTGGCGGCCCGGCCGCAGCCGGTAGGTAACCTAGGCCGGCACCGTAGTGCGGCCGGCCGTAGGCATGGTTTCGTTCACGGCAGCGGCGCTCTTGCCAGCAACAGCAATACCGTAGACTACTAGGCCAAACCCGATTTTGTTGATGGCATCGGCAACGTTATAGAACAAGTCAACGCTGGAGGCTTTCCAGCCCAAGCCGGTGTTCAGCCAGCCGCCTTCCATGCACATGTAGCCAATGGGGTAAATGGCCCAGCCCACGAGCACGAACCAGCCGAGGGCCCGAATGCCTTTGATGACGACCGCATCGCCGGTGCTGTTGGCCAATTGCGCCACTTCACCAAACCAGGCCGTGTAGAGAATGTATACGTACCCAACCGTAGAAATAGTGCCCCACAGCACCGAGTGACTCATGGAGCCGCCCACGGGGTTGAAAGCTTCGCCGATGTAGCCAGCCACGAGCATGAGCACAGAGGCAGCGATGAGCTTCCAGAGCAAGCCAATCTTGGCTCCGGCTGCTTTGGTCAGCAGGTAGAATTCCACACACATCAGCGGTACGGTCAGCGTCCAGTCAATGTAGCGTAGGGCGGTAGGTGTTTTGCCCGTTGACAGGTAGTAGTCGCGCATGTAGTAGTAGTGGATGGCCGCGATACCGGTAATCAATCCAGACACCAGGAGCGAGAGTTTCCACTTGCCTTCCACGCTCCCTCTTTCAAGGAAGAAGAAAACCGAAGCTGCCAGCATCGCCATGTACCCCACGAAAAATGTGAAGGCAATCGGGTCATCTACCGGAATGATTACGACGTTGAAAAGTGAGAGTGTTAGCATGGGTCTCTAGGGTTTAAAAGGTGAGTGAGATGTTTGATATTGAGACATAAAGGTTAGACAAAAGTTTTGAAAAACAATGGAAATTTTGCCTGCTGAGCGCAATTATCTTAATGAATGTATAAACTAATACACGGTAAATAATTCGCCCGGTAGGTGAGGACCTACTTATTCTTTCTTGCCGAGTCACGCGGAGCACCCGAGTTACACACAAACATCCTGTTGAATAGCACCTGCACTAACCAGTAATTAACTGATTTAACACTTTGAAAATGAATAATTTATCTGCTAGCGTCGTGCGTGGAGATTTGACCGGCGTCTTTGTGGCCTATCGGTTTTTAATGGCGCGTAGCATATTTGCCAGCACGGGGGCCGGGTAGGCCTTGCCCCGGGATATCACGGCATCAATTTTTTTGACGTTGGCAATATTTTCCAGGGGATTAGCCGTCAGGAGGACCAAATCGGCATCTTTGCCTGGAGCAATGGCCACGGTGCGGTTGGCCACGCCCATGAAGCGGGCCCCGTTCACGGTGGCGGCTTGCAGGGCCTGCAAGGGCGTGAGGCCGGCCTGCACCAGCAGCTCCAGCTCTTCCTGGAGCGAGGCCCCAGGGTAAATAAACGAGTTGAACGGCCCGCTGTCGGAGCCGGCCAGGATGGCGACGCCGGCGGCCTGCATCTGCGGTACCAGGGCCATGAACCTAGCGGTTAGCTTTTGGCCGAAAGCCCGGGCGGCGGCGGTCTGCTGGCGGGCACTGGCCAACCGCCGGGCATACGTGGCCTGAATTCCTGGGTCGATGTAGGCCCGCAGGCTGTCCTGGGCGTGGTCGTTTTCGGGCAGCCCGGCCAGGGTTTTCTGGATGTAGAGCGTGGGCACCGCGGCCGTGTGGTGCTTGGCCATGAGAGCGAAAATGCGCGTGGCGGCCTCGGGGCTGTACGTGTCGTACACGGCCGGCAACACGGCAAACAGGCCCAGCGGCTTGT
>JBBQSQ010000154.1:0-10884 GCA_038213745.1 Cytophagales bacterium
TATGCTTCGACAAGCTCAGCATGACCGTCCGACGACTTTCTAAACAGCTTCTATTTCTCACGTTTACCTTTCAAAATCATCCATCATGTTCGGTTTCCTTAAATCCTCCGCCCCGGCTTTCCAAAATCTAACGCCCGCGCAGTTTGCCGAGGGCCTGCGCCAGCCCGGCGCGGTGCTCGTGGACGTGCGCCGGCCCGACGAATTCGCCGGCGGCCACCTGCCCGGCGCGGTTAATATCGAAGTCACCGCCTCCGACTTTGGCCAGCGCGTCGCAAAGCTGGACCCTACCCGGCCCACCTACGTGTACTGCCGCAGCGGGGCCCGCTCGGCCAACGCCGCCAAGCAACTCACTACCGCCGGCTTTGCCCACGTCAGCAACCTGCTCGGCGGGGTGCTCGACTGGCCCGAAACCCTTACGACCAAATAACTCACTCCCCTGATTCCGAAATCTGTTTTCATGCTTGAACTCCTGCAAAAACCCTGGCCCTGGTACGTGGCCGGGCCCCTGATTGGCTTGACCGTGCCGGCGCTGCTGCTCGTGGGCAACAAAGCCCTGGGCATCAGCAGCTCGCTGCGCCACGTGTGCGCGGCCTGCCTTCCCGCCGGCATCCCATTTCTGAGCTATAACTGGCGGGCCGAAATCTGGAACCTGGTGTTCGTGCTCGGCATTACGCTGGGCGGCTTCCTGGGCTACCAAGTGCTCGGCCACCCCGAGGTTGTCGGCATCTCGGCCGCCACGGTGCGCGACCTGAAGTCCGAAATGCACCTGACCGACTTTTCCGGGCTGCTGCCCCGGGAGCTGTTTGCCCTCGATAACCTCGCCAACTGGAAAGGTTGGGTATTTCTGGTGCTAGGCGGTTTTCTGGTGGGCTTCGGCACGCGCTACGCGGGCGGCTGCACCTCGGGGCACGCCATTTCGGGCCTCTCGAACCTGCAGTGGGTGTCGCTGGTGGCCGTCATCGGCTTCTTTGCCGGCGGCCTGCTGATGACCTGGGTCATTTACCCGCTGATGTTTTAAACTGGCCTTATGAAATATTTCAAATACCTGGTGCTGGGCGCGTTGTTCGGCATTATTCTCACCAAAAGCGAAGTCATCAGCTGGTTCCGGATTCAGGAGATGTTCCGGTTTCAGGCCTTCCACATGTACGGCGTTATCGGCTCGGCCATTGTGGTGGGCCTGATTTCCATTCAGCTCATCAAGCGCAACCGGCTGAAATCGATGGACGGCGAACCCATCGTGATTGCCGACAAGCAATTCAACCACGGCATCTGGATTGGGGGCTTTATTTTCGGCCTTGGCTGGGCCATCACCGGGGCCTGCCCGGGCCCGCTGTTTGCGCAGCTGGGCAGCGGCGTGGGCGCGGCGGCGGTCATGATTCTGGCCGCGCTGGCCGGCACCTGGACCTACAGCGCCCTGCGCGAAAAGCTTCCCCACTAACGGCTTCGCGGCCATACTCCACCACCATGAAACCCACGGAAAAACAGGTGCAGCTGCTGCCCCGCCTGGTGCGCCTGCTGATGCTGCTGACGGCGGCCGTGGGACTGGTCGTTGTGGTCGTGGTCACGCAGCTCTACGGACCGCCGGCAGCGTCTGCTGCGATAGCGATGGAGGACGAAGCCACGCAGGGCCCGCCCGCGACGGGCAGCTACCACCGCCCAGCCACCCCGGCCCCGGACACGGCCACCATTCCGCGCACGGCCACCGGCCGCCAAATCCGCTACGGGCGGGCGCTGATTGCCCACACGGCCCGTTATCTCGGACCCAACGGCTCAGTGGCGCACCTGACCAACGGCATGAGCTGCCAGAACTGCCACCTCCAGGCCGGCACTCAGGGCTTCGCCAACAACTACCTGGCCGTGGCCGCGACCTACCCCAAGCTACGCGCCCGCTCGGGCACCGTGGTAAATATCGAAAAGCGCGTGGCCGACTGCATGGAACGCAGCCTTAACGGCCGGGCAGTGCCCGACGGGAGCCGCGAGATGCGCGCCATCGTGGCCTACATCAAGTGGCTGGGCACGGGCATTCCCAAAGGAAAGAAGGTGTACGGCACGGGGTTCACGAAGCTGCCCTACCTCGACCGGGCCGCCGACCCGGTGATTGGCCAAGCCGTGTTTGCCGCCAAGTGCCAGCGCTGCCACGGCCCCACCGGGCAGGGCCAGCGGCTGGCCGATAATACGGGCTACCAGTACCCGCCGCTGTGGGGGCCAGCCAGCTACAACGACGGCGCGGGCCTGTTTCGGGTGGGTAATCTGGCCAAATACGTGAAGGCGGCCATGCCCTTGGGGGCCACCTTCGACCACCCGCTGCTCACCAATGAGCAGGCCTGGGACGTGGCGGCCTTCGTGAATTCGCAGCCGCGCCCGCACTTGGCCACGCCCCGCGACTGGCCCGACATCCGCCAAAAGCCGGTGGACCATCCTTTCGGGCCTTACGCGGATACTTTCTCCGCGCAGCAGCACAAGTTTGGCCCCTACCAGCCCATTGAGGACGCGCACCCACAGCCCGCCCAAGCCAACTAATCCCCCCTCTTCTAGTGCACCGCCTCCTTCGTTTCTGCGCGGCCGGCCTGCTGCTGGCTCCGGCCGCCGCGTGGGCGCAGCAGGCCTAGCCCGCCCCCACGCGGCCCGTCACCGGGCGCAACCAGCTCCGGCCCTACCTGGACGCGCCGGCGGCGGATACCGTGAAAGCCCGCACGCTGGCCGAAGCCTTCGGGCGCGGCCAGTGGCACGGGCGGGTGCGCAACTACTTCATGGTCACCCTGAACCAGGGCGGCCTACCGGACTATTACGCCAACGGCCTGGGCGTGGGGGCGCGGTTTGAGACGGCCCCGCTGCACGGCTTTCAGGTGGGGGTGGGCGGTTTTTTTTGGGCGAACCTGGCCTCCAACGACCTGGCCACGCCCGACCCGGCCACCGGGGCGGTGAGCCGCTTCGAGGTGGGCTTGTTTGACGTGACGAACCCCGGCCGCCGCCAGCTCACGGGCCGGCCCGAGGAGCTCTTCGGGCGCTACTGTTGGCGGCAGTCGGTGGCCACGTTTGGGCGGCAGCTGCTGGTCACGCCCCTGCTCAACCCGCAGGACGGCCGCCTGAGCCCCAACTACACCCAGGGCCTCTGGCTGGAATTCAACGAAGTAGCGCGCACCACCCTCACGGCCGGCTGGCTGACGCATGTTGCCACGCGCTCCACGTCGGAATGGGCCTCGGTGGCCAATTCCATCGGCCTGTACTCGACCGGCGTGGACGCAACCGGCAAGCGGGCGGGCTACGCCGGACACCTGAGCAGCCGCGGCCTGGGCATTGTGGGCATGAGCCGGCAGCTGGGCCTGCGCACCCGCGTGCAGGCCTGGAACTACTACGCCGATAACCTGTTCAACAGCACCTTCGCAGAAGTGACTACCGGCCGAACCGTGGCCGCGGGCCAGCTCACGCTGGGCGCGCAGTACCACTACCAGCGCACCGTGGGCAGCGGCGGCAACCCCGACCCGCGCCTGGCCTACAGCGCCCCCGGCCGCCGGGCCCACGCCCTGAGCGCCCGCCTAGGCTACCAGCGCGGCCCTTGGAGCCTGAGCGCCAACTACACCAGCATTACCCGCGCCGGGCGCTTTTTGTTTCCACGCGAATGGGGCCGCGAGCCGTTCTACACCTTCCTGCCCCGCGATCGGGAAGAAGGCTTCGGCGGGCTCGATGCGGCGGCGCTGCTGGCCGGCCGCACCTTTGCCCAGGTGCCGGGCCTGAAAGCGGAGGTCGGCTACGGCCAGTACTACCTGCCCGATGTGCGCGACTTCTCCCTCAACAAGTACGGCATGCCCTCCTACCGCCAGCTCAACGCCTCGCTCAGCTACTCGTTTGGGGGCTGGGCCAAGGGGCTGCGCGGGCAGCTGCTCTACATTTACAAAGGCCGCCTGGGCGAAACGTACGGGGAAGCCCGCTACGTGGTGAACAAGGTGGACCTGCAGCTGCTGAGTGTCATTCTGAATTACGATTTTTAAACCTCCCTCATTCCTCAACCCCGCTTTTCTATGCGTCCTTCATTTTTCGCTCCCCTAGCCACCGCGCTGCTGCTCACTGGCACGGCCCTGACCGCCGCTGCTCAAACCCCGGCCGCTACCCCAGCCGCTACCCCAGCCGCTACCCCAGCCGCTACCCCAGCCGCTACCCCAGCCGCTGCGCCGGCCACCACAGCGGCGGCTCCCGCGCCCGTGCTCACGCCGCCCAACGCGGCCTTTGCGGCCAAAGCGGCCGGCTACACGGGCGCGCCCGCCGCCAAGGGCCACTACCGCGCCGTGTACCAGCTCGATAGCAACGACCCCAAACTCATCAACCAGACCCTGCACAACATGAAAAATGCACTGGAGGACCCGCGCCTGAAGGGCAAGCTGGAGCTGGAGCTCGTGGTGTTCAGTGGCGGTACGGTGGTGTTTCGCAAAGACCAGCCCTACGAGGCCGACGTGCTGGCCCTGCAACAGGCCGGCGTGGTCCTGGCGCAATGCGCGAATTCGATGAAAGCCTACAAGCTGACCAAAGCTGATATGCTGCCCTACATTTCGGTGGTGCCCACCGGCAACGGCGAGCTGATTATCCGCCAGGCCGAGGGCTGGGCCCTGGTGCACCCGTAACGGCATACTGCCCCATTATTCCGATGACAACCCTTCGGCTCGGCTTGCGCGAAAACGGACGGCAGTTCAGCCTGCTGGTGCTCATCAACGCCTTCGTGGGCGGTATGGTGGGCTTGGAGCGCAGCATTTTGCCCCGGCTAGCTGAGCAGGAGTTTCACCTGGTGGCCCGCTCGGCCATTCTCTCCTTCATCGTCGTTTTCGGCCTCACCAAGGCTGTGGCCAACTACTACGCGGGTGCCTGGGCTAATGCGATTGGGCGCAAAAACCTGCTGGTTATCGGCTGGCTGTTCGGGCTGCCGGTGCCGCTGCTGCTGCTCTGGGCTCCGAGCTGGGGCTGGGTGATTGTGGCCAACGTGCTGCTTGGCATCAACCAGGGCCTGGCCTGGTCGAGCACGGTGGTGATGAAAATTGACCTCGTCGGTCCGAAGCAGCGCGGCCTGGCAATGGGTTTGAACGAGTCGGCCGGCTACCTGGCCGTGGCGGCCACGGCGTTTGCCACGGGCTGGCTGGCCACCGAATACGGCCTGCGGCCCTACCCCTTCTACCTGGGCATCATCCTGGCGGTGCTGGGCCTGCTGGGCTCGTTGCTGGTGCGCGATACCCGCGCCCACGTCGCCCTCGAAGCCGCGCAGGCTCCCGCTGGCCCGGCTGGCCCGCCCCTCTCCTTCTGGGACGTAACGTGGCGGCACCCGAACCTGGGCTCGGTCACGCAAGCTGGTCTTGTCAATAACCTCAACGACGGCATGGTGTGGGGCCTGCTGCCGTTGCTGCTGGCCGGCAAGGGATTCACGCTCACCCAAATCGGCACCGTGGCCGCCGTGTACCCGGCCGTGTGGGGCCTGGGCCAGCTCCTCACCGGCCCGCTGGCCGACCGGCTCTGCAAAAAAGACCTGCTCTTCTGGGGCATGCTGCTGCAAGGCGCGGTGCTGCTGGCCATGCTTTTCACCGATACCTACCCCGTATTCCTGCTGCTGGCGGCGCTGCTGGGCGCGGGCACGGCGCTGGTGTACCCCACGTTTCTGGCGGCCGTGGCCGAGTACGCGCCGCTGGCGCAGCGGGCGCACAGCCTGGGCATCTTCCGGTTCTGGCGCGACGCGGGCTACGCTATCGGGGCGCTGCTGACGGGCCTGTTGGCCGATGCCTTTGGCCTGGGAGCGGCCCTAGCCGCCATTGGGGGCCTGACGGTACTTTCGGCGCTGGTGGTCCAGCGGCGGATGTACTGCCTGCCCCCCCTTTCTTCCCCTTCGACCAGCCACCGAGGAGCCCTACTCCACGGGGCTGCTCAGGCACTACGGCCTGCCGTGGCCGTCCTGAAACAAGACGCTACTGGGCAAAGCCCGACAGGCAAAGCCTTCTGAAATATTGAGCTTGCGGGTAGTGTACTCCAGCGGTAGTTGGTCGGTGGTGTACTGGTGCAGTGATGCCAGGAGGCAGAAAAGGAGAGCATCAGACCGTAGGTAACGGCCAGGGAAACAATGCAGGGCAACTGATTATGCCCGCGAATGGCGCGCAACACGACCCCTACAATCAGGTTTGCGTCCACGTTCAGCCACCGGCGGGAAAGGGCTCATGCGTTCCCTTACCCGCTGGCTTACGCGCCGAGCGAAAAGTCGAATACCACCCGTGACCCATCCGGGGCAATGGCCAGCATTTGAATCATGCCGCTTTGGGCCGAGAGCAGGGCGCTATCAATATCCTGGGGATTGCGAATGGCTTTGCCGTTGATGAAGGCAATGATGGTTCCGCTGGGAATGCCAATGTGGTCGAAGAAACCACCCTGCCGAACCTCGGTTACCAAGACCCCGGCCTGGAGATTGAGCCGTTGCTTCAGCGAGCTGGGCAGGGGGGAGAAGCTGGCCCCGAGCTTATTATAGATTTTACCCAGCTCGACGTTGCTTTTAGCCGTCGCGGGGGCTTCCTCCCCTTTCAGCGTGGCTGAGGTGGAGCGGGTCTTGTTGTCCCGCAAGTAGGTCAGCTTGACGGCATCGCCGGGGCGGTGCCGGGCAATTCGTTCGGAGAATTCGGAGGACGAATTCAGCTGCACGCCGTCGATGCTTTGGATAATATCCCCTTCCTGCAAGCCAGCGGCGGCGGCGGCGCTGTTGCCGAGAACCCCGGTGATGTGAACGCCTTTCACAACGCCCGGCTGAAGCCCTTGCTGCTGGAAGTATTGCGCCTCGGCGGTGGGCGACGGGAAGGACACCCCCAGCAGCCCGCGTTTTACCGCGCCATATTCCCGCAAATCCCCTAGAATCTTCTTAGCCAGGTTCACGGGAATGGCGAACGAATAGCCGGCATAACTGCCCGTTTGGGAGGCAATGGCCGAGTTGATTCCAATCAGCTTGCCATTGGTGTCAACCAGGGCACCCCCGCTGTTGCCGGGGTTGATGGCCGCATCGGTTTGGATAAAGGACTCCACTCCCAGGTTGCCGGTGGGCTCCGCATTGCCGTTGCGGCTGGGCCGGTTAATAATCCCAATGCTTCGCGCTTTGGCACTGACAATGCCGGCCGTGACGGTGGTATTCAGCGAAAAGGGATACCCCACCGCCACTACCCACTCCCCCACCTGCACACTGTCGGAGTTGCCGAGCTTGATGCTGGGCAGCTGGTCGGCTTTGATTTTGATAAGCGCCAGGTCGGTATTTGGGTCACGGCCAATTAGCGCTGCCGAAAACTGCCGATTATCGGGCAAGACGACTTCAATTTTGGTGGCATTTTCCACCACGTGGTTGTTCGTGGCGATGTAGCCGTCGCCGCTGATAAGCACTCCCGAGCCGGAACCCATGGCCGTGCGGCCCCCAGAGGGTGAGCCGTACGACTGACCAAACGAGTCATCATAATCGGCGGAAGCCCCGTAGGTGGTTTTAATGTGTACGACCGCTGGCGTCGCCGCCCTGGCAGCCGTTACAAAATTGCCAATGCTGGACGAGGCCGTGCTTTTCGGGGTGTCGTCGGCGGGGGTATCGTTTGCTAAAAATGCCGTTCCGCTAGGCTCGGTAGTATTTGCCCCGTCCGGGCTTTGCTTGCTGTTGCAACCAACACTACCCAGTTGGAGGAGGTAAAAGCTACTGGAAAGCAAAAAGATGGTCGATTTTCTCATGGGAATGCTGCTGGGTGAGGAGCCCGGAAACCGCTGCCTAGCGCGCGCCCGAGCAGGCGGTAGTTTTCTTGCTTGAGGACTGAGCAATATTATCTAAACGCAATTCAGCGCGTCCGAGATGCCTAAACATCAAACCGATGGGCAGGTGGCGCAAGGATTCGAAATTTTTCAGTTGGCGTTGCGCAGGCTGTTTTTGGGCGAGCATGGCGGCAAGCTGTTCGTGGGGCCGAGCAGTATGCGCGGAGCGGAAGCGGGCGCGCTGGCCAGGAGTTGAATTAGTTGGCTATTTTTCATAGCTTTAGGCATCCCATGGGCCTGCTGCCCGCGGCCTCCACCAACCCAACCAATTCCCACCCATGACCCCAACAGCATACGATTACATTGTGATTGGCGCCGGCTCGGCCGGCTGCGCGGTAGCGGCCCGGCTCAGCGAGCGGCCCGAGTTGCAGGTGCTGGTGCTGGAAGCCGGCGGCCCCGATGCCCAGCAGGAGATTCACGTGCCGGCGGCCTTCCCGCACCTCTTCAAAACGGCGCTCGACTGGGACTACATGACCGTGCCGCAGGCCGGCCTGAACGGGCGGCGCGAGTTCAACCCCCGGGGCAAGATGCTGGGCGGCTCGAGCTCCATCAACGCCATGATATTTATGCGCGGCAACCCTAACGACTACAACCGCTGGGCCGAAATGGGCAACCGGGGCTGGGCCTACCAGGACCTGCTGCCCTACTTCCGCAAAACCCAGCACCAGGAGCGCGGCGAGAGCGTCCACCACGGCGTGAACGGCCCCATCAACACCGCCAACCTGCGCGACCCCAACCCCCTGAGCCTGGCCTTCGTGGAGGCCGCCACCCAGGCCGGCTACGCCCCCAACGACGACTTCAACGACGGCGAGCAAACCGGTTTCGGCCTGTATCAGGTGACGCAGAAAAATGGAATGCGCTGCAGCGCCGCCGGCGGCTACCTGCACCCCGCCCTGACGCGCGATAACCTGACGGCCATCACCCACGCCCACGTCACGGAGCTGCTCATTGAGGACGGCCGCTGCGTGGGCGTGGCCTACGTGCACGACGGCCAGCCGCAGCAGGTGCGGGCCCGCCGCGAAGTCATTCTCAGCGGCGGCTCCATCAACTCGCCGCAGGTGCTGCTGCTCTCGGGCATCGGGCCGGCCGAGCACCTGCGCCAGCACGGCATTCCGGTGAAGCTCGACCTGCCCGGCGTGGGCCAGAACCTGCAGGACCACATGTTCGTGCCCGTGGCCTACCACTGTACCCAGCCAGTTTCGCTGGCCGATGCCACGTCGCCCGAGCAGGGAGCCCGCTTTCAGAACGAGCAGATGGGCATGCTCACCTCCAACATCGGCGAGGCCGGGGGCTTCATTGATTTGGGCATCGACGGCTCGCCCGAAATCCAGTTCCACTTTGGGCCCAGCTGGTTCATTCACCACGGCGCGGGCAACCCCGCCGGGCACGGCTATACGCTGCTGCCGGGCGTGGTGCGCCCCCACAGCACGGGCAGCGTCACCCTCAACTCGGCCGACCCGTTCGACAAAGCTCTGGTGGACCCTAATTACTACGGCGACCCGCACGACATGGAGCTGATGAAGCAGTGCGTGGCCGCCGCCTTCGCCATCGCCGAGCAGCCCGCCTTTGCGCCCTACCGCGGCGAACGCCACCTGCCCGGCCCCGACGTGACCACGCCCGAAGCCCTCGAAAACTTCATCCGCGACTACACGATGACCATTTACCACCCCGTGGGCACCTGCAAAATGGGCCACGACGCGCTGGCCGTGGTCGATGATGCCCTCCGGGTGCGCGGCATCGCCGGGCTGCGCGTGGCCGATGCCTCCATCATGCCCATCATCATCAACGGCAACAGCAACATCCCCACGATGGTCATCGGCGAGAAGTGCGCCGATATGCTGTTGCAGGAGCTGGACGCCGCCGGCATGGCCCAGGACCTGGCCCTGGCCGGCGCCGCGGCCGCGGAATAATATAATCGGGGCCGGGCTCCGCGAGTGGGGCCCGGCCCGGTTCGTTATAATCGTTGCGAATTAGTTTGTGGAAGAGGAGGAGGGCACGATTGCTTAGGTAACTAAAATAACCCCAGTTGAGGTCGTCCGCAACTTGGGTTATTTTAGTTGCTTGATAAAAGGCGACTTACTGCAATTGCTTCACGGGGTGGAATAGGGTTGGGAGCGTAGAAACTCCTAAACCCGTTCCGCCCCTTTTTTATGTCGCATCTGGGCTCGGTGCCTTGTGGTCGCACTGGTTGCCGGGCCAGGAGCCGGCTCGCGGGGCCGACAGCTTACTCCGGTTTTTTGACGGCTCGCACCGAAAATCCGGCGGTTGGTTTCGAAGGGCGTATCCGGGAGCGTCGAATGGGAGTTAGAAGCGCAAACAAGCTTTTTTCACCTTTAATCATTGGTTCCCATGTTCACCTCCCTTCCCCCCGTTGGCGCGCTACGACGCCCGCTACTGCTCCTGGCCGGCCTGTGTGGCCTTGCCCTCACCAGCTGCAAAGACGACGACCCCACCCCGCCCGCTCCGGCCCAGAGCAACATCGTGCAAGTGGCCCAGAGCAACCCCGACTTCGCGACCCTGGTCGCGGCCGTGGTCAAAGCCGACCTGGCCACTACGCTCAGCAGCCCGGGTCCCTTCACGGTGCTGGCCCCCACCAACGCGGCCTTCGCCCAGCTAAGTGCCCCGTTCAATACCGTCGCCAACATCAACGCCATTCCGGTGGGCAGCCCTCAGATTGCCACCTTGCGCGGTATTCTGCTCTACCACGTAGCGGCCGGCCGCAAAGCTGCTGCCGACTTCCCGGCCGGTGCCAGCACCGTGGTCACCCAGAAGCCCGCCGCGGCCGCTGGCGTCAACGACAATACCGTGTATGCCTCTAAAGTGGGCACGGGCATCACCCTCAACGGCACTACCCGAGTGGTGACGGCCGACGTGGCCGCCAGCAACGGTATCATTCACGCCATCGACAAGGTGCTTATTCCGCCAACCCAGAAAATAACCGACATCGTGGTGGCCGCCACCCAGGGCTCGCCGGCTCAGTTCACGGCCCTGCTGGCGGCTCTGCAGCGCCCCGCCGCGGCCGCCCTGCTGACGGCCGCCGCCGACCCGGCCGCTAATCATTCGGTATTTTCCCCCACCGATGCCGCGTTA
>JBBQSQ010000155.1:0-10867 GCA_038213745.1 Cytophagales bacterium
GCCAAGCTCTGGATTTCAAACTCGCCCGAGTGCCAGGTGGCCGTGGTGTGGGCCAAAAACGAGCAGGGCCGCATCAAAGGCGTGATTGTGGAGCGCGGCATGGAAGGCTTCACGACCCCCGAAATTCACAACAAGTGGAGCCTGCGCGCCAGCACCACCGGCGAGCTGGTGTTTGAAGATGTGAAAATCCCCAAGGAGAACATCCTGCCCAACATCGACGGCCTGAAAGGTCCGCTCTCCTGCCTCGATTCGGCCCGCTTCGGCATTGCCTGGGGTGCCATCGGCGCGGCCATCGACTGCTACGAGTCGGCCCTGAAGTACTCGCTCCAGCGCGAGCAGTTCGGCCAGCCCATCGGCGGCTTCCAGCTCCAGCAGAAGAAGCTGGCCGAGATGATTACCGAAATCACCAAAGCCCAGCTCATGGTGTGGCGTCTGGGCGTGCTCAAAAACGAAGGCAAAGCCACCAGCGCCCAAATCTCCATGGCCAAGCGCAACTCCGTCGAAATGGCCCTGCACGTAGCCCGCGAAGCCCGCCAGATTCACGGCGGCATGGGCATCACCGGCGAGTACCCCATCATGCGCCACATGATGAACCTGGAGTCGGTGGTGACCTACGAGGGCACGCACGACATTCACTTGCTGATTACGGGGGCGGACATTACCGGTATTCAGGCGTTTAAATAGGCCCGCCTCGTAGCACATGCTTCAGCTTGTGCCTTACAGAACGAAAAATGGCCGCCCCAGCAATGAGGCGGCCGTTATTTTTTGCCTACTGCCAGGCCAGAAGCGTTACTTCCTCTCCAGCAAATACGTCTCTGTAAGCGTTTGGCTCGGGCTAATCAGCGGGTGATTAATGTCCTGCACATAGTTGCCGGTAGAAGTCATGTGCGTGACAGTCCAACCTTGGCTGCGTAACTCGTTGAGTCGTACCAGAGCCTGCGATTGTATCGACTGAGCTGGCCGGCGTTGATTTAGCGGCTGAGATGTTTCCTGCCCGTCTGGCGCGATAGTGACCAGTGTAGACCGACCACTGTCCGAAACGCGCAACGACAGTACCATATACCCACTCGGCTCGGCCGCCTTCGAGTAGAATGCCGACGAACACGCCACGGCCAGTGCCAGTGCGGCAGAGAGAAATACTTTTTTCATGAAATGAGTGGAAAGAAGAGGTGAAACAATGATGCAACATACTCAAAGCGGGACCGTGGGACCTCAGGTTAAAGTGCCAGCCTTCGTTCAATCTCGCCGCCCGTATCGTAATTTGGCCCCATGATGAAAGTCGTCCCTGCTTCCGAACCCCTTGTGCTGCTCGAATGCCTCGTGGCCGGCACCTCGCACCGTCCCAACCTGGAGAAGTACGAGCCAAAGCTGAAAGTCGGCCAAGCCCTACAGCTCAGCCGCGAGGCCGATAACCACTACGACGACTGGGCCGTGCAGGTGCACACTGCCCCCGCCACCGACCCTGCCAACGTCTGGCTCGGCTATCTGCCCGAGGGCCGCAACGAGACCGTGGCCCGCCTGCTCGACGCCGGTAAGCACCTTACCGCCCGCCTCAACCACAAATCCTGGGAAACCGACTGGCTGCACCTGGACATTGAAGTGCTGCTGCACGAGTAGGGGATAGACTTTTCCAGAACGAAATGGAACGTCATGCAGAGCGCAGCGAAGCATCTTTACCTCGATACTAATTCTATCGATTGGAATTACTACTGAGGTAAAGATGCTTCGCTGCGCTCTGCATGACGGGCTAATTTATTCCCTCTCAAAGGAGCTTTTTTGCTTCCAATTAAGTTACTCAATAGCTTAGCATCAAGCGACCAATAATTTTAGCAATTATATCTATGCGCGAAGCCTTTCTCACCGGCGACAGCGAGCACTTCGATGCCACCGATAAGGACATTGACAAAGCCCTCCGGCCGCTCAGTTTCGATGATTTTACGGGCCAGGAAAAGATTCTGGAGAACCTGAAAGTCTTCGTGGCCGCCGCCAAAATGCGCGGCGATGCCCTCGACCACGTTCTGCTGCACGGCCCTCCTGGCCTGGGCAAAACCACGCTCTCGCACATCATTGCCAACGAGCTGGGCTCGGGCATTAAGATGACCAGTGGCCCGGTGCTGGACAAGCCCAGCGACCTGGCCGGCCTGCTCACCAACTTGGAGCCGCACGACGTGCTGTTCATCGACGAAATCCACCGCCTCAATCCCGTGGTGGAAGAGTACCTGTACTCGGCGATGGAGGACTACCGCAACGACATCATGCTTGATTCGGGCCCGAACGCCCGCTCGGTGCAGATGTCGCTCTCGCCCTTCACCCTCGTGGGCGCTACCACGCGCTCGGGCATGCTCACGGCACCGCTGCGGGCCCGTTTCGGCATCTCGGCCCGCCTGGAGTATTATGATTCCAAGCTGCTGACCACCATCGTGCTGCGCTCCGCCGAAATCCTCGGCACGCCCATTCACCAAGACGCGGCCTTTGAGATTGCCCGCCGCTCGCGCGGCACCCCGCGCATTGCCAACAACCTGTTGCGCCGCACCCGCGACTTTGCCCAAATCAAGGGCGATGGTACCATCACGGTCGAAATCGCGCAGTTCGCCCTCAATGCGCTGGATGTGGACGCCCGCGGGCTCGACGACATGGACAAGCGCATCCTCACCACGATTATCGACAAGTTCAAGGGTGGCCCGGTGGGCATTAGCACCATCGCCACAGCCTGCGGCGAGGAAGGCGAAACCATTGAGGAAGTGTACGAGCCCTTCCTGATTCAGGAAGGCTACATCAAGCGCACCTCGCGCGGCCGGGAGGCCACGGAGGCGGCCTACCAGCACCTGGGGCGGCTGCTGCCCAACCACCTGCGCGGCAACAACGGCACCAGCCTGTTCGATGAGATAACGGCGTAGGGTTTTTTCTGGATGTTGAAGGGAACGCGCCGCCGCCAGCGGCGCGTTTTTTGTTTTTGGCCGTATCTTTAATGTATGATGAACAACGCGGAATTGGAAGCTTCGCTTGGTGCTTTACCACAAGCCACCCAAGCGGCGATAAAGCGTTTGGTTTCCGTTTTGCGGGAGCAAGGCTCCCCTCGTCGTCTGCCGCCCATCATGCGTCCCTCCGAGCCGCTTACGGAAGCGGAGAAACAAGCCGAGCAGGCCGATGATGACAGTTGGGCCAGCCGGACGGATATAACCGATGGTGCGGAATACATCCATCAGGTAAGGCGTGGGCTACGCCAACCTTAGTGAGGATAAGCGGATGTAACAAATAGGGGAGCCAATCCTTGCCTAAGTGTGCTTCCTGCTTAAAAGCCCCACATTTTACTATGAAATTTCCTCTCATCGACTCAGATGTTCTGATTGATGTTTTACGTGGCGACCCATTGGCTCTCGGAACCCTTAATGCCCTGTTGCAAGAAGGTCCAGTCACCGTTAGCGTCATATCGCGGATGGAAACGATTCGGGGCTGTTTGAACCGCGAGATGCAGCAAAAAGCCGAGCGTCTGCTCAAGCAGGTGGAACTCGTTAGCCTGGATGCCCAGATTTCAACCAGAGCCGACCAGTTAATAACCAGCTATTACCTCAGCAATAACATGGCGGTGCCAGATGCACTCATTGCCGCTACAGCACTGGTGTACGACCTGCCGCTGCTTAGTAAAAATCAGCGGGATTTCCGCTTTATTCCGGGCCTGCAATTGCTCCCATACCCTTCCACCTGATGCTTCCCCAGTCCCAATGGGCCCCCTTTATCAAGCGCCGTGCGGCGGAGCTGGGCTTCATGGCCTGCGGTATTTCGAAGGCGGAATTTCTGGAAGAAGAAGCCCCACGCCTCGAAACCTGGCTCACGCGCCGCATGAACGGCCAGATGGGCTACATGGAAAACCACTTCGACAAGCGCCTAGACCCGCGCCTGCTGGTGGACGGGGCCAAATCGGTGATTTCGCTGCTGCTCAACTACTACCCCGCGCCCGAAACCCAGCAGTCCGACGACACCCTCAAAATCAGTAAGTACGCTTACGGCCGCGACTACCACTTCGTCATCAAAGACAAGCTGAAGGCGCTGCTGGCCGACATGGAAGCTGAGATTGGGGCCATTGGCGGGCGTTGCTTCGTCGATTCTGCGCCGGTGCTGGACAAGGCTTGGGCGAAGAAATCGGGCCTCGGCTGGGTGGGCAAGAATTCCAACCTGATTACGCCCGGCCACGGCTCGTTCTACTTCATCGCCGAGCTGATTGTGGACGTGGAGCTGCCCGCCGACGGCCCCATCCGCGACTACTGCGGCACCTGCACCAAGTGCGTGGACGCCTGCCCCACCCAGGCCATCACCGAACCCTACGTGGTGGACGGCAGCAAGTGCATCAGCTACTTCACCATCGAGCTTAAGGACCAGATTCCGACCGAGGTGGCCGGGCAGTTCGGCAACTGGGTATTCGGCTGCGACATCTGCCAGGATGTGTGCCCCTGGAACCGCTTTTCGAAGCCGCACCAGGAGCCCCAGTTCAACCCCGCGCCCGGCCTCAAAGACCTGACGCCCGGCGATTGGCGCGAAATCACCCACGAATTATTTACGGAGCTGTTCCGGCAGTCGGCCGTGAAACGCACGGGTTACGAAGGCCTGAAACGAAACATCAAATTTGTAACCGAGCCGTAGAACATGCTTTAGCTTGTTCCCATTTCGTGAGTTATTCAGCAGTGAATAAGCCAAAGCTTATTCTATTGCGCGCCCAGGCTGAGCTCGCCAAACACCCGTTTCAGGACCCGGCGGTAAATGCGGGCGAACTGCTGATAGCACCAGCTGCGAAAATCTGGTACTTCAGCGGGGACTAGCATTTTCAGGGCTTTACGAAGCTCTTTCTCGAACAGCACCCGGTTGAAGCTTACTTTCAACAGGATGATTTTCATGTAGTCTAGCATCGGAGGAATGAACTAGTGGGAAATTATATATAGGCAATCGATTGCTCTGGTAGAGCAGCAGGCCGACACCTGGATAAGAAAGATACAACAGCCGACCAGGCCTTGGCAAGCACAACAGTTGCCGTAAAACCAGCCTAGCTGCCCCGATACGCAAAAAGGACGGCCTTGGCCGTCCTTTTGATTGAAAAAAGCCAGAATCTTTTGGCTGTCAGCGGGCTTATATAAACAGGTTTAGCGCGGCCTGGGCCACGGCGGTGGTCACCAGCTCATCGAAGGCCTCGGGCAGGGCCGGGTCGTGAATGGCATTGCCATCGCGGATGAGCAGCAGGCTGGCAAACGGAACCGGGGCGTTGGTAGCCACGTACTGGATGGCCGTTTCTTCGCCGCCGGTAGCGGCAATGGTTAGGGCCTGAGCGGCGGCGGGGCGGACAATGGGGGCATCCTCTTCGCTGGGCCAGTTTTTTACCACGGCCCCCCGGCCCCGGCGCAGGCCGCGCACATGGGCCGAATGCTGGGCTTCGACAGCGTGCATGCGCAGCACGGCCCGGCTCACCGAGGCATCGGAGGTGATGCTGAAGGCAGCCGCTTTGTAGAGGCGCACGCTCAGGTCTTCCAGCTGCTGGGCCAGGCTCAGGTAAGCATCATAGCTGGTGAGCACCGCCGGAAACAGCTCTGGGTTGGCGGCTACGCCGTGGCGCCCGCTGAAGTCGAACGTCGGCGCGGCCGGGGCGATGGCTCCGCCGTTCTGTAGCACTTGCCCCAAAAAGGTGAGGTGCTGCGTTTGGTGGGCCAGCAGGCGTTGGAAATCGGCGGTTTGGGCGGCCGGAATGAGTCCGGCCGCAGCCAGGCCCTGCGTGTAGAAAGCTACTTGCAGGCGCTCGAGCAGCAGCAGTTGCAGAATAACATCGAAGGAGGTGTCCTTGGTATCGGCAGCAGCGGGCAGGGTGGTACCCAAGGCCAGCGGCAAGGCCGTTGCGGCCACCCGGCCCAGATGGGTCAGCACATCGCGGCGCGGGGCGGCAGTGGTGGGCGTGGCCGCCAAGCGGTCAAGCAGAGAAATCAGCTTCATACGGGGACGGCCAGATTGACCACGGAAATAACGTAAGGCGCGAAGTAGGGTGCCAGGGCGGCCATGACTTCGGTCGGGGTTTTGGTGAGCAGTTGGCCGGAGGCATCCACCACCGTGCTGTTGGCGAAGGAGCCGGGTACGAGCAAGTCGCGCACCGTTGCCGCATGCCGGGCTTGCACCGAACTCACTTTTAGCAGCAGATTGCGCTGGTCCAATAGCTTGGTTTGGGTGGTGGGATTCTTTTCGGCGTTGGCCAACGCAGTAAAAAGAGCCAAGAGCACGGGGTAGGCCGCCGCCGCCAAGTCGGCGAGCTGCTGGGCCGCCGCGAGGGCCCCAGCCCGGGTTGTGAGCGTGAACGAGGTGGTATTGAAGGCGAAACCGGTCGGAAACAATTGCTGCGCCAGCGTGGGGTCAATGAGGTAGCGCAGCGTTTCACGATGCACCACTTCATGGTCGCGCAGGTCGGCGAAGATGGCACGGTCGGCCGCTGTGAAGTCGGCAGGCGGAGTGTCCATTACCTTTTGAAATACCGTGGTTTGAGCCAAGGCCAGAAGATACGTGTAGTAGAGCAGGCCCGGGCCTTTTTCAGGCAGGGGCAGCTGGTACGGGTCAGGGGCGGTGGGCGTGACGGGGTCCTTGGCGCAGCCGGCGGCTACCAGGGCCACCGAAGCGGCCGAAGCCGCCGAAACCCGCAAAAACAAGCGTCGCCCCAGCGACTGCTCCCGCCAGGCGGGCAAAATTGAGTGGTCAGACATTCGTAGATGATTCAAGCCAGCCCGCTAACCCGAAACGCCGGGCCACGGCTTTTACAAAGGTACTCGCTGCCCATCCATTGGTTGCAAAGCCCAAAAAACAAAGCCGGCCCCGCGTGAGCGGAACCGGCTTTGTTGAAAACAAACTGCGGCCTGGCAAGCAGGTACAGTTCAGCAATTAGGCACCAATCAGGCCACCAGCACGCGAGTTATCGAGTACTTCGGCCACTTGCAGGACCTCGTCGAACGAAGCGGCGGCATCGGCGGCGGTGTAGGTAGTACCCAGGCCCGTAGTGATGGGCACTGCCGATTGCACCGTGTTGTTTTCAACCGGGCTGGCTGCAGTGTAGGGGGGCACCACCAAACCGAAGGCACCGGGCGTAGAGCCTGCGGTTACACCGCTGGTATACACAGGGTGGGCGGCCAAGTCGTCGCTGGGGTTCACCCATGCTTTCTGGCCGCGCATGGCGCGGATTTTGGCCGCGTGGCGGGCCTCCACCGAGTGAATTTGCAGGGCCACAGTTAGCAGGTCAGTGCCGAGCAGCTCGCCGGCGCGGCCTTTGTAGGCCCGCACGCCGGTATCCTCCAACAGCTGGGCGATGCCGAGCTGGGTAGTAGCAGCCGCACCGGTTTTGAAGGTCGTGAGACCTGCAAAAACAGCCGCCTTAAACGTAACGCCCGTTACAGGAGTCTTGCCGAGGCCGGTGATTGCGCCACGCAGCAGCGTAACGTGCGAGTCTTCGTGCTTTTTAATTTGGTCAATGGCGGCCTTATCGGCCACCGATGCGCCACTGTACTGGGACGAAGCCTGTACCTTTTTGTAGAAGTCCTGCTCGAACAATTCCAGTGCTAGGGCATACTGGAGCACTTCATCCGCCGTAGCGGAGGTGCCGGCGTAGGCTTTCTGAAACAGTGCACCCAGGAACAGGGGCGTAGCTGCCAAGGCTGAACGCTTGGCGGCAGTACCCAGCGAGCTGAATACGGCGCGGCGCGAGTCGAAGCGGCCGAGCACATCGGCATCCACCTCCGAAAGCTGGTCAATTATTTTGAAAAAATCCATAACAAAAATTGATTACAAGTGAGGGAAGAGGATTATTTGCCGACGGTGCTAGCGTCCAGTTTCTCCATAATGAAGCCTTGGGCAGCGGTGATTACGTCAACCGGCATCATGGCCTTATCGAGACCAGTGATGGGGTCCACCTGGTCGTCGCCGGCAAACGATTTGCCGGTGGTATCGAGCAAGTCACGGATGTAAGCCGCGTGGCGACCTTCAACCGATACAATCTGACCGGCGATAACGAGGTAAGCGGGTGTTTTGATGAGCTTGCCGGCTCCGTTGTAAGCGGCTACGCCCAGGTCTTCGAAGGCTTTGGCAGCCCCTAGCACGCTGGCCCGCTTGGTGAAGTCGATGGTCGTGAAGTTGGGGGTCAGGTTCTGCAACAGCTTGCCAGGGGCATCGCGGTTGATGGCTGCCTTCAGAAAGTCGCGGTGAATGGCTTCGTGCTGGGCCACCTCGGTGAAGTAGGCCAGCTCAACGGCGGCAAAGTCGGCAGCGGGAGTCTTCACAACTTGGGCATAGAAAGCGGCTTCGAGCTGCTCCAGGGCATAAGCATAGTTGAGCACGCCAGCATCGCCAGCACCCAGGCTGATGCCGTTGTTGGTAATAACGGGGTCGCTGTCTTTCGAGCAACCGGCCAGTACCAGGGCAGTTGCGCCGGCAGTAGCCCCAGCATACATGAAGAAGGAGCGGCGCTTGATGGGCGTGTACAGCGGCTGGGCAAACGTAGAATCGTCGGCGCCGCGAGGCTGAAGGTTGTCAGACATGAGGGTGAGATAAAATGGTGAGAAATTGGAAATAACTAGGGGGAGGCAACAGCTGGCAGACCGCGAAAATATTCGCAGCGAGGCAAACGCCCGCGGTCATTGTTGTTGGACACCCGTATTTATTAGGGTATTTGGGGGCAGATACGGCAATAGGGGTACAAAAGGATTCACCGCGGAGATAAAATCGGCTTACAAAAGCGTTAATCTCACTTTATGAGGAAATTGTAATTTGGGCCAGAAGGCCAGTTTCGGCGTTTGGAGCTACTTTTGAGGGCCGCTAAGCTGCCAGCGATTATGGGAAGACTTTTTGGGGAAATGGCGTTGTTGCTGGGCTTGTGGGGCCCGATGCTGCCCCAAGTGCAGGCCCCGCCCGCCCGCCCGGCTGCCCCCGTGCAGGTGGCGCTGGTGCCCGGCCCGGCCCGCCTGCCGGTGACGGGGGTATTCACGCTGGGGTTTCGGCTGCGCGGCGGCCAGCTCGACAAGTATTCGGACTTTCCGGAGTTGGAGGGCTTCAAAAAAAGCGGCAAAACCAGTACCACCACCACGCGCATCGTGCAGGGCCGCCGCTCTGCCGACCTCACCATCACGCAGCGCTACGTGCCCTACGGCGAAGGCGAATACGTGATTAAGCCCTTCCAACTCACGGTGAATGGCGTGGTATTGCGCAGCCCCGGGGCCACCGTGCGGGTGGGCGCGGCCCCGCCACCCAACCCCGCCGCCCTCACCAAGCCCGCCAACCCGGCCGCGCCCCTGCAAGCCGTGGGCGACCTGGATAAGCTGTTTGGCAAGCCCAAGCCGGTGCTCTACCAGGAGCAGCCCGACCACGCGTTCCTGGCCGTGGTGGCCGAACGGCCCCGCGTGTTTGTGGGCGAAGGCGTGCGGGCCGGGCTCTATTTTTACCTAAAGCCCGAAGACCAGGCCCTGCTGGCCTTCCACGATTTCGACGACCAGCTGCCGCGCTTGCTGCACCAGCTGCACCAGCCCAGCGCCTGGCAGGCCCCCGGCCCCGAAGCCAGCGTAACCCCCGACACCGTGCGCCACCTGGGCCAGCGCTACCTGCGCTTCCGGCTGGCCGAGAACACCTATTACCCCCTCACCACCGAGCCCCTGCACTTCCCCCCGCTGGCCCTGACGATGGTGAAATTTAAAACCCTGAAAAAGCCCGAACCAGGCCAGGACAGCCGCTTGGCGGGCTATAAAACCTACCTGGCTCCGGGGGTGGTGGTGCAGGTGCAGCCCCTGCCGCAGGCCACCCGGCACGGGGCCGTGGCGGTGGGGGCCTACGTGCTGCGCGAGGCCATTAGCCGCTCCACGTTCCGAGTGGGGCAGTCGTTCACCTACACGTTTGGCGTGGAGGGCAAGGGCAATCTAGCCACGGTGATGGCTCCCGTGATGGCCGCCCGGCCGGGCCTGGACGTGTACGGCCCCGAGGTGCGCGAGGAGTTCCGGCCGGGTGGCGGGCGCAAGCTGTTTCGCTACCGCTTGGTGGCCCGCCGGCCGGGCCTGGTGCCCCTGGATAGCCTGTTGCAGCTCGAAGTATTTAACCCGGTGACGGCCCTCTACGACACCCTGCGGCCCACGCTTCGGCCCGTGGTGCGGGGCGTAGCCGTGGCGGCCGAACCGCTGGCCAAGCCCGCCGATGACCCCTTCTACGGCCCCGCCCTGGCCGACGCCGACACCACCGTGCAATCGCTGGACGTGTACCGCGAAGTGCGCCGCTACGCCGACTGGCTGTTGGCGGGGTTGGTGGTGGTGGCCGGCTTTGGCTGGTGGCGGGCCGGCCGGTGGGGCTAGCTTTGCAAGAATTTTTAGTTGTCGGTTGCTCGTTGTCGGTTGTTAGTACAGTCGGCCGATTGACTAACCAAAAGCTAACAACTGACAACGAATAACTGACAACCACCAACCATGTCCAATACTTTCGGCACCCTCTTCCGCATCACCACCTTTGGCGAGTCGCATGGAGCGGGCATCGGCGTAATTATCGACGGTTGCCCGGCGGGCGTGGCCGTGGAGGCCACGCACATTCAGGCGGCGCTGGACCGCCGCCGGCCCGGCCAGTCGGACCTCACCACGCCCCGCAAAGAATCGGACACCGTGCAGATTCAGTCCGGCCTGTTTGAGGGGCTGACCACGGGCACGCCCATCAGCCTGTTCATTCCCAACGCCGACCAGCGCTCCGACGACTACTCGCACGTGGCCCACGCCTACCGCCCCAGCCACGCCGACTACACCTACGACGTGAAATACGGCCGGCGCGACCACCGCGGCGGCGGCCGCAGCTCGGCCCGCGAAACGGCGGCCCGCGTGGCCGCCGGGGCCGT
>JBBQSQ010000156.1:0-10787 GCA_038213745.1 Cytophagales bacterium
TCCTCGCCCGACTCGTGCAGGCGCTGGCGGGCCGGCGGCATCCAGTGCTCCCAGCAGATGAGGCCGCCCAGCCGGCCGGCGGCGGTGTCCACGGCGTGCAGGCTGCGGCCGTCGCCCTGCCCCCAGAGCAGGCGCTCGGTGTAGGTAGGCATCAGCTTGCGGTGCGCGAGGGCGAGGCGGCCATCGGCGTCGAAGGTGAGCATGGTGTTGTAGAGCGTGCCCCGGCCGGGCCCGGCCAGCACCCGCTCGTGCACGCTGAGGTTGAGCACCACGCCGTGGGCGCGGGCCGCTGCGCCGAGCGCCTCCGTGACCGGGCCAGGCACCACCACGCTGTTCTCATGTAAGCGCCGGTACACCTGCTTCACGGCCGGCGAGTCCCAGAGGTTTACGTCGCGGCAGCAGTCGAGCCAGGCTGGGTAGCCGGGCAGCCAGGTTTCGGGAAATACGACCAGCTTAGCGCCCTGCGCGGCGGCCTGAGCGATGAGGGTTTCGGCCTTGGCCAGCGAGGCGGGCAGGTCGAGGTACACGGGGGCGGCCTGCACGGCCGCGACGGTTAGCAACATGGCGGCAAAGAAAAGGGGTTGGCCGTCGTTGCGAAGATTTGGCCCCGACCAGACAGCGGAACGTGCGGGTCGTACTGGTCTCGGTTAAAAGATTGGTCTAGAAGGTAAGCACTCGACTTGCCGACCGCTGGTTTATTGTGGGCGTGGATGACGACCTTGCGGTCACTACATTTTTTTCGCTGGCGCATGCTGCAACTCACTAATTTTAGCAAGTCCTACCGCGGGCGGGCGGTGCTGCGCATTGATTCCTTTGCCTTTTCCCCCGGCACCTACTGGATTCAGGGAGCCAATGGCTCGGGCAAGAGTACCCTGCTCAAAGCAATTGCCGGCATCACGCCGTTTGAAGGCGATATCCTGCTGGCGGGGCAGTTAAGCGTCAAAAAGCAGGCGGTGGCCTACCGCCGCCTCGTCAATTTTGCCGAAGCCGAGCCCGTGTTTCCCGAGTTTCTAACGGGCCGCGAGCTGATTCACCTGTTCCGGGCGGCCAAGAACGGCCCACCCCGCCAGGAGGACTTTTACCTGGAAGGCCTGCACATGACGTCCTACGTGCACGAACCGGTCGGCACCTATTCGAGTGGGATGCTCAAGAAGCTGTCCCTGGTGCTCGCGTTTCTCGGCCAGCCGACCTGCATCGTGCTCGACGAGCCGCTGACCACCCTGGACGCGGCGGCTGTTCCGGTGCTGAGTGCGTGGATGGCCCGCCAGCACGCCCAGCAGGGCACGAGCTTCTTGCTTTCCTCCCATCAGGCCTTTGCGGCGGGGGCACTGCCGAGCATGCAGCAACTGCTCATCGAACACGCGACCCTGCGCCACGCCGGATGAGAAACCCCCTGACGCGCGTCCTGCTCAACGTCGTGGCCCGCGGCTTTTACCAGGAGCACACGGGCGGGCTGATTGCCCTGTTCCTGGTGTTGTTCGTTAACTTCTTCTGGACCCGGGTGCCCAACCAGAACCACCTCACGGAGGCGCAAATTCTCGAAAACGGCTTTCGGCTGGTTATCCTCTCAGTGAGCGAGCCCATTGGGGTGGCCGCGCTGCTCGGCGTCTGCTTTTTCTACAGCCTCAAGAGTTGGCACTACGTGGCGGGGCGGTTAAAGAGCGCCGATGTGCAGTTTCTCGCCTACAGCACCACGGCCCTGCCGTGGTCCCGGCAGGTAGCGTCCTGGTCGGTGGCCCAGGGGGTTATTCTCCTGCCAGTGGTGGTTCTGTGCCTCTACGCCATGGTTGTCGGGGTTGTTTTTCACCACTGGCTGGTGCCTGTGCTCCTGCCCGGGTACCTGTTGGGGCTCACGGTGGCCGGCGCGTGCTACTACACGCGCCTGCTCAACGACCCGGTGGGGAAACCGGACAAGCGCGCGGGGCTCACCTGGGCGCGCAACTGGCCCAAACCGCTCTTCAGCCTGTTTCTGTACGAAATCATCGCGACCAAGCGCTTCACCTATCTCATCACCAAGCTAGTATCCGCGGCAAGTATTGCGTTGCTGCTCCTGGCTTTTTCGGATGCTCGCACCGATGGGCGGTTGGCGGGCCTGATTGCGCTCTGCTGCGCGTTCGGGCACGTCGTGCTGGTATTTCAAGCGGCTGATTTCGAGCTGTTTTACCTGCCCTTCGTGCGCAACCTGCCCTACGGACGGGGGCAGGCCTACGGCCAGCAAGTGCTGCTGTATGGCGTGCTATTACTCCCCGAGCTCGTGTGGCTGCTGACGGCGAATGGATTCCGCACCAGCTTGCCAGCGGCCGGTTTGCTGCTGGGCGTTACCCTGCTCCTGCGCACGGTGCTCTACCGGACGGGCCAGCGCATGACATCCTACCTGCGCATTGTAGTTGGCCTGTTTCTTTTCCTGGTCCTGGCCAACTTATTCGCGCTGACTGGTCTGCTGGCCCTCGGCAGTGCCTTAGCGGCCGGGCTACTGCTCTACCGATATCGGTGAATATGAGCCGCTTCTTGGAAAGTGCGTACCGCATTTGACAACAGACCAATCAACCTTTGGACCCGGCCTTTAACCAAGGCTAGCACCGGGTGCACAAATAATTCTGCTGGGGTTTTCGTCTAATCCCATCTTCTGGGGGTGTTTTCGAAGAATGGCGAAAAATATTATTGCCATTAATGAAACAATGTTATAAACATTGAAGTTTATAACATCGAATCTGCTACCTTTGAATTATCAACCACTTCAAAACCCCCTAACAACCCATGAAAACGTTTCAAGTCCCCACCCGCGACCAAGTGACGCCCGCCGTGCAAGGCGTCTTCGACCACATGCAGAGTGCCTTTGGCATGGTGCCCAATCTGTTCGCCACCATCGGCTACTCCGAGAATGCACTGACCTCCTACCTGGCGTTCCAGAACGCCCAGGTCAAGGGCTCGTTCTCGGCCAAGGAGCGCGAGGCCGTATTCCTGGCCGTGTCGCAGGTCAACGGCTGCGAATACTGCCAGGCCGCTCACACCGCCATCGGCAAGATGAACGGCTTCTCCGACGACGACACCCTGCAGCTGCGCGCCGGCACCCACGCCGATGCCAAGCTGGGCACCATCACCCGCCTGGCGGCCAGCATCACCAAAACCCACGGCCGCCCCGAGGCCCAGCTGCTCGAAGACTTCTTCGCCCTGGGCTACGAGGAAAAGGCCCTAATTGACCTGATTGCGCTGGTGGCCGACAAAACCCTCGCCAACTACGTGCACAACATCACGCAGGTGCCGGTGGACTTCCCCGCCGCCCAGAAGCTGGAGGCCGTCCCGGCTTAATTGACCGGGACTGAGGCAACAGCCGGGTTCCGTGCCCGGCTGTTGCGTTAGTGCCAAATTCGATGTTATAAACATTAAAAGTAATCATTTTACTTTTTACCTCTTTTCACTCATGACCAATCTCGGAGTAGTTACCCGCGAAAATGCCCCTGAAGCCGCCAAACCGACCTTCGACGGCCTGCACAAGAAAATTGGCTTCGTGCCCAACCTCTACGCCACGTTCGCACACTCACCGCTGGCCCTCAACGGCTCCATTGCCTGGGCTGAAACCCTGCGCAAGGGCGCGCTGAACGGCAAGGAGGCCGAAGCCATTTTCCTGGCCGCTTCCGAAGCCAACCAGTGCTACTACTGCGTATCGGCCCACACCCAGATGGGGCTAATGCACGGCCTGACTGAAGCCCAGACCGTGGACCTGCGCCGCCAAACCAGCCCCGACCCCAAGCTGAACGCCATTTCGGTGCTGGCCCGCGACGTGGTGAAAAGTCGCGGCTTTCCCCAGCAAGCCAACATCGACAACTTCTTCGCCCATGGCTACGGCAAGGCCGCACTGGTCGAGCTCATTGGCTTTGTGGCCCTGAACACGTTCAACAACTACATCGAGCACCTCGACGGCGTGCCCGTGGACTGGCCCCTGGCCGAGCGCCTGCCCCAGCTCGAAACGGCCGCCGCCTAACCCGCCATGCCCAACCGCTGGTACCTGACCGGCCAGAAAACGGACAAGAACCAGGGCCCGGCCGCCAACCGGCGGCTGGCCCGGCACCGCAGGCTGAAAATGGGCGTTACTTTACCCTAAAATCCTGCAGCCCTACCCATGAACGGCCCTTACCTCAACGACTGGCATCACTTGCGAACTAACATACTGCGCGTCTCGGGCTGGCTGCGTTTTGAAATTAATGCCCTGCTGGAGCCCTTTGGGATTACCCAGCCGCAGTTCAACATCCTGCGCATTTTGCGCGGGCAGCAGGGGCAGGGCATCAGCACGCTGGAAATCCGGGAGCGCATGATTGATTCGAAGATGAGCGATACCTCCCGCCTGGTGGACCGGCTGGCGGCCAAGGCGCTGATAACCAAAACTCCCAGCACCGCCGACAAACGCTTGGTGGACGTGGTCATTTCGGCGCAGGGCCTGGCCGTGCTGGGCGAGATTGATACCAAAATGACGGCCCTGGACGACATTCTCAAGCGCATCACCACCGACGAAGTGCAGGTGCTCAACCAACTGTTGGACAAGATTTCGGCCGGGATAACCACCTGATTCTGGCCGAAAGCAGGGCTCAGGCGCGGGGCTGTAGTAGCTTGGCGATGAGGCCGGTCCAGCCGGTTTGGTGGCTGGCCCCGAGGCCCCGGCCGGTGTCGCCGTGGAAGTATTCGTGGAAGAGCAGGTAGTCGCGGAAATGCGGGTCGTTTTGCAGCTGCTTGTGGGGGCCCAGGGCGGGGCGCACGCCGGCCTCGTTGCGCAAAAACAGCCGGGTGAGGCGGCCGCTCAGCGCATCCGCGATTTCGAGCAGGGTGCAGAGCTGGCCGGAGCGGGTGGGGTATTCCACCTTGAAATCGTCGCCGTAGTAGTGGTGAAACCGCTGGAGCGACTCGATGAGCAGGAAATTGGTGGGAAACCAGATGGGCCCGCGCCAGTTGGAGTTGCCGCCAAACAGGTCGGTTTCCGACTCGCCCGGCTCGTAGCGCAGGGTGAAGTTGCGGCCGGCAAGGTGCAGGCATACGGGGTGGTCCTGGTGGTATTTGCTCAGGGACCGGATGCCGTAGTCGGAGAGGAATTCGGCCTCGTCGAGGGCCCGGGCCAGCAGGCGCTTTATGCGGTGGCCGCGCAACAGGCTCAGCAGGTGGGTCTGGCCCATGCCGGGCTCCTGCCAGCGGCTCACCTGCTCGGCCAGGAGGGGGCGGTTTTTCAGAAACCACTGCAGCCGGGCCACGAACTGCGGCACGGCGGCCAGCACCTCGTCGTCGAGCACTTCCACGGCAAACAGCGGAATGAGCCCCACCAGCGAACGGGTTTTGAGAAACTGGCGCCCTTTATCGGGCGTGTGCAGCACGTCGTAATAAAACTCGTCCTTGTCGTCCCAAAGGTCCTTTTCCTCGTCGCCCATGTTGGTCATGGCCCCGGCAATGTAGAGGAAATGCTCAAAAAACTTGCTGGCCAAATCCTGGTAAATGGGCTGCGTCTGGGCCAGTTCCAGGGCAATGCGCATCATGTTCAGCGCGTACATGGCCACCCAAGCGGTGCCGTCGGCCTGCTCGATGTAGGAGCCGGCGGGCAGCGGGGCCGAGCGGTCGAACAGCCCGATGTTATCGAGCCCCAGAAAACCGCCCTCGAAGATGTTGCGGCCTTCGCGGTCTTTGCGGTTCACCCACCAGGTAAAATTCAGCAGCAGCCGGTGGAACACGGTGCCCAGAAATTCGAGGTCGCCGATGCCGTCGTTCTGCTTCTGGCACATTTTATAGACCCGCCAGGTGGCCCAGGCGTGCACGGGCGGGTTCACATCGCTCAGGTTCCACTCGTAGGCGGGCAGCTGGCCGTTGGGGTGCATGTACCAGTCCTGGCACAGCAGCCGGAGCTGGTTTTTGGCAAAACCGGGGTCGAGCTGGGCCAGCGGCACGCAGTGAAACGCCAGGTCCCAGGCCGCATACCAGGGGTATTCCCACTTGTCGGGCATGGAGATGATGTCGGCGTTGTTGAGGTGCTTCCAAGCCGCGTTGCGGCCGTGCTGGCGGGCGTCCGGCGGGGGCGGCAGGGCCGGGTCGCCGGCCAGCCACTCAGGCACGTCGTAGTAATAGAACTGCTTGCTCCAGAGCATCCCCGCGAAGGCCTGGCGCTGCACGCGGCGGGCGTCGGCATCGGTCAGGCGGGCCTGCACGGCGGCGTAGTAGTCGTCGGCTTCCTGGTGCCGCAAGTGCAGCAGCTGGTCAAAATCGGCAAACGGCTGGGCCAGGTCGGCCGCGCCCAGGCGCAGGCGCACCACCTGGCTGGCCCCGCCCGCGATGGTGAGCACGTAGTGCGCCGCCGCCTTGGTGCCCGTCTGGGCGGGATTGATGGCGGCGTGCGCCCCGTGCACCACGTAATCGTTGATGCCGTCTTTGTAATGCTGGCCGGGGGCGGCGGCGGCCCCAAATAGTCGGGCGGCATTGGTTTCGTTTTCGCAGAACAGCAGGGCGGGGTCTTGGTCGCAGTACAGGTGCCGGCTGCCCAGCCGGGCGTGCTGCGCGGCAATGGCGCGGCCGTCCTGGCTGGCTTCGAGCCGGGGCCGGCGGCTGTCATCGAGTCCCCAGGCCCAGGTGTTGCGGAACCAGAGTTGCGGCAGCACGTGCACGGTGGCGGCTTCCGGCCCGCGGTTGCTCACGGTTATCTGCATCAGCAGGTCGTCGGGGCCGGCCTTGGCGTATTCCACGCACACGTCGAAGTAGCGGTTGTCGTGGAAAATGGCCGTGTCGAGCAGCTCAAATTCGGGCTTTTCGCGGCCCCGGTGGGCGTTCTCCCGCACCAGCCACTCGTAGGGAAACGCGTGCTGCGGGTACTTGTAGAGCATGCACATGTAGGCGTGCGTGGGCACATTGTCGAGGTAGTAGTACAGCTCCTTTACGTCCTCGCCGTGGTTGCCCTCGGGGCCGCTCAGGCCGAAGAGGCGCTCTTTGAGGATGGGGTCTTTGCCATTCCACAGGCCCAGGGCCAGGCACAGGAGCTGCTGGTCGTCCGATACGCCGGCCAGCCCGTCCTCGCCCCAGCGGTAGGCGTAGGAGCGGGCCATGTCGTGGGTGCAATAGCCCCAGGCGTTGCCACCGGGCGAGTAGTCCTCGCGCACCGTGCCCCACTGCCGCTCCGAGAGGTAGGGGCCAAACTTGCGCCAGCGCGTCTGGTTGGCATTGGCTTCGGCGAGGCGTTGGTGTTCGGCGGTCATGGGGAGGGGCAGTTAATAGTTATCAGTGAGCAGTTACCAGTGAGCATCAGTGCTTGCTCGTGAGCAGTAAGCTCCTTTAAGTAAAACTTGTCTGGCTCGGGTGCCCACTGATAACTGCTCACTGATAACTGTTAACTGCTCATTAACTCATCTAGCGCACCGGCGGCATCATGCCGGCCGCCACGTGCTTGTTGAAGCGCGTCATGCGGCGCGCGGCAGGGTGGGGGGCGGGCATCACCATGCCGCTCATCGTCACTTGCTCGCCCTCGCTCAGGTACAGCTGCTGGCCGTTGGGCATGAGCAGGGTGCCATCGGGGCGTAGGGTGCTGCCGTTGGCCAGGGGCATATCCTGGGTTAGGGCCGCCATTTGGCCTTCCTTCATCATCATCATGCGGCCCCGCTTTTTCACCGCGCTCGTGGCCGTGGGCGAAGTGCTGGCGGCGGCGCTGGCCCCGAGCGGCGGGTTTTGGGCGCGGGCGGGGCTGTTGGCTGCGGCCGCCAGCAGGGCCAGGAGGAAAGCAAACGGCTTTTTCATAGGACTAAACGAAACGGTTGGCGCACCCGGCCGGGTACCAGAACCAGTGAGTAATGCTTTGGTAGTGCCCCGCCAGACGTTTGGTAAACCGACTACTTACATGCATTTAGCAGTATTTCTAAAAGCTGGCTTTCTTGTCAAAAGATACTGTAAGAAAAGGGGATGACCGGCGTCGAACTACTCAACCAAACGATGTAGCGCCATGTCTCCCTTCACCTTGCCCTCCGCTTTTGCCCTTGTCCGCCTGCGCTTGCTTGAGCGCCCGGTTTCCGCCCGGCCCGCCGGGCCGGGCCAACGCGCGTGGCGGACCGGACTGCGCACGGCGCTGGCCGTGGCCTGCGTTGCCGCGTTCATTGGCCTCACCTGGGTCCGGGCCGAATCGTTGGCAACCATGATGCCGGGAGTCTTGAACCTGGGCTTGGGCGTGCTGACCGGCTTGCTGGGCAACTCGCTCGGCTACTGGGTAGGCGCGCTGGGCGTGGGCGCGGCCCGCGCCTGCGTGGTGTCGCAGGCCCTGAAGCTGGCCCAAATAGTGGGCGTGCCGGCCGGGTACTTGCTGCTGGGAGGCCACATGCTGGCGTTGCCGCTGCTGGGCGCGGCGCTGGCGTTGGCGGGCATCGCGTGGGCGCACCGGCGGGGGACGAGCTGCTCCAGCCGCCGGGCCGCGTAGGCCATCTGTAGGCATTGCGGTAACCGGCCAGTAACGCTGGGTTTTGCTCGATGCCGACGGGTAATTAAGGCCAGGTTGTCAGGAATGATTTAACTGTGCGTCCACCCTCTAAGTCCTTTGGCACCAAGCCGTGCAGCGCTGCGGCAACAGTCATCCGGAAATTAATTTTAAGCCTATATGTAATGTCCATACCGTCCTTTTTATTCAACTGCCGGCAGGCCACGCTGCTCATCGAGCGCCGGGCCGACGGCCCCCTGCCCACCGCCGCCCGCGTTCAGCTGTGGGCGCACCTGCGCCTATGCCCTTACTGCCGGCGATACGAGTTGCAAAGCGACTTCATTGCCCGCCACGCCCGGCTTGCGGCCGAGGCCATGGTGCCGCCCCATTTGGTGCTACCTGCCGCTGCCCGCGTACGCCTGCAGCAGTTGCTGGCGGCGGCCGCGCCGCCCTCACCGGCCATTGCCAGCCACCCCGCCAAGGACAGTTGAAAAAATAACTCATGTCGGTGTAAGGCCCCTCAATCACACCCCGTCTGTCACGCCGAATCCAATTCACCAACTCATTTCATCCTCACTTTTTTCACCTCATTCTTATGCGTAAGTTCCTCGTTTCCGCGTCCAAGGCCCTCTTGATTACCGGCCTGCTGTTCTCCACTTCCTTTGCCTACGCCCAGGACGGCGGCAAGATGAAGTCTGACAAAATGAGCCACGACGGCAAAATGCAGTCAAGCAAGATGGCTGATGGTAAGATGACTGACGGCAAAATGGCCGACGGTAAGATGGCCGACGGCAAAATGTCGAAAGGCGGTAAAATGAGCCATGAAGGCAAGATGTCGAAGGGCAAAATGTCAAAAGACAAGATGTAGGCTGCGCCTGCGCAAGCTGCCTCGCCGGGCCTGTTCTCTTGCTGAGGGCAGGCCCGTTTTGCTTGGTGCTGCTTAGGCTCGGCCAGCGGGCGAGCAGTGGGCACATTCACCAGCAATCAGTTTTGAGCACTGGCGGGGGGCGAAGAACGTTGCGCGGCGCAGGACAGTGCCGCCGGTGGTGGCACGTAGGAGAATGGAAGCAAGCCCGGTTTTCGTGTCGCGATTGGCGACTTTCAGTTGGTTGAGAACCGTAAGCGAATAGCTTGTCGCAATCCGGTAGAACGCTTGATGGTTTGGGAGCGGTTACGTAGGGATTTAGGGGGTGAATCCTGATGATTATTGGGTGCTCATGTAGTTCTGAAGAGCCTCAGTCAGGTCCAGCGGAATCCAGGCTCCTCGCCAGGTCCCGCGTACAGCCGGAATGATTAGATGAATTGGGTCAAATCAACATAAAAAAAGCCCCAAATCATACGATTTGAGGCTTTTTAATTGGGTCTGTTGTCCAGACTGTGGAGATGCAGGAACTCACCACTTGATTGTAATTTGCTAGTGATGAGTGCTTTGTCGGCATGTAAAAAATGCGGTTCACCGCCGGGTTCACCAACAAATTAGCGCAGTTTGTTAGTCGAGCGTATTGCCTGACAAAG
Organism: Cytophagales bacterium; assembly: GCA_038213745.1. Taxonomy (GTDB): domain Bacteria; phylum Bacteroidota; class Bacteroidia; order Cytophagales; family Hymenobacteraceae; genus Hymenobacter. The sequence continues at coordinate 9,935 of JBBQSQ010000156.1, forward strand.
CCTCTCAAAGGAGCATCCTGGTGGCAGATAGCCGGGGCGGGGGTGCTTTTTGCACTATGGGAGGGATTCCAACCTTCGGCCTACTTTGGGAAGAAGTTTCAGGCTTTTTGATGCTTTATGTCCGACGTATGTCCGGGGAATATGCGGCTCATCATGAGGCGAAGTTAATTGAGGAGAAACTGTTCTACGTCTTCAGGGCGGAGGCGGGTGGCTTGGCAGAAGTCGCGGACGGTGACGAGGTCGCCGCGGGCCTTGCCGAGGGTGGTGCGGATGCGGCTGAGGAGCGCGCGGGCGTGGCGCTCGCTCTTACCGGTGATGTTGCTGACATCTTTTGAGTAGATGCAGATGCGGCGGGGGATGGCTGGCATAATGTGACGGGTTGCGGAAAAGGTGGCGGGTTGCGGTAGGCAAAGCCCCTGAGAGCTTGCAATCAGCGAAAATTACGGGGAAACTTCGATAAACCATTTCCCTAAAATCATCATGGCCAGACAAGACAGCATCATCAAACTGAACGGTACCATTGACGGTATCTCATTCTACAAATCGAAAGACGGGCACCTCGCCCGCAAAGCCGGCGGCGTATCGAAAGCCCGGATTGCCTCGGACCCGGCCTTCATTCGCACCCGCGAAAACGGCAGCGAGTTCGGCCGGGCCGGCTCGGCGGGCAAGGTGCTACGCACGGCCCTGCGCGGGCTGATGCAAAAGGCCTCGGACTCGCGCGTATCAAGCCGGCTCACGGCCGAAATGGTGCGCGTTATCAAGGCCGACGAAACCAGCGACCGGGGCTTGCGCAACGTGCTCGACGGCGAGGTCGAAATGCTCCAGGGCTTCGAGTTCAACGCTACCGGGCTGC
>JBBQSQ010000157.1:0-10690 GCA_038213745.1 Cytophagales bacterium
CCTAAGTCCGCGCAAGCCTGTTGAGGCATAACGCATTGGTCGTGTAGTTTTTTGGTTGTTTTTCCCGCCTGATTGTGACAAGGTAGAAGGAGGGGAAACGTCGCTGAGTACGGCTGTTTTCGGAGCGAGTCTCTTACCCCCAACTATTTCCACTGTCATGGAAGCTGAAAAAATTGTGGTTCGTTTCGACGAACTGAACCTCTCTGAGGAAGTACAACGCGCCATCACCGAGATGGGCTACGAGGAAGCCTCGGCCATTCAGGCCGCCGCCATTCCCGTGCTGCTCGCCGGCAAAGACGTTATCGGCCAGGCCCAAACGGGTACCGGCAAAACCGCTGCTTTCTCCATCCCCGCCATCGATAATATCGATACCGAGAGCAAGGACGTGCAGGTATTGGTGCTCTGCCCCACTCGCGAACTCGCGGTGCAGGTTTCGGGCGAAATCCAGAAGTTGGGCAAATACAAGCGCGGCCTGATGGTGGTGCCCATCTACGGCGGCAGCCCTTACGACCGTCAGCTCCGCGCTTTGGAGCGTGGCGTTCAGATTGTTATCGGCACGCCCGGCCGCATCATGGACCACATCGAGCGTGGCACCCTGAAGCTGGAGAACACCACCAAAATCATTCTGGATGAAGCCGACGAAATGCTCGACATGGGCTTCCGCGACGACATCGAGTTCATTTTGAGCAAGATGCCGAAGGAGCGCCAGACGGTGTTTTTCTCGGCCACGATGAGCAAGCCCATCATGGAGCTCACCAAGAAATACCAGCGCGACCCGCAGGTAGTGAAGGTGAATCACCAGACGATGACGGTGACCAACATCGAGCAGAGCTACTTTGAGGTGCGCGGCCCCCAGAAAAAGGATGTCCTGACCCGCATCCTCGACATGTATAACCTGAAGTCGACCATCGTTTTCGCCAACACCAAGCGCATGGTGGACGAAATCGTGGCCGATTTGCAAGCCAAAGGCTATTTCGCAGAAGGCTTGCACGGCGACATGGGCCAGCAGCAGCGCCAGAACACGCTGGACAAATTCCGCAAGTCGACGATTGAAGTACTGGTTGCGACCGACGTAGCCGCTCGCGGCATCGACGTGGACAACGTGGAAGCCGTATTCAACTACGACCTGCCCGCCGACGAAGAGTACTACGTGCACCGCATTGGCCGCACGGGCCGCGCCGGCAAGTCGGGCAAAGCCTTCACGTTTGTGAGCGGCCGCGACATTTACAAGCTGCGCGACATCATGCGCTTCACCAAGGCTCAGATTAAACTGGAGCAGGTGCCTTCGTTTGCCGATGTTTCGGAAGTAAAAACCACCCTGTTCCTGAATCAAATCAAGGAAATGGTGGAGAAGGGCAACCTGGAGAAATACGTGGGCCGCGTGCAGCGCCTGCTTGACCAGGGCGAAGAAATTACGTCGCTCGACATTGCGGCGGCCCTGCTCAAGATGACGATGAAAGAGGACAAGAGCGCTCAGCAGAGCCTCGACGCCAGCAAGGCGGCCGGCACGGCGCGCCCCGGCTTCACCCGCTTGTTCGTGACCATGGGCAAAAAAGACCGGATTCATCCCCGCGACATAGTGGACCTGATTTCGGAATCGAGCAACCTGACCGGGGCCAAAGTGGGCGACATTGCCCTCTACGACAAGTTCAGCTTTGTGGAAGTACCATCGGAATACGCCGATGAGATTGTGGGCAAATTGGGCCGCACCAGCATTCAGGGTACACCCGTTAGCTTCAGCATCGCTACACCGGTCCAGGAAGGCGCGGCCAAGGAAGAAGGCTTTAGCCGGACGGGCGGCACGGGTGGTCCCGGTGGTTTCGGCGGCGACCGCGAGCGTCGTCCCTTCAACGGCGGCGAGCGCCGGGAAGGCGGCTTCGGTGGTGGCTACAAAGGCGGCAACCGCGGTGGTGGCAGCTTTGGTGGCGGCGAGCGCCGCGAAGGAGGCTACGGTGGCGGCTACAAAGGCAACCGTGACAGCGGTACCGGCAGCGGCTATGGCAACAAGCCCAGCTACGGCGGTGGCGAGCGCCGGGAAGGCGGCACCGGCAAGTCAGGCTACGGCAACCGCCCCAGCTACGGCGATAAGCCCAGCTATGGCAACAAGCCGAGCTACGGCACACCCCGCGAGTACGACACGCGCCCCGCACCCCGTGCGCCCCGCAACGAAAGCTTCGACGAATAGACTAGGCTGATATAAACTGGGTTAACCAGTCTTACTGTTGCTAGTGATTTTTTTAAGTGAGATTATTTTAGGATAGACAACAAAAAAGCCGCTCAATTGAGCGGCTTTTTTGTTAAACTACTACTTGCAAGCCGGAAATTACTTTGCCGATTCGCGCATGGCTTTGATGTTGTTGTAGGCTTCCTGTACGCCTTGGTACTGCTTTTCAATCACTGATTTCAAAGCGGAAGGCAAATCTTCGGCCTTTAGAGCAGTCTGGTATGCTTTCTTAGCGTAGTCTTCGCCACGCTCACACTCGTTGAGTACGGCTTTGTTGTCTTTGCTGGTCAGGGCCGCTTTCAGGTCAATCCAGGCACGGTGCACGGTAGCAGTTACCGACCCGCTGGCGCTTTCGTCAGGTTTGAGGTCCAGCTTGAACATCTGGTCCTCAATTTCGGTGATGTAGCCGGCGCGCTGCACGGCATATTTCTTGAACGTCTCTTTAAGCTGCGAATCTTCAACGTCGGTCATGGCGTCGGCATAGCCTTTTTGGCCATCCTTGAGGGTTTCGACCAATTCGTTGAGCAGGGCTTGGGTGGCTTTGGCTTCCATGAAAAAAGGAGTATTAGGTGTAAAAAATTACATTCTCTTTTACTGCCTGCCCCCTGGGAAGGTTACAGTGCCGTTGGGGCGGCAACCGGCGCGGCCATTGCTTTCCCGGCCAGGAAACCAGTGGTCCAGGCCGCTTGGAAGTTGAATCCGCCCGTGATGCCGTCAATATCAAGCACTTCGCCGGCAAAATGCAGGCCGGGCACCCGGCGGCTCTGCATGGTTTTCAGGTCGACTTCATCGAGGGAAATGCCGCCACAGGTCACAAACTCTTCTTTGTAAGTGGTTTTGCCGCGCACGGCCAGTGGCGTACGAAGCAGTAGCTCCAACAGGCGGTTTTGGGCTTTGGCGGGCAGGTCGCTCCAGCGAACATCGGCGGCGATGCCGGCTTGCTCCGTCAGGTTGCGCCACAAGCGCTGGGGCAGGCCAAATTGCGGGTTGGCGGCCACCGTTTTCTTGCCGTGCTCCTGCCGGAATTGTTGCAGCCAGGGCCGCAGCGTTTCCTCCGTAAAGCTTGGAATCCAGTTAATAAGCGCCGTGCCCACGTAGCCCAGCTCACTGAGGCGGCGGGCTCCCCAGGCCGACAATTTGAGCACGGCCGGACCACTCACGCCCCAGTGCGTGACGAGCAAGGGGCCCTCGTATTGCAACTTTTCACCCGCCAGCACCACGCGGGCCTGGGGCACACTCACGCCCATAAGCTCGCTCAGGGGAGAGCTGGGTACATTGAAGGTGAAGAGGGAGGGCACCGGTTCGGCAATGGTGTGGCCCAGGGCGCGGAGCCAGTTGTAGTTGGTGCTCTTGGGGTTACCGCCGGTGGCCACCAGCAGGCGGTGGGCGCGGAGCGTGCCGCCGTGTTGGGCGGCACCACTGCCGCTTAACGTTAGTTGGAAACCGCCCTCGGGCAGGGCCTGGATTTTGTCGGCGCTGGTGTTGAGGAAGATACGCACTCCTGCTTGGCGGGCGGCTTCTTCCAGGGCGCGGGCAATGGTTTCGCTGGAGTCGGTGGTGGGGAACATGCGGCCGTCGGCCTCGGTCTTCAGGGCCACGCCGCGCTGACCAAACCAGGCAATGGTTTCGGCCACGCCAAACTGCTGAAAGGCGGCTTTCAGCTGCTTGCTGCCGCGGGGGTAGTGCGCCACCAACTGGGCGGCCGAGTCGCAGGCATGGGTCACGTTGCAGCGCCCGCCGCCCGAAACCCGAACTTTGCTGAGCAGCTTGCCCGTCTTCTCAATTAAAACGACCTCGGTATCTGGGTTGGCTTCGGCGCAGGCAATGGCTCCAAAAAAACCGGCTGCTCCGCCGCCAAGGACGGCCACGCGGGAACGGGCCTGGGCTGCATCATTTTTCACCACACAAAGGTACGGCGCGGGCAAACGCAAGGTGCCTAGCAGTAGGGCAAAGCCGCCAGTACGTCGTCGTGCTGGAATTCGTAAGGCAAAATACTGCGTACCAGGCTGCTATCGATGGTTTTTCCACTCACGCCGTCCTCGTCCTTGAAAGTGGGCGATTCCAGCTGGAGGAATTGGGCCGCGGCGGTATAAAAATCGCGCCGCAACGGGTGCTGGGCCGCGCAAACATTGAAGGTGTGGCCCCAGGCCCCGTGCCGGATGATGGCCGCGAGCACGCCCACCACGTCGGTGAGGTGCACCAGGTTGACGGGGGCATTGCCCTGCGCCAGGTCGCGGCGGCCGGCCAGGAAGCGACCCGGGGCGCGGTCTGGCCCGAAAAGACCACCCAGGCGCACCACCGTACTTTTCCACTGGCCGTACCGTGGCACAAAATGGCCTTCGGCCCGGAGCACATCGGATGCCGCGTCGCGGGTGCTGGCCGCATCGACTTCGTGCATTACGCGGGGCTCATTCGGGTAGACACTGGTGGAGCTGACGAACAGCACGTGGCCAATGCCGGTGGCAGCTACGGCCCGGTGCACGGGCCGCAATAGGGTCGGGTAGGCCCCCGAAGCGGCGGTCCGGGGCGGCACGTTGAGCACCAACACGTCGGCGGCGCGCAGCAGGCGGTGCAATAAATCATCGGCGGGAGTGCCAAAATCGGCCCCGAGTTTTAGCAGATGCGGCTCAATACCCGCCGCTTCCATGGCCGTGAGGTTGTCGGGCGAGGTAGTGGTGCCCACCACGCGGTGGCCGGCCGCCACCAACGAGCGGGCCAGGGCCATGCCCAGCCAACCACAGCCCAACACGAGTACGGTGGGGGTTTCCGCTCCCGAAGCTGCGCTCGTAGAGCCCCCGGAAATGGAACTAGTCATGATAATAATAATGCGGTTGAATGCCTAACCGGCCACGAAGGTGCGAATAAAACAGGTAACACTATATTCAACGTTGAAAATTATTAAGTACGCTTTGGAAGCGCCGTTGCGTAACATTCGCACCGGCAGCCTTGTACCTTCGGGACGCGGATTGAGCCGCGCTTCTCACCTTTACACGTGCTTTCGCATGAATGCTCCCTACACTCAGCCCATGCTGCGCGACAACGCGCTGGCGGGCAAAACCATCATCGTCACCGGCGGCGGCACCGGTCTGGGCCGGGCCATGACCACCTATTTCCTGCAACTGGGGGCCAACGTCACCATCACCAGCCGGAAGCTGGACGTGCTGGAGAAAACCGCTGCTGAATTGCGCCAGCTAACCGGCGGCAAAGTCCTGGCCATTGCCTGCGACGTGCGCAAGTACGACGAAGTAGAAGCCATGCTGGAGCGCACCATTCAGGAATTTGGTGGGGTCGACGTGCTGCTGAACAACGCGGCCGGCAACTTCATTAGCCCCACGGAGCGCCTGAGCCACAAGGCGTTCGACGTCATCGTCGACATTGTGCTGCGGGGGTCTTACAACTGCACGCTGGCCGTCGGCAAGCGTTGGATTGCGGACAAAAAGCCCGGCACAATTTTGAACATCGTGACCACGTACGCCTCGGTTGGGTCGGCTTACGTGGTGCCATCGGCGGCGGCCAAGGCGGGCGTGTTGGCCATTACCCGCTCCCTGGCCGTGGAATGGGCCAAGTACGGCATCCGGTCCAACGCCATTGCGCCCGGTCCTTTTCCAACCGAGGGGGCCTGGAGCCGCCTCTTTCCCGAACCCTTGGCCAGCAAGCTCGACCCCGCCGCCAGCGTGCCGCTCAAGCGGGTGGGGCAATTTCAGGAGCTGGCCAATCTGGCGGCGTATCTGGTGTCCGATTTCTCCGCCTATGTTAATGGCGAGGTGGTGACTATCGACGGGGGCGAGTGGCTGAACGGAGCCGGCGAATTTAACAAGCTAGAAATGCTGACGCCGGAAATATGGGACCAAATTGAGAAAACCATGCGCCGCTAAATAACTGATTAGCACGGATTTTAGCGAATTTCACGGATTTTGTGGACAATTACCGTCTGATGCAAATCAAAAAAGGCTTGCCGACTGGCAAGCCTTCTTTGCTGGACTCTGAACTGAAAATCGCCAGAAATCCGTGAAATTCACTCAAATCCGCGCTAGCCAGTGATTAGAGTTTGTAGCCGTTGTAATCCTTAGTAAATTCTTCCACTGGAATAGGCTGATTGGGAACGACGTCCAGAAACTCGAATTTTTCGAATAAGCCTTTTTCGTCGTTCACCTGTACCAACGTTGGCAGGTAGGTTTTGGGGTCGACGCAAAGGATGGTGCGGCGACCGTAGCCGTTGGGCACCTGCAATACTTTTCCTTCGGGGATTTTATCGCCAATGGCTAAGCCATTGCGTTCAATAATGCGAAATTCGCCGCAGCCAAACCGTTCGGCAACGGTGCCGATGGTTTCGTTTTTGCCCGCCTTGTAACTAACGTAGCGAAACTGCGGAAAGTCGGAACGCAGGATGTAATTGCTGTGCCCTTGCACGGTGGTATCGCCCACGTATCGAAACGAGCGGCTGAACGTATTGTCCTGCCGCAGGCCGGTGGTACGCAGCAGGTCGGAGATGGTGCCAAACCCAGCTTGCAGGGCGGTATGGTGCTGGTTGCTGCGCATGAGCTTGCCCTTGGGGTCGAGGCTGAGCGTCACATAGGGGAAACTGGCCGGATACACCCACGCATCGCCATCGTTCTGGCCCGCCACCCAAAGGACCTCGACGCCTTTCTGATTTTTAATATAAATGCGTAACGGCTTGTAAGTAAGTTTCATAAGGCTGCGAGCCTGATTAATCCTGTCACCGACGCGCTCCTGGGCCTTCACCGTGCAGCGCAGATACTTCAGGCCTTCAATGGCGGTGCTCATGCGAGCCGTGAGCTGCTCGGTGGTGAGGGCGGGCGGCGGAGCGGGGGCCGTGGCAGCCAGCAAAGCCAGCGTGCCGACCGGATAAATAATGCGCAAAGGGGAGAGGTAAGAAGCGAGTAACGCGAACATAAATGAGAAAACGGATGACGACCAGGTATTCAGAAGAGTTTAGGAAAAAGGGGCTAATTTAGGTTGATTGCAGGAAAACGGGAGGCAGCGCTATCAAAAATAAACAGCTCATCAATTTCCACGCCATGCATGAACCGGTAAAGTGGAAACTGTTCAACCACGGCTTGCACGGCGGCCACATCGTCGCCGTTGATAGTGACCCAGCCCCGACTGCGGTCGCTGCTGATGGCGTAAACTTCCACGATTTTCTCGTTCAGCAAGCGGTTGATAAAGTCCCGGTGGCGCGGAATAAGGGCAATAAACTCCTCGTCAAACGCGTCGGGCAGGCGGAGGGAAACAACAAACGTCGGCATACAAAAAATGGCAAATCAGCTAGTTAAACGCCCGCTGCTGCCGGAAAGTTGATAGCGGAAACGATAGGGAATGAAGTAAAGAAGCCCTGACAGTGCCCGGGCTTCTTTGTGCGTGAAAACTAGTCTGGATAACAGTTGATTAGGAATGGCCTAATTCGGCTACGCTGGGCTGGGCGGCGTCGCCGCGGGCCGGCTGAGCGGCGGCATCAGGGGCGGCTACTGTGGTACCGGCAGGGCTGTGGCCAGTTTGCTCCCATTCCCGAAATCGGGTTATTTCGCCTTGGAATTTGCCCATGAACCAACTCACCAAGCTCAAGTCGTCCAGAAAGCCAACCACTGGAATAAAGTCGGGAACGAGGTCGATGGGCGAGAGAACGTAGAGGAGCACCGCTAGGCCCGACACAATGGTACTGGTAGGAATTTCCCGGTAGTCGCCGCTGATGTAAGCGCGTACCAACCGCACTAGCGTGAGCGCCACCTCAAATAATTGGCGAAATTTATTGGTCTTGCTTTCTTTGTCTGTTAATTTATTGGCTGCCTCGTTCAAAACGGTAATGACCTTGAAAGGCTTGCCTAATAATTGGGTGGCGCGGCCAATGAATACGTTAAAGAGCGCGTTTTTAGAGAGTTTTAGTCCTTTTTCGGTGAGGGATGACATGGGGATATGACGAAGGCAAGTGAGAAATTACTGGTCGGACTTTACGCGTAATCACCTTTCGGCGTTGTTTGGGTACCGCCAGCCATTGGGTTTCACTTACCGCTCAAAGAGCGGGGTGGTGCCGCCCACCCAATCCTTGTTTTTGTTGAAGTCCACCCCAATCATCTCGCCCCGGCTGAGCCGGCTAAGGCCGCAAAGCAGGCGCGGGTTTTCCCGGCCAACGGGCCAGATGTAAAGCAGGCGAATTTCGCATTTCACCAAGCCATCAGGCGATTGCACCACGGGCTCGTACTGGACTTTGCGTTGCAGCAGGTAGTGCTGCTTGTCGGCGATGGCATCTAGGTCGGCGGCGGTAATGTGCAGGCGCACGCCCGCACCGGCGAAGGAAAATAAGGGTTTGAGCACGTAATTTTCGAGGTCGCTGGGGTAAGTTGTTAGTTCGTGCAGGAAGTAGCTGGGGGGCACAAATGGCCCACTCAGCAGCGGCAGTGTGTACTTGCTGACCCGAAAAAACCAGTTGGGATGGCCTACCCAGGTCACGTCCACATCATCGGTGAGATGAAACTCGCCCGGCAGGTCCGGGTAGCGCGCTAACTCGTCAAAAATTACGCGGTTATAAATGCGTTTAATTAAAATTTGGCGACCGTCTTTTTCGTAGAATAGCTGCCGGCCATTCTTGCGCACCTTGGTGATACAGACTGATTCTATTCCCCAAAATTCTTCGGTTAAAACAAAATCAATTCGGGTTTTTTGTTTTTCGGGAAATATTTCCAGCAGAATAACATTTTCCGGGGTTTCTCCACCTAGCAAAAACTGCCGCATTTCGGCGCGGTAGCTGGCAGCGTCTGGAGATGATAGAAAAGCCGAAACCTTGTCAGAAATTGGAAAGTGCTGGCTGAAAACCTCTGGTAACCAAGACTGAAAGGCGTAGAGCGAAGGGAATCCCTGCATCTCAATAAGCTGTGGTTCCAACTCGCCGGCCGCGTTGCGGCACACGGCAAAATCAAACGTTAAAAAATCGGGACGACCTTCAGTACCGGGCACGCGCTGGTGCGGCGGAATGGCGGCCTCCGTCAACTCTTTGAAGTTATCCTGCTGAATAACATCGATAATACTTTCGCCGGCTGCAATTAATTTGTCACGTAATTCCGCCGGAATAAATACCGGAGTTTCGGCCAGTCGAAAATCTAATTGCCCGGGAAATTGCTGCTCAATATCGGCGAGCATTTCCTGGTATTTAGCCGGGCTAAAAGCGGCATTGTACGTCTGGCGGTGTTCCGGAATCATAGGGCAGGGCGCGGCGGCGGGGGCGAACCAAGTTAGGCGGCGGCAAGCTGGCCCAATTGGACGATGGCGCGGCGCAAAAAGGTTGGCAGGATGATGGATTCGGTGTGTTCGATGGTGTCAGGGTCAGCGAGCAGGCTTACCATTTCTTCGTATTTAGCCTCGCCGTAGGCGGTGATTACCTGTTGTTTGCGCTCATCGGTGCGCATGTAGCGGAGCATACCTTCGCCATCGGCTTCGGGGTGGAACTGGGTGCCCAGCACTTCCGGGGTAAAGCGAATAGCCATTACGGCACGCGCGAGAGGGACGTGGGGGCGCTCCTTCTCCAGGCACAGTACTTCGGCCCCCAGCGCTTTGAGCCGGCTCAGGTCCAGGTGGGCCAGCTGGTAATCGCGCGAGTCGACGACGTAAAATGGTTCGGGCAGGCCTTGTAATACGGGTTCGGCCAGGCCGGCCGGGGTGAGGTGCACCGGCAACACACCAAACGACGTGGATTTGCGCAGGCTTATATCACCAATGCCCAAATGCCGGCTCACCAGCTGAAAGGAATGGCAAATCAGCAGCAGATACTTCTTCGACTCATTTGCCTGGTTATAAGCCAGTAGCGAGTCAATAAATTGAAAATAGAGGGGTTCCCAAAGCTCATCCGAAGCCAGTGGGCTGCCGGGGCCACCCGAGGATATGTAGACGTCATAGTCCAGGCCAGGGAGCTCGTTTTCTGCCCGCACATTAAAAGTATCGACGTGGAATACTACGCCGTTTTCGGCGGCGCTGCGGGCCAGCAATTGCCGGATGCAGCGCATGCCTTCATTGCGCGCATTGTTATACATATCCAAAATGGCAATGCGAATAGCCTCCATAAATCAATCCGTTGAATAGGCCGTAGGGGCCAAAAAATAGAAAAAGCCAAGCCTGGGCGGGGCTTAAAACACAAGCAACGCCAACCGAGGGGCTGGCGTTGCGAAGGCAAAGATAAAAGGTTTAAAGTCCGTAAGTCGTTTCGGCCAGAATGTAGTCGACTACCTTGCTCAGGTCGCCAGTTTCGCGGAAAACGTGGAGTTGGCGGTCGGCTCCGGTGCCCATCTCCATCATTTTCAGCACGTACTCTACTTCGTGGCGGCTGCCGAGGTCGTCCACCACATCGTCGATAAAGTCGAGCAATTCCAGGATGAGCTTGCGCGTGGGCACCTCTTCCTGAATACCGAAATCAATCATATTGCCGTCGAGGCCGTAGCGGGCGGCGCGCCATTTATTTTC
>JBBQSQ010000158.1:0-10672 GCA_038213745.1 Cytophagales bacterium
CCTCATTCCTCATTCCTCATTCCTCATTCCTCATTCCTCATTCCTCATTCCTCATTCCTCATTCCTCATTCCTCATTCCTCATTCCTCATTCCTCATTCCTCATTCCTCATTAAGCCGCAGGCGTTACTCCTCCACGTTCACCAAGCGGTAGCGCACGGCGGTTTTTTTGGGGCGGATATCCAGCCCGATGCGGTGGGCGTAGGCCTTCGTGAAAGCCGCGCCGAAGTAGAATATCATGGCGCAGTAGAATACGAATAGCAGCACCAGCACGAGGCTCGACGCTGGTCCGTACACCGGCCCCAAATCCCGCGCTACCAAGAGTTGGCCCAGCACCATTTCGCCCAGGCTAATGAGCAGGGCCGTGAGTGCTGCCCCGCGCGTGACGGCTCGCCAAGGCACTTTGGCCAAGCTCAGGGTGCGGAACGTGATGCCAAACCACGCCGCCAGAATAAACCAGGCCATCACCGCGTTCAGCCCCCGCACCACGTAGTAGGCGAAAGTGGCGTCGAAATCGTGGATGGTTTCAGCGAATAGGTTCAGGGCCGCATCGGTGCCGAAAGCCAGCAGCGAAAGCCCCGCCGTGGCCAGCAGAATCCCGCCTGAGCGCAGCCGCTCGGCTACGGCCTGCGACAACTTCCCCGTGCCGCGCTTGGGCCGGATTTGCCACAGCTGGTTCAGCGAGTGCTGGATGATGGTGAACAGCGTAGTGGCCACGAACAACAGGAACGCAAAGCCGACCCAGGTCACCAGGCGGCTGCGCATGGGGTCGGCCACGTTCATCACAATCTGTGCCACCAGCCCCGCGCCGGACGCTCCCACCAAATTGCTGATTTTGCCCAGCAGCAGCTGCCGTACCATGGAAGTGGAATACAGCGAACTGAGCAGCTGAATGAGGATAATGAGGATGGGCGGCAGCGCGAACGACGTGAAAAACGCCGTGGCCGCGCCCAGCCGCAGCGGGTCGTTGGCCCCCAACTCGCGGGCCGCGCGGTGCAGCAAGATGGGCAGCTCGCGCCACCAAGGCCCGGGCAGCTCCGCCGGGAAAACTAACTTTGTCATAACTCCCACGGGGCAACATTTTGGGGCGCAGCCGTAAGAAGAGGACCCCCAACGAAGGTACGGGCCGCGGTGCGGTCGGGCTTTCGGTCCCGCTACTTTTATTTATGTCGCTCCCCGAAAATCCACCGCTGCCCCTGGCTGCCCCCCTCACCGTTCAGCCGCGCTCCTGGGTGCGCCGCCGGGTGCTCGACCCCCTGCTCGACCTGCTCAAGGCGGGCCTCTCGCCCGAAAAACTGGCCCTGACCGTGGGCCTGGGCGTGGTCTTCGGGCTGGTCCCAACGTTCGGTATCACCACCATTGTGAGTGCCGCGGTGGCCTTGCGCCTGCGCCTCAACGTGGCCGCCATGCAACTGGTCGCCCACCTGATGAGCCTCTTTCAGCTGGCCCTGCTCATTCCTTTTTTGCGCGCTGGGGCTACCATCATGGGGCAGGGCGATAAGGTGGCGCACCTGACGGTGAAAAGCCTGCGCCACCTCATCGACTACGAGGGCTGGGGCGCGGTGGGGCGCCTGCTGTGGCGGGCCCAATTGGGAGCGCTGCTGCTGTGGGCCGTGGCCGCCGTGCCGCTGGTGGCGGTGCTTTACCTGGTGCTGCGGCTGGTGTTTCGGCGCGTACTGGCCCGGCAAGGTGCTGGCCTCAAGGAAGAAATAATGCTTGAATCCTGATGAAGCCCAGCCGTTAAAACGCGAGCAGCGCCGTGGCTTGCTCGTGCAGTAGCTGGCGCGAGAGGTCGTGGTTCAGGCCGCCCTCGGCGTTCAGGTCCTGGTTGATGAAGGGCAGGCGCACACGTTGCGGCAGCACGGCCGAGCCCAGGTACATCAGCACATCGGTGAGGTGCGCCATGGCCAGCAGGCCACCCTGGCCGCCGCTGCTCAGGCCCACCAGGGCCACTTTCTTGCCCTGAATCCCGCCGGGATACGCCAGCCCATCGATAAAGGCCTTGAGCACGCCGGGGAAGGAAGCATTATACTCCGGGGTGATAATTACCAGCTTATCGCCGGCATCAAGCATGGCCGCCAAGCGGTTGAACTCCAGGTGCTTGCCGGCATTGTGGTAGAGCGCCGTGGCAATAAAATCGGCCGGCAGCTCGGCCAGGTCCAGCACCTGGCTTTCGGTGCCCAGCGCGGTGAGCGTGGTGTGGTAATAGTTGGCGATGCGGCGGGCGCGGGAGTTGGGGCGGTTAGTTCCGGCGAGGATGGTTATCAAAGCGAAGCAGAAAATCAAAGTAAAACTCTGGCCTTAACCCCATAGAGCCACCGTTGGTTATGATAGCCCGGCAGACGCGGGGTTTATTCGGCTGCTAGGGGCCTCCCGGCGGGCCGCCAATGCCGCCACTCCTGCCAGGCAGGCCGCAAACCACGCCCACGGCAGCCGCAAATCCAGCACCGAAAGCCCGCCAAAAACCACGGTGGTCGCCACGCTGGCCAAGGACTGAAAGGCTTGGTTCAGGCCAAAAATCTCGCCCCGGTCGGCCTCGGTGGTGTGGCGGGCCAGCCGCCCCTCCAGCAATCCCTGAATAAGGGAAAGCGTGAGGCAGTCGATGGTGACCAGCACATATAGGGCCGTGTGCGAGCTCCCCATCAGGCCGTAGCCCGCCAGCACCGGCGCACCCAAAGCCGCCAGCCACACAATGGCCCGTCGCTGGTTGATGCGGTCGGCCAGGAAGGTGTAAAACACATAGTTTAGCCCTACGCTCAATGCCCCGAAATACATAAAGAAGTAGGAGATGCCGCGCGCATCCAACTGCAAAGGCCCCAGGCTGGCAAAGGGCACAAAGTAAAAATAATAGCCCGTGCTGAGCGTGAGGGCCACTTGCGTGAGCACAATGCGCCGCACGCCGGGGTTGCTGGCGTTTTTGGCACGTAGCCGGGCCCACAACGTGAGCGGGTTGATGCTGCGGGCTAGGTCGGCCCGTAGCTCGGCCCCACGCACCCCGCCGTGCTGGCCGTGGGTTTCGGGCAGCAGGCAGCTCAGCAGCACATTGAGGGCGGCCAGTGCCACGGCCAGCCGCACCACGTAGGCGGCCTGCTGGGCCGGCGGTACCTGCAGCACGGTGAGCAGTACGCCGGCCGCCATGGGCCCCAGCACAAAGCCCAGCGAGATAATTGCGCCCTCAATGCCCAGGTTACGAAAGAGGTGTTCAGGCGACGAAATATCGGTGATGGCCGAGCGCACGGTGGCGTACATACCATTGGTGAGCCCATCCGATACGCGGTTGACGAAGTACAGCCCGGTGCGCACCGGTAGTAGCAACACATTGGCCAACAGGGTACCGATGGCCGATAGAATAAAAATAGGCCGCCGCCCGTAGCCGTCGCTCAGCCGCCCCAGCAGTGGAGCCGAAAACAACTGTACGCCCAGGAATATGCCCGTGCCCACCGAGAGCCACAGCTGCGGCTCCCGCAGCCCGCGCACAAACTCCGGCAACACCGGCCCCACGGCGGCCCCCACCACCACGTCAACCAGGATAATAGCGTAGAGAAGCGTTAGGCGGCGGTCAGGGAGAAGGGGCACGGACACAAAGTAACGGCAGCAGCGTGGCCTTCTCGGTTCGCGTTCCCGAATAATGCAACGCGCTGCATTACGTCTCTTGCGGAATTATTTATACACATACCGTTCGTATGCGTAAAGGAAGCAAACTACTTCGACTCTCTATTAACGCTGCTGATGGGCTTGCGGCCCCGAATTCACAAGTGTGCTTTGCGCATTCACTGGGCAACGCAAGCTGTTCAGTGGTTCCGTAGTGGTGGCTCCTGCCAAGCGCGGCGAATGACATTAAAAGAGCTTCTGTAGCGCAATGGCAAATAGTTCTATTGGGGGTTAGGCAGCAAACTACTCGGTCAACTAGCTAAATATTGTGTGCAAGTAGCTAAAAAGCAATAATTTATAGCTTTTAGAGAATACACTTTACTGGGCAAAAATGAAACGAAAGCTAATTCGCTTATAAGCGCATGTATTTGAGTGCATTATGACCTAAAAAGATTGTTTTGCCTCCCAGGCCCCAAAGCAAAACGCCCCGGCAGTAATCACTGCCGGGGCGTTTTGCTTTGAAATTCGACTGACTTACGCCAGGTTATTCGACGTAGCCTTCGCCGCCAGGAACTCACGGTTCAGAATAGCAATGTTCTCCAGGGAAATACCTACCGGGCACTCTGCCGCGCACGAGCCAATGTTGGTACAAGCGCCGAAGCCTTCGATGTCCATCTGCGCCACCATGTTCTCAACACGGGTTTTGCGCTCTACATGGCCCTGCGGCAACAGCGCAAGCTGCGAAACCTTTGCCGACACGAACAGCATGGCCGAAGCATTCTTGCAAGCCGCCACGCAAGCGCCGCAACCAATGCAGGTAGCCGCTTCAAAAGCCCGGTCCGAAATTTCTTTTGGAATCGGAATTTCGTTGCCGTCGGGAGCGCCGCCGGTGTTCACGCTCACGTAGCCACCGGCCTGAATGATGCGGTCGAACGCCGAGCGGTCCACGCTCAGGTCCTTGTTCACCGGGAAGGCATTAGCACGCCAAGGCTCGATGGTGATGGTGTCGCCATCCGAGAACTTGCGCATGTGTAGCTGGCAAGTAGTCGTGCCCTTCTCCGGGCCGTGGCTGCGGCCGTTGATAAACAAGGCGCACGAACCACAGATGCCCTCACGGCAGTCGTGGTCGAATGCCACTGGTTCTTGGCCGCCGTGCAAGAGGTCCTCGTTCAGCACGTCAAGCATTTCCAGGAAGGACATATCTGGCGAAATGTCCTTCACGTGGTACTCTACAATTTTCCCCTGGGCTTGGCGGCTGGACTGCCGCCACACGTTCAGGGTCAGGTTCATCGGTTTAGCGTTGGGGTTGGAACCGGCCATCTTCTTGAGTTATGAGTTATGAGTTAAAAGCTATGAGCTAAAAGGAGATGAATAGGTGCCAGTAATGGCTGCCAGCTCATAACTTTTAACTCACAACTCATAACTCAAATTTATTTGTAGCTGCGTTGGGTCAGCTTCACGTTTTCAAATGTAAGCTCTTCCTTGTTGAGCTTCTCAGGTTGATTTTCACCCTGATATTCCCAGGCAGCTACGTAAGCATAGTTTTCATCGTCGCGCAAGGCCTCGCCCTCTGGAGTCTGGTACTCTTCGCGGAAGTGGCCGCCGCAGCTTTCGTTACGGTTCAGGGCATCGTCTACCATCAGTTCGCCCAGTTCGATGAAGTCGGCTACGCGGCCGGCTTTCTCTAGTGCCTGGTTCATTTCCTCACCGCTACCTACCACCTTCACGTCGCTCCAGAAACCTTTCTTGATTTTCTGAATCTCGGCTTTGGCGTAGAGGAGGCCTTCGGCGGTGCGGGCCATGCCGCAATATTCCCACATGATGAGGCCCAGCGCCTTGTGGAATTCATCGGGCGTGCGGTTGCCTTTAATGGAGAGCAGCTGCTCCGTACGAGCCTGCACGTAGGCCTTCGACTCGGCAAATGCCGGGTGATTGGTATCTACCGGCTTGGGTGGCGTGGTGGCGAGGTAATCACCAATAGTGTAAGGGATTACGAAGTAGCCGTCGGCCAGGCCCTGCATCAGGGCCGAAGCGCCGAGGCGGTTGGCACCATGGTCCGAGAAGTTGCACTCGCCAGCAGCGTACAGACCGGGCACGCTGGTTTGCAAGTTGTAGTCAACCCACAGGCCGCCCATGGTGTAGTGCACCGCCGGGTAAATACGCATCGGCAGCTTATAGGGGTTTTCGTCGGTGATTTTCTCGTACATGGCAAACAGGTTGCCGTACTTCTGGCTCACCGCCTCCGCACTGGTACGCTTGATAATGTCGGCGAAATCGAGGTACACGGCCAAGCCGGTGCTACCCACGCCGCGTCCTTCGTCGCACATCAGCTTGGCGTTGCGCGAGGCCACGTCGCGCGGCACCAAGTTGCCAAACGCGGGGTACTTACGCTCCAGGAAATAGTCGCGGTCTTCTTCTTTAATATCGGTAGCCGTGATTTCGCCTTTACGCAGGCGTTCGGCTATTTCTTTGGTAGCCGGCACCCACACGCGGCCGTCGTTGCGGAGCGATTCCGACATGAGCGTAAGTTTCGACTGGTAGTCGCCGCTAACGGGAATGCAGGTGGGGTGAATCTGGGTGAAGCAGGGGTTAGCGAAGTAGGCACCGCGCTTGTGGGCCCGCCAGGCGGCCGTCACGTTGCAATACATGGCGTTGGTGCTCAAATAGAACACGTTGCCGTAGCCACCAGTGGCCAACACCACCGCGTGGGCGGCGTGGTTCTCAATCTCCCCCGTAATGACGTTGCGCGTCACGATGCCGCGTGCCTGACCGTCAACCACCACCACGTCGAGCATTTCCGAGCGGGTGTACATCTTCACTTTGCCGTAGGCAATCTGCCGGCTCAGGGCCGAGTAGGCACCCAGCAGGAGCTGCTGCCCGGTCTGGCCGCGGGCGTAAAACGTACGACTCACCTGCGCACCCCCGAAGGAGCGATTGGCCAGCAGTCCGCCGTATTCGCGGGCGAAGGGCACGCCTTGCGCCACGCATTGGTCAATGATATTGACCGATACCTGGGCCAGGCGGTACACGTTGGCTTCGCGGGCCCGGTAGTCGCCACCCTTGATGGTGTCGTAGAACAAGCGGAACACCGAGTCGCCGTCGTTCTGGTAGTTTTTTGCGGCATTGATGCCACCCTGCGCGGCGATGGAGTGCGCGCGGCGGGGCGAATCATGGTAAGTGAAAGCCTTCACGTTGTAACCCAGCTCGGCGAGCGAAGCAGCAGCCGAAGCCCCAGCCAAGCCCGTGCCGACTACAATCACGTCGTATTTCCGCTTGTTGGCGGGGTTCACAAGTTTAACGTTGAACTTGTGCTTGTCCCACTTTTCGGCGAGGGGGCCTTCGGGCATTTTGGAATCCAACAGCATAGAGCGACGGAGTGATGGAATGACTGAATAATATTCAGGAAGTAAAACAGCGAAACCGGCTAGGTGTTAGCGCGTCGCAGCCGTTTTATTTCCGACCGGCAAATTAAAAAGCCGAAGCTACCGTGCGGAGCAGCGTGGAGGCATTGGAAGCTAACTCGCCTTGGGCATTCGTAAACAGAAAAAAGTAGAGCGGCATGGCAGCAAAGGTGGCCGAGACGACTACTGCAAACGCGTAGCCCACATACTTAATAACAGGGGTGTACTTGCGGTGGTTCAGGCCCAGCGTTTGAAAACCGGAGCGGAAACCGTGCCATAAGTGGTAGCCGAGGCTGATTTGGGCCGCTACGTAGAGCATCACATACCACCAGATGTGGAACGACGACACCACGGCCATGTATAGGTTGTCATAGTCGCGCGTTTCCAGGTTTTCGCCGCCCATGGGGGTCAGGTCGCCGGCAAAGCGGGCGCGCCAGAAGAAGTTGTAGAGGTGGACAATCAGGAAAATCAAGATAATGCTACCCAGAATGCCCATGTTGCGCGACGTCCACTCGCTATTCTGCTCGGAATGGTTCGACACGTAGCCCTGGCTGCGCGCGGCTTTGTTGCGGCGCGAGAGGGCAAAAGCTTCGTAAATATGAAAGCCAAAACCCAGCACCAAGCCCCACTCAATGGTGCGAATGATGGGGTTCGTGCCCATAAAGTGCGAATAGCTATTAAAGGCTACCCCTTGGTCGTGCTTAAATAACTGCAGGTTGCCGACGAGGTGAACCACCAGGAACGTGCACAGAAACAGGCCCGTAAGCGACATTATTATCTTCCGGCCAATGCTGCTGGTTAGGGTTTTTGTTATCCAACTCATAAAATAGCCAAACTTGGGAAGTGAAGAGGTATGTTTAGTAGTACTCAAAGGTAGGCCCCAACCGCCAAGCGAACAACGGCCGGCTCGATTCTTGTGCGTAGTTCCAGGCCCAAAAACATTGCGCAGGCGCGGTGAATCTATCCGCAGCCAGCGCCGTTAATATCACTCGATGCGCCACCTGGATAACCCGCGGATGCCGCCAGATGTTAGGCTTGAGCCTTGATTTGGTAGCGGGTATTCGTTGTTTGTGTTGTTTTCCTTCTCTTCCTTATTCCGTCTGGTATGATTCTTTTTTCTCCTCTAAAAGCTGGAGGCTTGGCACGGGTGGTTCTGTTGGTTGCGCTACTCACCATTGGGCTGGGGCTACGGCCTAGCACCACTTGGGCGTCGCACATTCGCGCTGGCGACATTCAGGCCAAGACTGATACCACGGCGAATCCCAACCCGCGCCGGGTGTTTTTCAAGATGATTTTATATCTGGATATCACCCGCGGGCCAACTCCGGTGGACCAGCCGGATGCGACCATCTTTTTTGGGGATGGCACCTCCAGCTGCAAGGGCGGGGTGCTGCGTTCGGTGAAGCGGGCCATTGCCGGAAATACCGACACGAACGTTAACACGTACCTGTTTGAGCACACGTACCCGTCGGCCGGTTCTTTTAAGGTCAGCTTTATTGGGGAAAACCGCAATGGTGGGGTTTTGAACATGACTCAGTCGGACAATCAGTCGTTCTACATCAGCACTACCATTACCCTAGACCCTGCTTTGGGGCTCAACCGCTCGCCCGTACTCACGGCTCCGGCCATTGACAAGGCAGGTACTGGCCAGGTGTTTTTGCATAACCCAGCCGGATATGATGCGGATGGCGACTCGCTGGCATTCAAGCTGCGTACCTGTCAGCAGGTACCCGCCGGGGTTGATGGCACGGTGGGAGGGGCCCCTTGCACGGGCCAGGCAGCGGGCACCGGCAACAACCAGCCGGCCCCGGTGGTCTGCACCAACTACCGCTACCCGAACGACCCGGCCGTGGCGGCCAATGCTGTGCAAGTAGCCTACGGCGGCGTGCCGGCGGGCGTGCCGGGGGCCCCGGCAATTTTCGTTCAGGACGTTAACACCGGGCAGATTACCTGGAATGCGCCCGTTGCGGCGGGGCTGTATAATGTTGCCTTCGTAGTAGAAGAATGGCGGCGCACCCCGTTGGGTCGGCGCAACATCGGGGAGGTAATTCGCGACATGCAGATTACGGTGGTGGCCACCAGCAACCTGCGGCCCATCATTACCATTCCCCCCGACATCTGCGTGATTGCCGGCCAGCGCGTGACGGGCACCGTAACGGCCGTGGATGGCGGTACCGGTGGCCAGCAGTCGCCTATCAGCTTGTTCGCTTATTCGGGGATTCTGCCCCCGGCTACGTTTAATCAGACCCAGACGGGGCCGCCGCAAGCCAGTGGCAACTTCTCCTGGCTCACGGATTGCAGCAATGTGGCCCGATTGCCCTACCAGGTAGTCTTTAAGGCCCAGGATACCCCGACGGGTACCCCCACCACCAACCCTGCGCTGATTGATGAGAAGACCTGGCGCATTACGGTAGTAGGCCCGCCACCCCAAAACCTGCGGGCCACGCCCACGGCATCGGGCGGCATCAACAGCGTGGTAATCAACTGGAACCCGTACATCTGCACCAATGCTTCGCAGATTTACATCTACCGCAAAATAAACAAGTCGGACTTCAATCCCGGGGTTTGCGACACGGGTATTCCGGCCAGCGCGGGCTACACGCGCATCGCGGCGGTGGCGGCCAGTGCCACCACCTTCACCGACAACAACGTGAGCGCCAATGGCACGGTGCTGGGCCTGGAACGGGGCCAAACCTACTGCTACCGCATCTACGCCGAGTTTCCGCTGCCGGCGGGCGGGGCCAGCATTGCCTCGCAGGAAGCTTGCGCCTTCATCGGCGGCCGGAGCGCGATGCTGACCAATGTGGACGTGGAATCTACGGCACTGGCCACGGGCCAGATTACGGTGCGCTGGACCCAGCCCCGCACGCCCGATGGCAGTGCTTTCGGTGGCACGCCCACCTACGTGCTCTCGCGGGCCGAGGGCCTGACGCCCGCCGCCACGGCATTTGCGCCGGTGCGGGCCCCGTTTACGAGCCTGACGGATACGACGTACCTTGATTCGGGCCTCAACACCCAGGACAAGCAGTACACCTACAAGCTGGAGTTTGTGCGCACGTTCGCGCCGGGCGCGGGCACCACCATCACCGAGGCTTCGCCCACGGCCAGCAGCGTGCGCACCAGCGCCGTGCCCGCCGATTTGACCGGCACCCGGGCCACGGTGAGCTGGACCTACAATGTGCCCTGGGACAACACGGCGCAGCCGACTGTGGTATTCCGGCGCACGGGCGGCACGGGGCCTTTCACCCGCATTGGTACCGCGCCTAGCACGGCCACGGGCGGCACCTACACCGATGCTGACCCCGCTCTGCGCAAGGGCGAAACCTACTGCTACTACGTGCAAACTAACGGCCGCTACGCGGGCTTGTCCTTCCTCAGCACGCTGCTCAACAAGAGCCAGGAGCGGTGCTTGGTGCTGAGCAGCCCGCCGTGCCGGCCGGTGCTGGCGCTGGCCCCGACCAACTGCGACAGCCTGGCCGGGCTGGCCGAGTTTCCGCGCCTGAACCAGCGCTACGCCAACCGCCTGGCCTGGCGGGTGGGCAGCACCCCGGCGGGCTGCGACGGGGCCATTGCCGGCTACCGGCTCTACTACCGGCCGGGGGCGGCGGGCCCCTTCGCCCTGCTGGCGGCCCTGCCGGGCGGGCAGACGAGTTACTTGCACGCGGATTTGGCCTTCTCGGGG
>JBBQSQ010000159.1:0-10535 GCA_038213745.1 Cytophagales bacterium
TTTTATCCCCCTGTTGCTCCGAAAAGACCAAATCGCGGAGCGCATCAAAAAGGGTGGGACAGCAGGGGAAAAGCTGCTTATTGGCTCATTGCTTTCACCAATGAGGACGGCTTCTCAAGTTAAGCCAAGACGCGGTTGACCACCACTGCCTCACCCTTTTTTGATGCTCTCCACCATCGGCATACCCGGTGATGCGTGCCATCATGGTTTTAGCCAGTGCCAGCTCATCTTAATCGTTTTTCATGTCAGCGTGTCCGTAACTGATTACCCTTGAAATCTTCCACTACCCGTCTTTCTTCTGCCACACGTGAATGAATTTACAGGTTCCGCTCAATTTTTCGGTTGCCCTTTATTTGTGTGGAAAAAACGATGGGTTCCTATTTCAATGTCCCCGTAATCTTTGATTGGGGAAACCTCCGGACTACTTTTGACCGGTTGTCTTTTCTTAATAGATGCTCAATTTCTTATTCTGTCCGGGTTATTTTGCTCTGGCTTCCGCCGGTTGGGCCTCGGTTATCTGGCCAAACTTTGTTGCGTAGCTCATGCCAAACCCGCTAACGGCACTTAGAACCGGTGCCAGTGTTTCGCCGAATTCGGAGAGGCAGTATTCGACTTTGGGCGGCACTTCGGGGTAAATTTTTCGAGTTACCAATCCCGCTTTCTCCAACTCGCGCAACTCCCGGATGAGCACCTTTTCAGAAATGGTGACGATTTGCTTTTTGAGTTCGGTAAAGCGCAACGTGTTGCCTTGCAGGTACCACAAAATGACCCCTTTCCACTTGCCGCCCAGCAGGTCCATGGCCAACTCAACCTGGCAGTAATAGCGTCGCCCGTGCACGTCTAAGAACAGGCTCTTTCCGTTTTTCAGCATCTGTTAAAATTTAAGTGGTTGCTGTTCAACAAAACTGACTTGCAAGGCAGTTACTGACTTAATAGTCAGTACTTCCGTGGGAGTAAGCAAGCTACTACATTTACTCCGCAGACGCCGGCGCAGCTACCCCACCCCGCAGTACCACGCCCCACCGAGGCAGGACCAGCACAAAGGTGCCTCCCCACCTTAATCGGTACGGTTTCCTTTCACCTAACCCCTGCCTCCCAATGGTTGCCGAATACATCCGCTACCACGTAGCGGCCGACCAGCGCGAGGCGCTCGTGGCCGCCTACCGCCAAGCCGCCGCCGAGTTGGACGCGGCCCCCGAATGCCTGGGCTACGAGCTGGCCGAGTGCGAGGAAGAGCCCGGCCACTTCATCCTGCGCATTGAGTGGGCCAGTACCGAAGCCCACCTGCAAGGCTTCCGCAAGGGGCCACAGTTTGCCGGCTTCTTTGCCCACATCAAAGGCTTCTTCAGCAACATTCAAGAAATGCGGCACTACCGCCTGACCGATGTAGTGCGCCAGAAATAACTGCCTACCGCCATGAAAACGCCACCGACGCTGTACGAATGGGCCGGCGACATGCCCACTTTTGAGCGGCTTTTTACTCAGTTCTACCACCACGTATTGAAAGACGAGGTGTTGAGCGCGATTTTCAAAGATATGTCGTCGGAGCACGTCAGGCACGTGGCGCATTTTGTGGCCGAAGTGTTTGGCGGCAGCAAGCTCTACACCACCGAGGACGGCGGCAGCCACGCCCAGATGATAGGCCAGCACATGGGCAAAATGCTTACCGAGGCGCAGCGGCAGCGGTGGATGCGGCTGTTGCTGCGCACGGCCGACGAAATCGGGCTCAAAAACGACCCCGAGTTCCGTTCGGCGCTGGTCGGCTACTTGGAGTGGGGCACCCGGCTGGCCGTCATCAACTCGCACCTGCCCACCAACCCCATGGCGCACGACGCGCCCATGCCCCGGTGGGGCTGGGGCGAAACCGGCGGCCCTTACCTGCCCGGCGATGAATAACAGAAAGCAAGTACGCAATTCCGTGTTTGCCGGCTTGCTGGTGGGGGCCGCCGCGCTGGCAACCGGCTGTGCGCCGGAGCCGCCGCCCGCAGTAGCCAACCGCACGCTGCCCTTCAACCACCTGGTAGATTTGACGCACACGCTGAATGCGGCCTTTCCCTTTATCCCAGTAAGAAAGCTTACGTATCCGTTTAAGCTGATTCCGATGGCGACGCTGGCCAAAAACGGCGTAGCGGCGAATTCGTGGCAAATTCACGAGCACCTGGGCACCCACATTGACGCTCCGAACCACTTCATTGCCGGGGAGAAATCGCTCGACCAGATTGCGCTGGAAGACCTCATCGTGCCGGTAGTGGTGGTCGACATCAGCGCTAAAGCGGGTCGCAACCGCGACGCGACGCTGTCGGTAGAGGACCTGCGGCAGTTCGAAACGCACTACGGCAAAATCCCCGCTCATTGCTGCGTCATGATGTATTCGGGGTGGGAGAAGCACTTGAACGACTCCTTGTTTGTGGGCCTCGACCGCCAGCAGAAGAAGCATTATCCGGGCTTTTCCAACGAAGCCATTCAGTTTCTGGTTGCCGAACGAAACATCGCCGGTATTGGGGTGGATGTGCTCTCCTTCGACCCCGGAACAGACGAAAACTATACCGGCCACAAAATCCTTTTCGCCGCTGGTAAATGGGGCGTTGAGTGCGTTGCGAACCTGGCTAAAATTCCTAAAACCGGGGCCACCCTCCTGGTGGGTGCTCCCAAAGTGGAAGGAGCGACGGGCGGGTTTGCCCGCATCATGGCCATCTGGTAGGCAGGAAGCGTTGCGCAACTATCCTGCCCGCTGGTTTCGCGGTAGCGCCACATGGCCAGCGCGTTCACCGCTAGAGGATAAGCCGCCCGCGCCACGTGGCGGTACTGGCCCGGATGCAGTAGCCGGCTCAGGGCTGCACCTGCACTTTCAGGAAACGTGACGCTTCGCCGGCCACGGCCACGCGCAAGTAGTACAAACCCGCTGGCCAGCCCGTGGTGGTTAATGCGCCACCCGGCCCCAGCATAGTAGGTGCTACAACCTGGCGCCCCGACGTGCTCCACACGCTTACTTCCGCCGGCTGGCCAGCGGGGACACTCAGGTGCAGCCACTCCCGGGCGGGGTTGGGGTAGACGTTGGCTGGCGTGGGGCGCGGGGCGGCGGCCCCCGTCGCCAGCGGCAGCCCGGCAATGCGCCGCAGCCGGCGCGGGCTGGCGGTGGTTTCGGTCACGTAGAGCGTGGCGCCGCCATCGATGGCCACCAGGCCGTTGGGCCCATTGAAGCGGGCGCTGGCGGCGGGGCCGTCCTGGCTGCCGGCCGTGCCATTGCCGGCCAGCACGGTGGCCACGGGGGTTCCCTGCAAGTTGATGCGGAAGAGCTGGTGCCCGCCGATATTGGTGACGTACAGGCTGTTGCCGACGATGGCCAGGTACCCCAGGGGTGGCACGAAGCCACTGCCGCCCACCGTCAGGAAGGGGCTGACGACCCCGGCCGGGCTTACCCGCAGTATCTGCCCGTCCACGAAGTTCGATACGTACAGGTTGCCGCTGCTGTCAAACGCCAGCCCGCCGGGAAAGAAAAACCCCGTGGCGTAGGTGCTCGTTTGGCCCGCCGGCGTGATGCGCAGCACCGTGGTGCCAGCCGTGGTAGTGCCGGTAATGGCGACGTAAAGGTTGCCGCTGGCATCGAACACGAGACCGGTGGGTCCGTTCAGGCCCGAGACGAAGGCGCTGAGTACGCCCTGCGGGGTGCGCCGGTACACAATGCCGGTGTTGTAGGCGGCCACGTAGAAATTGCCGGCCCCATCGAACCCGCTGCCCGCCGGACCGCTGCCCGCCGGTAGGGCCACAAACACCGATACGCTGCCCGTGGGGGTAATCTGCAGCACGTTGCGGCCGTTGCCGGCGGTGCCGATGCCCGTGCCGGCAAAGTCCGAAGCGTAGAGGTTGCCCGCCGCATCGGCCGAGAGGGCGTCGCCGGCTGGCATTACGCCGGCCGGGTACGTCAGGGCCGGCGTGCTTACGGTTTGGGCCGCACCGGGCCGCAGGGTGCCCACCAGGCAGGCGAGCAGGAGGAGAAGGGGCTTGGTCATCGTATGGGAGCGTAAAGGTTCGGCGCTAAATTGTCGTCCGTCCTCCTTGCCGCCAAGCTATTTGTGACGAGCCGGACCAGGCCGGGATAAGCCGGACCAGGCCGGGACGGCCCCCCCCCGGCTCAGAGCTGAATGCCCAGCGTGGCCTGCAGCGCGGCCCGGTAGCCGCGGCTCAGGGTGAGGGCAGTGCCGTCGTGCAGCAGCACCGTGTAGTCGCCGTGCGAAGCCGGGTGCAGGGTGTGCACCTGGCTCAGGTTCAGGAGCGTGGAGCGGTGAATGCGCACGAAGAGCCGGGGGTCGAGGCGCCCGGCCAGCTGCCCGATGCTGTCGCGCAGCAAATGGGGGCCGGTGGCGGTGTGCAGCCGCACGTAGTTGCCCTCAGCCTCAATCCAGCCCACCGCCGCCACGGGCAGCAGGCGCACTTCCCGGGGCGTTTTCACGGTGAAGTACGCCTGGTAGCTGGGCGGAACCGGCGGCAGCGCGTGCAGCAGCGCCTGCAGCCCCGCCGCCTGCTGCTGCGTGTGCCACAAGGCTTTGGCCCGGGCCAGGCAGTGGGCAAACCGGGCCTGGTCGTAGGGCTTGAGCAGGTAGTCGAGGGCGTGGCGCTCGAAAGCAGCCAGCGCGTACTGGTCGTGGGCCGTCACGAATACGACCAGCGGCAGCGGCACCGGGGCCAGCCGCGCCAGCGTCTGAAACCCGTCGAGCTCCGGCATCTGGATGTCGAGCAGCAGCAGGTCGGCCGGGGCGCGGCGCAGCGCGGCAAGCACCTCGTAGCCGTTGCCGCACTCGGCCACCAATTCGCACTCGGGGTCGGCCGCCAGCCAGTGGCGCAGCTTGGCGCGGGCCAAGGGCTCGTCGTCGGCCACTACCACCCGCAGCCGGCGGGCAGGAGCATCAGGCGGCCGCATCGGTCGGGCCGGAAAAAGCCTGGTAGGGCAGGCGGATGGCCACGACGAACTGCCGGCCGGGCAGCCGCTCGGCTCGCAGCACCTGCCCGGTACCGTACAGCTGCTGCAGGCGGGCGCGGGTGGCACCCAGGCCCTGCCCCAGCGGGCCCGGCCCCGCATCGGGGCCCGTGTCGTTGCTGAGTTGCAGGCACAGCTGGCCGTCGCGCAAGGCTGCCCGCAGCGCAATGCACCCCGGCTCGATGCGGCGGGCAATGCCGTGCTTCACCGCGTTTTCGACCAGCGGCTGCAGCAGCAGGGCCGGTACGCGGGCGTCGCGCGCGGCTGGTTCCACCTCCACCTCTACCCGCAGCCGGTCGGCGAAGCGGATGGCTTCGATAGCGAGGTAGCGCTGGGTAAAGGCCAGCTCCTCGGCCAGCGGCACAAACTCCACCTGCGAGTTGGCCAGCGTGAGGCGCAGAAAGTCGCCCAGGCGGGCCAGCATGTGGTCGGCGGCGGCCGGGTCGGTCTGAAGCAGGGCCGAAATCGAGTTAAAAGTGTTGAACAGGAAGTGCGGGTGCAGCTGCGCCTGCAGCGTTTGGAGCTGGGCCTGGGCCAGCTGGGTTTCGAGGCGGCTCCGGCCCAGCTCCACCGCTTGCAGGCGCCCGTAGTAGCTGCGGGCCGAGGCCACGGCCACCAGGCCCCAGTACGTCACGACGCCCAGCAGCACGCCCGGCCCTCGCAGGTAATAACCGGTCAGCTGCCCGCGCAAGTCGGCCAGCAAGGCCGGCCCCGCCAGCGCCGGGCCCCACCAGCCGCCGGCCTGCCGCAGCCCGGCGTAGGCCAGCAGGTACAGCCCGAAGGCCAGCATCGGCACCACCGCGCTGGCCACGGCGTGCACCACCAGCGCCGCCCCCTGGCCCGGCGTTCCCAGGGCCCAGCGCCGCGCCAGCCAGAAGATGCCCAGCGCCGACCCGCCCCAGGCGTACCAAAACAACAGCTCGGGTCCCAGCACCGCGCCCCAGGCCACCGGCTCCTGCCGCAACAGGGCCTGCGTCCCGTCAATGCCGGCCGTGAGCAGGCCCAGCGCGGTACAGGCCGCCCCAATTTCCAGCGCACGACGAACAGAAGTATTCATTTTCAAGCGAATGTAGCGCCGGGCGAAGCTAGCGGGCGGGCGCGATACCGCCGCAAGTCATCACGGCAACTTACACATACTGCACGTGTCCGGGCCCGTTTGCGCTGATTGAAGGGCTGCCGACTATATCGGGCCACCTGTGGTGGTCTGGCCCACGCCCAACGGGGTACGGCGCGGGCACCACCTGCTGAAAAACAGACTCGTCTGCGGGCCGCAAGGGTCGGTGCGCACCCATCGCTGCCTACCCGTCGTTGGCAACGTGACCAAGCACCCGGCGAATTTACACAAATCGAGTTGTTGAAACCAGTGGCAGAGGGCGGCTTTATTCGTTCGGAAAGGACCGGATTAACTGCCTCCCACCCCAAAAATCTGGCGCAGCACCTGCTCGCGCAGGTCGCGGCTCACGGGCACGCGGTGGGGGCCCAGCACCAGCTCGTTGCCGTCGAGGGCGGTGACCTGCGCGGTGGCCACCAGATACGAGCGGTGCACGCGCACAAACGGTCCGGCCGGCAGCTGGGCTTCCAGGTTTTTGAGGCGCTCCAGGGCCACCAGTACGCCGCCAGTGGTGTGGATGCGCACGTATTCCTGCCAGCTTTCCACGAACAGAATGTCGGCCAGGGCCACGCGGCGGTACTGCCCGTCGGCCTTCACGGTGAGGAAGCCGTCGGGCGGGCCAGCGCTGGCCCGCGGGGCTGCGGCGGGTTCGCGCAGGGCCTGGCGGGCCTTGTTGAGGGCCTGCAACAGCCGGGCAAACGAGTAGGGCTTGAGCAGGTAGTCCACGGCATCGAGTCCGAAAGCCTCCACGGCGTGCTCGGAGTAGGCGGTGGTGAAGATGGTGACCGGGCGGCGGGCCAGCGAGCCGAGCAGGTCGGTGCCGCGCAGCTGGGGCATCTGGATGTCGAGAAATAGCAAATCCACGGGCTCGCGGCCCAGAATTTCCAGGGCCTGCAAGGGCTGCTTTACCTTGGCCACGACCTCAATATCCTCAAACTGCCGCAGGTGTTCTTCGAGCAGGTTCAGGGCCAGGTATTCATCGTCAACGAGCAGGGTGCGGATGGGAGGCATGGGGCAGTAGGGGCAAGTGCAGGCGCACGGTGAAGCTAGTGGGCGTGGCGGTGGCCGTCAGGCCCGCCGCTGGCCCATAGGTGAGGCGCAGCCGCTCGCGAATGTTGGCCAGGCCCACCCCGTGGGCCGCATCCTGGGGCGGGGCCTCGGCGGGCCGGGAATTTTCGGTTTCGAAGACGATTTCGGTGGCCGTCACGTTCAGCCGCAAGCGAATATAGCCGGCCGGGTTGTACTCCACGTCGCTGTGCTTGAGGCAGTTCTCGACCAGCGGAATCAGCAGCATGGGCTCGATGGCCGGGCCGGGCGCGGGGCAATCCACGGCCAGCGTGATGGGAACGGGCGTTTCGGAGCGGGCCTGGTAGAGCCAGAGCAGCTCACGGATGTGCGCCACCTCGTGCAGGACCGGCACCCGCGCCGCTTGGGTACTGTAGATGGCGTAGCGCAGCAGCGCGGCCAGGCGCAGCACCATTTCGGGCGCTTCGGGGGCACGCAGCACCGTGAGAGCGTGCAAGTTGTTTAGGGTATTGAACAGAAAATGCGGGTTAATCTGGGCGCGCAGGTACAGCAGTTGGGCCTGCTGCTGCCGGCTGATGATGGCTTGGTCGCGCCGCGCCTCGGCAGCCCGCTGCCCCAGTACGGTCACGAAGTAGCTCACCAGCAGCACCAGCGCGTGCAGCAGCCCCGCGTAGAGCCCGTAGCGCTTCAACGACGGAAACCCGCTGGCCAGCGCCGTCCCAAACAGGGCCTTTTCCAGCCCCAGCCGCAGCCCCGACACGCCGGCCCACAGCGCCAGCACCGCCAGCAGGTAGCGCCCCGTGAACATGGGCACGGGCCAGCGCGGCAGCAGCCCTCGCGCATTGCCGTAGTAGAGCAGCCCCAGCCACCCCAGGCCCAGGGCATCGCGCAGCAGCGGCTGGCCAATTTCATTGGTGAGGAAAAACGGCAGGTAGGCCACGAACACCGCGCCCCACACAGCCAAGTGCAACAGGTAGGGGGGCAGTTTGGCGGCCTTCATGCGGCGTGGGGGAAGTGAGTAATAATGGTTAAGTAAACCGGATGAGTCGCCGCCCACCGCTAGGCCAGCGCCGCCGGCCGCGCCGTGGAGGCTGCTTCGGGCGTCGCCGTGGCCTGGGCGTAGCGCTCCTCGTTCAGCCGGTGGTTGGTGCCCATCCAGGTATCCCAGAAGTTGAAGTAGAGGCCGTAATTGCCCTTCACCAGCTGGTGGTGCAGGTTGTGGTGGGTGCCCGTATTTTGCCAGCGGCCCAGCCAATGGCGGTGCAGCGCCGGCGGCAGCAGCTCGTAACCCAGGTGGCCCATCACGTTGAAGATAATGGTGTAAAGCCCAAAAATAGCCAGCGCCAGCGGGTGCACCGGCAGCACGAACACCGCCAGCGGCAGAATGCCGGCCTCAATCACGGCTTCGAGCGGGTGGAAGGCGTAGGCCGCCCACGGCGAGGGATTGTGCGAGAGGTGATGGACCCGGTGCACGTACTTGAACACGCGCCGGTGGTGCATCAGCCGGTGCGACCAGTAGAAGTACGTGTCGTGCAGCAGAATCAGCAGGGCCACGCTCAGCGCCAGGTAGGGCCAGCCGTGGCCAGCCACCTCGGTGTAGATGCGGGTGTAGCCGTGCTGCCGCAGCACGAACATGCCCGCAAATACGCCCGTAAAAATCAGGGCCGTGAGCAGCGAGTAGCCGATTTCCAGCCGAATCTGCGCCGTGGTCGGGAAGCGGGGTTGAATGCGGCGGGCCAGCCACTGCCGCCGCCGCCACACGTAGAAAAACAGGTAGGCCCCACCGGCAAACAGCAGGTAGCGCAGCACCACATGGGCCAGCACGAGGCCCGAACGGGCCGGCAAACTCAGCGTTGAAGGAATGAAAGCAAGCATGACGAGGGGAAAAACAACGGGATGAGAAAGATATGGAAACGGAGTACATCAGGATAATTCGTGCAACAGGGCGGTACATTTCTGCCGGACCTGCGGGTCTTCGGGGCGCAGCGGTGGCAGGTGCAACGCCTGGTGCAACAGGGCTTGGCCCTCGGCGCGGCGGCCCAGGTGCTGGCAGGCGGTGGCGGACAGTAGGTAATACTTCAGGTTGTCGGGCTGCCAGCGCAGCGCCTGCTGGAAACAGCGCCGGGCCTCCTCGTTGCTGGCCCCGGCCGTGGCGGTGCCCGCCACCAGGCGTTCGGCCCAGTTGAGATTGGCCAGGCCCAGATGCCAGCTGCCCAGCAGGGCCCAGCTTTCGGCGTGGCGGGGGTTGAGGGCCAGGGCGCGGCCCGCGTGCCAGCGCACGGCGCGGCCGGCCGCCAGGCGCTCGGCCGGGCTACCCCCTCGTTGGGCCGCCCCCGCCGCCAGGGCCACGGCGAAGTGCGCCTCGTAACGCGCCGAGTCGAGGCGCAGGGCGCGTTCGGCCAGGGTGCCCGCCAGCCGGAAAGCTTCCCGCTGCGCGGCCTTGTCCGTTTGCCCGAAAGTGAGCTGCACGGCCAGCACCGCCCGGTTCCAGAGGGCCTCAAAGTGATTGGGGGCCAGGCGCAGCACCCGGTCGTAGGCCGCCGCCGCTGCCGCGCGCTGAAACCGGGTCTGGCAGGTGCGGGCCTCGGCCAGGCTCTGCTCGACGGTGGGCCCAGGTGAGGCGTTAACCTGTCCCGGCGCGGCCCATCCAGCCCGGGCGGTTGGGAGCGCGGCCAATAGCAGCAGGGTCAGCAGGCGGGCAAAGGGCCGGTAGTTTCTAAGCAGGAACATGGCGTGATGGAAATGAATGGAGCCAGGCGGCGGCGGCGGCCAACCGCCCGCTTCAGGGCAGGGTGATAATTTGCGAAGACGGCCCCACGGTCATCGTGGCCGTTTTGTCGCAGCCACCCGCGCCGTAGTCAAGCCCAAAAGCCGGCTTGGCCACGGCCTTGAAAGCCAGTGCTCCGCTGACGGGGTACACAATGCCCTGGCTGAAGCAGGCTCCTTGCACCAGCAGCGGCGTGGGGGTGCTCAGGGTGTAGGCCGTGCCGCTACGCCAGGTGATGGTGCCCGCGTTGCTGATGGTGAAGGCGTCGTCCTGCGCGGTGGCGGTGGTGCTCCCGGCCGTCCACTCGGTGGTGCGGGCCACATCGGCCAGCAGCGTCCCGCTGCCGTCGGTCAGGGTGAGGCTGCCGTTGGTGATGGCCACGCTGAACTGGAGGTTGCCGGCCGCGTTGCGGCTCGCGCCGCTCAGGGCCACGGTGCCGCTGAGCACGTTGTTATCGACCGAATAGTTGGTAAACGTCACCGTCGTCTGCGAGCCCACGGCCTGGTAGTCGCCCTGGTAAGTGGCCGAAATCCGGCCCTTACGCACCCGGCCATCGGCTCCGGTGCAGCCGCTGGTACCGAAGTCGAGCGTAATGACGCGGGCCGTGCGGTCCACGGTTACCTGCGCGCAGGAAGAGGTGACGGGGGCCGCCGTGG
>JBBQSQ010000160.1:0-10483 GCA_038213745.1 Cytophagales bacterium
ATGGCCGCCGGCCTGAACCACGTGCTGGTGGCCGTGCCCCGCCCGGGCGGTGGGCCCATTGAAACACCGCCCATCGTGTTCGGCCAGCATTACGTGGATGCCACGCCGGTGGCGGCGGACAGCTACCTGGCCCCGAACACGCCGGTCCGCATCCGGCTCGATTTGCGGCCGGTGCTGGCGGCGTTCAAGAAGAACGGTTTCTACACCACTTCGAAAGGTGACAAGCTGTATCAGCAGGATTTCAAGCACGTATACGTGGCTGGCGGCACGGCCCCACTGAGCTGGGATTTTGATAACCTGACCAACAAGCCCGAGCTGGAGTTGAAAGATGCCGACGGCGACGGCATCTACGAAGCAATGCTGAGCCTGAACCAGCCCGCCGCTGCCAAAACCACCGCCGCGAGCTGGAACAAGACCATCAACACCGCCGATTTCCCGAAGTACAGTTCCGACTATCCGCTGGCCGATGCCCTCTACAACCTGGCCCTGGAGGAAGCCCGCCGCGCCGTGGAGCCGGACAGCACCTTCCGCACCGGCAAGGAGTGGGCCGGCGTCTGGACCCGCGACGTGAGCTACAGCATCATCCTGGCGCAGGCATCGCTCCAGCCCAAAGTGGCCATGAAAAGCCTGCTGCGCAAGGTGAGCCCCACGGGCCGCATCATTCAGGATACCGGCACGGGCGGGGCCTACCCGTGCTCCACCGACCGCGTTATCTGGGCCACGGCGGCCTGGGAAATCTATCAGGCCACCGGCGACGAGGCCTGGCTGCGCCGGGTGTACCCCATCATCAAGCAAACCCTGGCCGATGACCGCCAGAACGCCTACGACCCCGCCACCGGCCTGGTGCGCGGCGAGTCGTCGTTTCTGGACTGGCGCGAGCAAACCTACCCGCGCTGGATGCAGCCGGCGGACATTTACCAGTCCGAAAACCTGGGCACCAATGCCGTGCACTACCAGGCCAACATCGTGTTGGCCCAGATGGCAGCCAAGCTCGGCCAGCCCGGCGTGGCCGCCCAGCACAAGCGCCAGGCCGATGCCATCAAGTTCGGCATCAACCAGCACCTGTGGCAGGAGGGCCGGGGCTACTACGGCCAGTACCGCTACGGCCGCACGGCCCTGTCGCTCTCGCCCAAAGCCGAGGCGCTGGGCGAGGCCCTGTGCGTGCTTTTTGGCATTGCCGAGGGCGAGCGGGCGCAGCAGGTGGTGAGCAAAACGCCCACCGTGCCCTTCGGCGTGCCGTGCATCTACCCCCAGATTCCCGGTATCCCGCCCTACCACAACGACGCCGTGTGGCCCTTCGTGCAGAGCTTTTGGGCGCTGGCCGCCGCGCAGGCCGGCAACGAGGCCTCGCTCACCGAGAGCATGGCCGCCATCTACCGGCCGGCCGCGCTGTTTCTCACCAACAAGGAAAACTTCGTGGCCCGCACCGGCGACTACGCCGGCACCCAAATCAACTCTTCGAACATGCTCTGGAGCCTGTCGGGCAGCCTGGGCCTGGTGTATAAAGTCTTGTTTGGGATGCATTACCAGGGCGACCGGCTGGTGTTCCGGCCCTTCGTGCCGCAGGCATTTGCGGGCCAGCGCCGGCTGATGGGATTCAAGTACCGCCGGGCCGTGCTCGATGTGGAAATGAGCGGCTTTGGCAACCAGATTGCCGTCATTACCCTCGACGGCCAGCCGCTGTCCGACGCTGCCATCCCGGCCGGGCTCAGCGGCCGCCACCAGGTGCGCATCACGCTCACGAGCGCCGCGCCCGCGCCCCAGCCCGTAAACCGCGTGCCCAACCGCTTCGCGCCCGAAACGCCCGCCGTGTCCTTCGCCCAGGGCCGCCTCAGCTGGGACAAGGCCGAGGATGCCGAGGAATTCCTGGTGCTGAAAAACGGAGTCCTCTTCACCAGCCTTAAAACCACGGAATATGCCGTGCCCGCCGGACCCTTTGCCGTCTACCAAATCATTGCCGTGGACGATGCCGGCCGCGAATCCTTCGCCAGCGAGCCGCTCGAAACCGGCACCGACACCGCCATCCGGCCGGTGCAGCTCGAAACCGTGGCCCCGCCGGCCGCCCAGGCTTACCAGGGCTACTCTGGCAAAGGCTTCATTGAAATCACCCCCAGCATCAACAAAACCCTCACCATCCCCATCACCGTGCCCGAAACCGGCCTTTACGCCGTCGATTTCCGCTACGCGAACGGCAACGGCCCCGTCAACACCAACAACAAGTGCGCCCTCCGCACCTTGCGCCGCGGCCCGGAGTTGCTGGGCACCGTGGTGCTGCCCCAGCGTGGCGTGGACGAATGGAGCAACTGGGGCTTCTCGAACTCCATCCTCGTGCGCCTCGAAAAAGGCACCCATGCCCTCACCCTGGCCTACGAGCCCGCCAACCAGAACATGAACGGCGAGGTGAACCAGGCCATGCTGGACTACCTGCGCGTGAAGCGGGTGGAGCAATAAACCCAAGTGGTAACGCAGCCGCAGCAACTTAAGCGACAGTTCGGCGACGACGAGCCGAACCGCGAATCCCGGCATGGTGGTTTCATCCTACTGCTGATTGGCGGTGCCAGGCCGCCGCTGGTGGCGGAAATCCATCGGTGAAATGGCGGCGCTGGTCGCCGGGCCCTGTTCGACGGTGGGCGTGTGCACGGGCCGCGCCAGCGCCGGGGGCGACGAGCCGGTGCGGGCCAAAACGGCCGGTCGCGTGCCAACTGTTCTTTGATAATGGCGGGTACGTGCGGCGGAGCGAGGTAACCGCCTGGCTCTCTAATTTCACCTTCGTGCTGGCCCCGCACGCCGGCTTTATGGGCGGGCGGCGGGTGGCGGCGGGCCAGTACGTGGGCCGCACTACGTTGGTAGGCGCTATTTCGAAGCCGCCCTGCTTGCCGGTGCTTGTGGCGCTGCCCCTCCGGCTCGCTGGCCCGCGCGCAATCCGGAGATTCGGTGCGGGTATGGGCGGCGGCCCGGCCCATCCGCGTGGTTACGGGTGTGGCCCGAGCCCGCGGCCGAGGGCAGCCCGGTCGGCACCGCCCTGGTAATCCGGCTGATGACGCGGGTCCCGCTGCGCATCGGCGAAGCCACTGGTTTTCAGATGCGCCGCCCGCGGCCTTTGCCGCGGTAGCGCGCCATTCCGCTCGGCTACGGGGCCGCGTACCGGTTGCGGCATGCTTGAAATAAGTATTTATAATATCAAGTTTTCAACAGCAAAGTAGGCATCTGTTAGCTGGGCAATTAGCTTTGCTTATTAACCCCCCCAAACGCAGGTTTGCTTCGGACTTGCCCCAACCACATAGCCCTCAATGAAAGCACCGTCTTCACCCCCGCCAGCCCCCCTTCCCGCCGACATCATTACCCAGCGGCAATACGATGAGTACGCCGCCAACTGGGTGGCGGCCAGCAGCGACCCCGCCGGCACCGTGCTGGCCCAGAGCTTCCAGCTGGGCAAAAAGGAACCGCTGCTCGCCTCGCTTTGCTTCCCGGCCCGGCAGATTGCCCGGCTGGTGTCTACGATAGGGGCGGCGCGCATCAAGGCGCGCTTCCTCGTCAAGGTGGATGAAAAAACGCGGCTGCCGCACTTTACGGCGGCGCTCTTTGCGACCGATTCGTTGGATGCCCGCATCTCGTCGTACTACGTCGCCGAAGAATACTGGCTACCGAAGCAGCGCAAGCCCGCGGCGGCTCCCGCAACGACGGTTGCCGCCGCCCGGCCCCAGCCCGCCATGCGGGCACTCACGCGCACCGACGTGCCCGATGTGCTTTCCCAACTGTGGTTAAACGCCTGGGGTGCCGTCACGGTGGCGACGCCGCCGCTGTTTGCCACCACCTACGGCCCGTTGCGCGGCTATACCTTCGAATTGGCAGAGTTCACCACCCTACTGCGGCCGGTAAACCTAAGTGACCTCGACAACGAATCCTTGATGCTGGAATTTGGCCTGCACGAATACTACCGCTCCGAGCCGCAAGGCGAAGTGCTGGTGCAAACCTTCGGCCTGCTGCTGAAGCTCGAAAGCAATAAGCTAGCGGGTGGGAGCGACCCACATGTTAACATGGCAAAACCCTGCCCTCCCACGTGCTAATGCGGCGGGCATATTCCTGTTGCCTGAGTTGGTTCGGAAACCGTTGCCGTCATGCTTGATAGCGTTGATGTATCGGCGATATTTAACCTGATAGTGACGCTGACGCAGGTAATGATGGTGTTGGCCAGTATCATCAGCATTCTCCGATTCAAGTACCTGACAACCGCTGTGCGTTATTTAGCGGGTTTGATATGGTTCGGGCTATTGCTCGAATTGGTGTCGGATATGCTGCATTCCCGACATATTCCCAACCTGTTTCTTGGGCCGCTCGATTCGGCCGCTGCGGTTTTGCTGCTGTCGCTGGTGTACCGCCGGGCCTTGCAGTCGGCGGAATTCACGCGGGTGCAGCCGTGGCTGGCCGGGGCCTTTGTGCTGTACGCGGGCGTGAGTGGCTTGTTATTACCCGAGACGACTCGGTTCAAGCCGCTGCTGCAAGTGGTGGAGTGTTTATTGGTGCTGCTACTGGTGGTACTGTATTTTCGTAAGTTACTCAACGAGTTGGTAGTGCAGCAGCTCACCCACGACCCCATGTTCTGGGTTTCGACGGGGCTGTTGCTATATTACTTAGGCAAACTCCAGATATCCTTGTTCAGCAACTACATGATGCAATATTCCAAGCAATTCAACCTTGCGGTCTGGACGGTGCATGCCCTGCTGCTGGCCGTGATGTATAGCTGCTTTTGCGTAGCCCTGTGGATGCGCCCGCAGAAGTAACCTTCGCCCCGCTGCTGCTGGGCGGCATTGGGCTACTGCTGCTGGCGGGCGGGGGGCTGGTGCTCTTTCTCGTGGTGTACCAAAAGCGGCTGCTGCAACAGCAGCTGCACCTGCGTTCGGCCGAAGCCGCGTACCAGCAGCAGCTACTCACGGCGGTAATTGAGGCCCAGGAAACGGAGCGCGAGCGCATTGGCCGCGACTTGCACGACGACATTGCCTCCTCCATTGCCATGGCCAAGATGCTGGTCGACCGCCTGGCCACCGCTCCCACGGCCGCCGACGCCCCCGCCCTGCTGGACCTGGCCCGCGAGGTGCTGGGCACGGCCGTTGAGGAAGTGCGCAGCGTGTCGCACAGCCTCTACCCGGCCGTACTGGCCCGCGTGGGCTTGGCCCAGGCCCTGGCCTACCTGGCCGACCTGTGCCGCCGCACTGGCACCCTGGCCGTGACGCTCGACGTGGACTACCCGCACCCCCTGGCGCTGGCCCAGGAGCTGGCCCTCTACCGCATTTGCCAGGAGCTGGCGCACAACGCCCTCAAGCACGCCCGCGGGGCCACGCAGCTGCGCATTCAACTCTGCCAAACCGGCGCGCACCTTGCCCTGGTGGTGGCGGATAATGGCTGTGGCTACACGTTCACCGCCGAGGACCCGGCCGCAGCGAGCACCGGCGTGGGCCTGCGCAGCATCGGCGTGCGCGTGCAGATGCTGGGGGCCCGCTTGTACCAAGAGTCGGCCCCCGGCCAGGGCACCCGTGTATGCATTGAGCTGGAGGTTCCGGCTGCCGGGTGAAGCCGGCCAAGTAGGGCCTTACTTGGCCGCCAGCTTGAACGCGGCCATCTGTACATCGCGCGAGTTGCCGCCCACCATCACTTGGAAGTCGCCGGGCTCGGCCGCGAATTTCAGGTCGTTGTTGTAGAACTTGAGGGCATCGGGCGCAAGGCGGAAGGTGAGGGTTTTGCTCTCGCCTTTTTTCAGCAATACTTTTTGGAAACCTTTCAATTCCGCCACCGGGCGGGAGATGGAGCCCACCAAGTCGCGCAGGTAGAGCTGGGCCACTTCTTCGCCGTCGGCGGGGCCGGTGTTTTGCACGGTCACGCTCACGGTCAGGGTCTCGGCGGGGCCAATGGTGGCCTTGCTGAGCGTGGGCTTGCCGTAGGTGAACGTGGTGTAGCTCAGACCGAAGCCGAAGGGGTAGAGCGGCTCATTGGACACGTCAAGGTAGCGCGACTTGTACTTGTCGAGCGCCACGCCGGCGTAGGGCCGGCCGGTGCTTTTGTGGTTGTAGTAGAGCGGCACCTGGCCCACCACCTGCGGGAACGTAGCCGTGATTTTGCCGCTCGGATTGTAGTCGCCAAACAGCACGTCGGCGATGGCATTGCCGGCCTGCGTGCCCGCAAACCACGTTTCGAGGATGGCATCGGCGTTTTTATCTTCCCAGCTCAAGGTCAGCGGCCGGCCGTTCATCAGCACCAGCACCAGCGGCTTGCCGGTGGCTTTGAGGGCCTTGAGCAGGGCCAGCTGCTGGCCGGGCAGGCCAATGTCGGCGCGGCTGGCGGCCTCGCCGGTCATGCCCTGGCTTTCGCCCACCACGGCCACGATTACGTCGGCGGCCTGGGCCGTTTGCACGGCTTCCTTAATTATGTCTTCCGAACTGCGCTTGTCCAGCTCCAGTTCGCCGCCGTGTTCTTGCAGGCGGTCCAGCATCTGCTGGTCGTCGGCAATGTTGGCGCCCTTGGCGTAGGTGATTTTCAGGCCGGGCGCGGCGGCGCGCAGGCCCTGCTCCACGGACACGGCCTGCTTCCAGTCGCCGGCCCCGCTCCAGCTCCCAATCACGTCGCGCTGCCGGTTGGCCAGCGGGCCAATGAGGGCAATGCTGCCGGTTTTCTTCAGCGGCAGGGCATTGCGGTCGTTCTTGAGCAGCACCAGGCTTTTGCGGGCAATGTCGCGGGCGGCAGCAATGAACGCCGGCTTCATCAGCGTGCTTTTGGCGCGCTCCGGGCTGATGTTGCGGTAGGGGTCCTGGAACAGCCCCAGCTTGTACTTGGCCTCTAGAATGCGGCGGCAGGCGGCATCAATCTGGGCCGCGGGCACGGCGTTGGATTTGAGGTTTTCGGCGGCGTGTTTCAGAAAAACCTCGCCCACCAT
Source organism: Cytophagales bacterium (assembly GCA_038213745.1). GTDB lineage: Bacteria > Bacteroidota > Bacteroidia > Cytophagales > Hymenobacteraceae > Hymenobacter. The sequence goes on from JBBQSQ010000160.1 coordinate 6,926, forward strand.
ATCCTGGTCGATGCCGGCGTTCAGGGCCAGGGCCGACACCTGCGCCTCGGTGCCCAGGCCGTGCGCCATCAGCTCGTTGATGGCCGTGTAGTCCGTCACCACGAAGCCCTGGAAGCCCCAATGCTTGCGCAGCAGGTCGGTCATCAGCCACTTGTTGGCGGTGGCGGGCGTGCCGTTAATGTCGTTGAAGGAGGACATCACCGAGCCCACGCCGGCGTCGACGGCGGCGTGGTAGGGCGGCAGGTACTCGTTGTACATGCGCTGACGGCTCATGTCGGTGGTGTTGTAGTCGCGCCCGGCCTCGGCGGCCCCGTAGAGGGCGAAGTGCTTGAGGCAGGCCATTACGGCGGTGGGGCTGGTGAGGTCGGGGCCCTGGTAGCCGCGCACCATGGCTTCGGCAATGCGCGCCCCGAGGTAGGGGTCTTCGCCCGAGCCTTCCATGATGCGGCCCCAGCGGGCATCGCGGGCAATGTCGACCATCGGCGAGAACACCCAGTCGAGCCCGTCGGCCGTCGATTCCTCGGCCGCGATGCGGGCGCTTTGCTCAATGGCCTTCAAATCCCAACTGGCAGCCAGGCCCAGCGGCACCGGGAAAATGGTGCGGTGCCCGTGAATGACATCGTAGCCAAACATGAGCGGAATGTGCAGCCGCGACTCCTTCAGGGCCATTTCCTGGAGCTTGCGCACCGCAATGGGCGTGTAGGTATTGAACACGCCGCCCACGTTGCCCTTGCGGATGTTGGCGTCCACGTCCTTGCTCACCACCGGCCCGGTCACGTCAAAGCCCACCGAAACCAGGTTCAGCTGGCCGATTTTTTCCGCCTGCGTCATCTTGGCCATCAGGCCGTCGATGTATTGCTTCATTTTGGGGTCGCCGGCCGGGGCAGGAGCCGGTTTTTTCTGGGCCTGCGCGGCGGGGGCAAGGGCGAGGGTAAGGAGGAGGGAAGCGAGGGGGAAGCGTTTCATGCGAAGCCAAAGAATGTGGGAGTTTTGGAGGCGTGGTATTTTAGAACGTCATGCTCATCTGGCGTCCGCTTGTCGAATCATCTCTACTGCAATAGTAAATCGATGTTGCTTTAACGAAGCGGTAGAGATGCTTCGACTACGCTCAGCATGACCGTTCAAAGGGGCATGCGTTATTTAGTTCTTCAACGTCGGGCTCTCGAACCCCAGCTTGCCGAGTCCGCGCTGCACGTCGGGCGAGCTCATGAACAGCTTCCAGAGCAGGCCCGAGCGGTAGTTTTCAATCATGCCCACAATCGGGCCCTGGTCGATGGCCAGGTAGGACTTGGCCTGCCAGTCGTGTTCCTCGCTGAAGCCGTCGACGAAACCGTACTCGCCCCAGATTTTATCGCCGAGGTCGAAGTAGAAGTGCTTGAGGGCGCGCATGGACTGCTCCGGCGTGTAGGGGAAGGCCGAGAGTGCGGCGGTGGGCGAAATTACGCTCAGGTCCTCCTTGGGGTTGTGGGCGGCGTAGCCCTGGTAGCTGTCCGAAGCGGTGAGGCCCCAGGTGTTGGGGCCGTAGCCTTTGAAGTGCTTGGGGTTCTCGACGCAGTACTGGTAGTTGATGAGCGTGTGGTTCTGGTTTTGCTGCCAGTAGTCGGCGTACTGGTCCTTGAGGCCATGGGGGTTGAGGCCCAGAAAAGAGTAGTGCGTGAAGAACAGCGGCCCGCCCAAATCGGGTCCCAGCGGCAGCTTGATGCCGTAGTATTCCCGGCCGTTTTTGAACTCCGGCCCCACGGCCCAGCCCTGGTCATACACCGGCTTGTCGATGGCGTATTTTGGCGATGAGGCGGCCAGCACGTAGGTTATCAGGCACTCGTTCCAGCCGTGAATCTGGTGGTTCATGCTCCAGCCGTTGTTGGGGCTCCAATGCCAGTAGAGCACGTTTTGGCCGCCCTGGGTTTGCCAGCTCCACTCCACGTTCTCCCACATCCAGCCGATGTGGTTGCGCAGGTCGCGTTCCACGGGCGTGTCGGCCGTGAAGTACTGGCGGGCGCAGATGAGGCCTTCCATCAGGAAAGATGTTTCCACGATGTCGCCGCCGTCGTCCTTCGCCCCAAAACGAATTACCTTACCCGTGGCTCCGTTCAGCCAGTGCGGAAACACGCCGTGGAACTGGTCGGCTTTTTCCAGAAAGCGCACCATTTTGTAGATGCGGGTGGCGGCCTGCTCGCGGGTAATCCACTTGCGGTCGGCGGCCACGACGATGGCCATGATGCCGAAGCCAGTGCCGCCGGTGGTCACTACCTCATTGCCGTAGTCGTAGGCCACGTTGCTGCGCTCCCGCGCCATGCCCGACACGGGGTGGCCAAAATCCCAGAAATAGCGGAAGGTCTGGCGTTGCACCAAGTCCAGCAGTTGGTCGTCAGTGAGGTTACGGGGGCGTTTGGTGGGGTCGAATTTGGCGGTGGGCGCTTTTTTCGGCGCGGACTTCTGCTGGGCGTGGAGCGTAGCGGGCAGTAAGAACAGGAGCAGCAGGAGTTTCATGGAATTGCGCGAATAGCTGGCCCGCAGAGGACGCAGAGGAAAAACGCAGAGGGCCGCAGAACGTTCTGCGACTTCTGCGCAATCCTCTGCGCCCTCTGCGGGCTAAAAATCAATACCCCGGATTCTGCGTCAACAGTCCGCCGCTGAGGTCAATCTGGGGCTGGGGAATTGGGAACAGCTCGTGCTTGCCCTTCACAAACGTCTTGCCCTGGGCGGCGAAAATGGGCACGATGCGGCCCGGCGTCACGCTTTCCTGGCGCACGAGGTCGAAGAACCGGTCGTGTTCGAGGGCCAGCTCTACGCGGCGCTCCTGCCAGATGGTGGCCACCGTGGCGGGCTTGGTGCCCAGGCCGGCGCGGGCGCGCACGGCGTTGAGGTCGGTTTGGGCGGCGGCGGCATTGCCGAGCTGCGCGGCGGCTTCGGCGTGAATGAGCAGTACTTCGGCGTAGCGCAGGATGCGGATATTCTTGGGCAGGTAGTCGTTGTTGCCGCAGTTGGCTTCCTTGGTGCGGCTGTGGTAGGCCTTGTAGCTGTAGCGCGAGTTCTCCACCGAGTCCTTGCTCGGGATGCGGAAGCCGTCCCAGAGCACCGTGCCGGTGGAGCGCTGCCCGGCCGGGGCCGTGGGCTGGATGAAGATGATGCTGCCGGCCCGGCGCACGTCGCCGGTTTCGTAGGCATTGGCCAGCTCCAGGGTGGGGTTGTTGAAGCCGAAGCCCAAATCGGCCCAGCCGCCGCGGCCGCCCGACCGTGGGCCCTGGCTCACGGTGTAGAGCTGCACGGCCGAGTTGTCGCAGGCCGCGTTGATGCCCGCCTGCACTTCAAAAACCGATTCCGAGCTGTTGGCCCCGGCCGCCCGCCAGATGTCGGCGTAGGGCGAAAACAGGCCGTATGCGCCCGACTTGCCCTTCACGATTTCATCGGTCAGGTCGTAGGCTTTCTGGTAGTTTTTCTGGTAGAGGTATACCTTGGCCAGCATGCCCTGCGCGGCGGCTTTGGTGGCGCGGCCCACGTCGGTGGCGCTTTTCAGGGGCAGGTTATCCACGCTAAACTGCAGGTCGCTGATAATGA